>JADFMM010000091.1 GCA_022563885.1 Planctomycetota bacterium | reverse complement strand
ACCGGGTATCCGCCCACGCCCGAGACTCTGGACTGGGATCGCTGGGTGGCCGGGTCCAAGTACTTCCCCTATGATCCGGCCTATGCTCCGTTTGGCTGGCGCAACTGGTGGGCCTACGGCAACGGCGCCCTGGGCGACTTTGGCTGCCACTACGGTGACCTGGCCTTCTGGGCACTCAAGCTCCGGCACCCCACGACCGTTGAGGCCGAGGGCCCAACGCTCGATCCCTACAGCACGCCTCAGTGGCTCATCGTTCGCTACGCCTATCCGGCCCGTGACAACATGCCCCCGCTGAGCCTCACCTGGTACGACAGCGGCAAGAAACCGCCGTTTTTGGCTGCGAGGAAGATCCCGGCCTGGAACTCGGCCGTGTTGTTCATCGGCGACCAGGGCATGTTGCTGGCCGACTACTCGCGCCACGTGCTCCTGCCCAGGGAAACATACGCCGACTTCAAAGTGCCCGATCCGACCCTCCCCAAATCGATCGGCCACCAACAGGAATGGCTGTTGGCCTGCAAGACCGGCGGCCCGACGACGTGCAACTTCGACTATTCCGGCACCTTGACCGAGGCCGTCCTGCTGGGCGCCGTTTCCTACAAGACCGGCCAGAAGATCGAGTGGGACGCGCGAAACCTCAAGGCGACCAACTGCCCCGAGGCCGAGCGGTTTATTCATAAACAGTATCGGCAAGGGTGGACGATATAGGCCCTAGGAGCCTGTCGGAGAATCCGATCTGGCTTCGAGCAGCCCTTTTTGCGTCTGACTGCATCCGGCTGCATCGACGATAAAACAGATATCGTCTGCTTCGCCGTCATATGAAAAGCTCCAGTTTTAGAGTACAATGCCAGCATGAAAAAGGTACTCACTGCAGATAAATTCATGACCGTGCTTGAACGCGCCTGTTCAATAAGGCACGTCAATCGTTTTTCCGGTCTATAACCCCCAGTATTTCCTTCTAATCCACCTTCTTGCCCTCACACTGTCTTAAGGTTTAGCTATTTGAATACTGCTCCTACAAAGGAACCTCCGTGGAGGAATCAGGTGAATTATTCAGAAATGCTTAAATTTGGTCAATGGAAATCTAGTTTGCCAAGCGTGCAGCCATAATCTACAACTACGCAAAATAAGTACACCGATCGTCAGAGTCTATAGGAAGGTTTAGTCAATGCCAAAAAAGTCGCCCTTTCACCAGCGGACTTCCCAATTCTGCCAGTCCATGAACTGGAAGGATTGGGCCGGTTATTACGCTGTCGTATCCTACGACACCCACCATGAGCAAGAATACTTTGCCTACCGTCACGCCGCCGGACTGATGGATGTGACACCTCTTTTCAAATACGAAGTGACGGGTCCTGATGCCTTGCGCTTACTTTCCAGAATCATGGCCAAAGATATCAGTAAAGTGAAACAGAGTCAGGTCACCTACTGCTGCTGGTGTGACGACGACGGGAAGGTCCTGGACGATGGGACGGTTACCTGCTTGAGTCAAGACCATTATCGGGTCACATCGGCTGAACCCGTGCTTCACTGGTTCCATCAGAATGCACGGTCTTTGAAGGTAACGATTGAAGATAGTACGTCACGCTTCGGTATTCTCGCCTTACAGGGACCTCTCTCCAGAGAAATACTCACCCATGCCGCGGGTGGAGACATTGCTTCACTTGGGTATTTCCGGTTAATAGATTGTAGCATCGACAAGCGCAAGGTCACCATAACACGTACGGGTTACACGGGTGATTTGGGTTATGAAATTTGGTGTGAGAATAAAGACGCCCTGGCCGTCTACGACGCGGTAATGGAATCAGGTAAGAATTATCAACTACTCCCGGCCGGTCTCGCTGCTCTGGATGTGGCACGCGTAGAGGCTGGTTTTATTTTGAACGGCGTGGATTATTTCTCAGCGAACCACTGTGTCATTAATTCGCGCAAATCCACTCCGTTCGAACTCAACTTGGGTTGGTCTGTTAACCTGGACCGAGACAGTTTTATTGGCCAACAGGCCTTGAAAAAAGAGAAAAAAGAGGGGAGCCTCTGGCAGTTTGTGGGGCTGGAATACGATTGGGATGCCTATGAAAGCATTTTCGCGAAGTTCGATCTTCCCCCACAGACGCCTGCAGGTGCCTGGCGAACGGCAGTACCTGTCTATGGTCGGAACGGAAAACAAATAGGCCAGGCCACGAGTGGTGCCTGGTCACCCACCCTCAAGAAAAATCTGGCATTGGCCTCCATCAGGACCGGTCATTTCACGATGGGAGATACGCTTCAGATAGAAGTCACCGCCGAATACGAAAGAAAACGTTGTCCCGTGAAGGTCTGCAAGCCGATGTTCTTTAACCCCGATAGAAAGCGAAATTGATATGATCAAAACGGTAAGCAAGCCCAAGACATCTTCTTACGATGCCATCATCATAGGGGGGGGGCATAACGGCCTTGTCTGCGCTGCCTATTTGGCCAAAGCTGGGAAAAGCGTTCTGGTTGTGGAAAAACGCCCCTTAGTCGGTGGAGCAGCGGTTAGCGAAGAAATTGTGCCGGGCTTTACCTTCTCCACCTTCTCCTATGTCGTCAGCCTGTTCCGCCCTCATATTATCCGACAACTCGATTTGGTCAAACATGGCCTGCAAATCATACCCATGGAAACCACCTACAATCCCATACCGGGAGACAGGGGTCTAGTGCGCTGGGCCGATTCCGAGAGGACACGAGATGAAATTGCTCGCTTTTCACAGAGAGATGCTTCCCTTTATTCTGAATTTGGTCTGGCAATGGGTCGCCTTTCTCGTTTCGCCAAAAACATTATTGACACCACTGCCCCGGAACCCGCTTCCCTCAACCCCAAGGAACTGTTCAAATTATTTAAGATGGCAAGACTCTTTAAGGACTTCGACGGCAAATTGCGCTACCTCAACGTGAAACTCATGACCATGAGCGCCGTTGACTTCTTGCAAGAATGGTTTGAAAGCGAACCTCTTCTCCCCGCCATGGCGGGCAGTGGTATCATCGGCACCTTCTTGGGTATACGCTCACCTGGGACGGCTTATGTTCTTTTACACCACTATATGGGCGAAATCGATGGAGCCTTCCGGGCCTGGGGATTCTCAAAAGGAGGCACGGGTCAAATCAGCTTGGCGTGCGCCAAGGCCGCCCTGTCTTTTGGAGCCGAAATCATCACCGATGCAGCCGTTGACCACATCGATATCAAGAAAGGTCGAGCCTCGGGCATTGTTTTGGAAAATGGAGACGACATCAGAGCAGGCACTGTCATCTCTGGCCTTGACCCAAACCGCACTTTTTTGAAAATGGTGGGTGAACATGAACTCCCCGATGATTTTGTCACGCAAATCAAACGTTACAAGAATCGAGGAAGTTCAGGCAAGGTCAATCTTGCCTTGAGTCGGTTACCCAATTTCAAAGACGGTCGCCCCGGCCACCACCATCTTAAAGGTGACATCACGATTGCTCCCTCTATTGATTATGTAGAGCGTGCTTACGATGAAGCCAAATATGGTGCGTTCTCCAGGCGCCCTTTCTTGAATATTGTTATTCCCTCTCTATCCGACCCCAGCGTCGCCCCTCCCGGTAAACACGTACTGTCGGCATTTGTGCAGTACGCGCCCTACAACCTAAAAGAAGGAGCCGATAAATGGCCCGAACAACGGGATGCGTTTGGCAATGCCGTTATCGATACGATTGAAGAATGCGCTCCGGATATACGAGACTGTATTATCCACAAGCAAGTCATAAGCCCGTGGGATATTGAGAAAATGACGGGGCTCACCGAGGGTAACATCTTCCAGGGTGAATTGAGTCTTGAGCAATTGGCCTTCCTCCGACCGGTTGCCGAATGGTCGCGATATCGTACCCCCATCCATAAATTGTGGATGTGTGGCTCTGGCACCCATCCGGGCGGCGGCCTCATGGGCGCCCCAGGTGAACTTGCCGCCAAGACGATGTTAACCGAAGGAGGCGTTTAATGTCTTATGATGTTGTTGTGATTGGCGGTGGCGTCAACGCTTTGACAGCGGCTTCATATTTGGCCAAAGCGGGACGCAAGGTCGCGATTGTGTGCCCGGGTGACCAGATTGGCGGACTGTGCGCTCGCCATGAATTCCATCCAGGGTTTCAATCGCCTGGTATTCTCAATGACACCTCAATGTTTCGCAGATGGGTGGTTGATGAGCTTGGGCTCAAGGATCATGGATTGACTTATGCAGAATCAACGAAGACCTTAGCGTTTGGGAAAGACCAACATATCATCCTTTCCGATCAGATTGATGAAACAGCGGACGAAATCGCCAAGGTCTCCTCGTCGGATGCCAAGAACTATAAAGCAATGAAGGCCTTTTATCAGAAGATCAATGGACCTATCAGTCAGCTTCTCAACAATATTCCTCCGGACATTGTCGATCCTCAGGGAAGTGATCTTTGGTCGCTATTCAAGCGCGGATTTCAGCTTAGGCGCTTGGGCAAAAAGGATATGCTCGAAAT
Source organism: Planctomycetota bacterium (assembly GCA_022563885.1). Lineage (GTDB taxonomy): Bacteria > Planctomycetota > Phycisphaerae > Sedimentisphaerales > Anaerobacaceae > JAIPFM01. The sequence goes on along the minus strand of JADFMM010000091.1, from coordinate 16,976 downwards.
CCTACGTCTCGCTCCCATGGCGGTCTATGACTGGTTGGATGAGTGGTTCGAAAACGATGGACTCAAGGCTGCTTTAGCGCTCCCTGCGGTGACCGAAAGTTATAGCGGACCCTGGTCGCCCGGAACGAATGCCAATTTTTTGATGCAGCAGGTCAGCCGCGGATCTAGTGTGAAGGGGGACGGCCTGGCGCTCATCTCGGCTTTGGAAAAAGCGGCCAAGAGCAGCGGTGTTCATTTTGAGACAAGCGCCAGGGTCAGTGCCATTGAGCCCGGTAAAGGGATTCGGCTGGCAGATAATTGCTTCATTGAGGCCAAAACGATCATGGCGGCGTGTGGACCTAAAAACGTTTTCCTCGAGATGATGGACCCGCGGCACCTCAGTCATACCTTTGAACAGCGCCTGACAAAGTTCAGAACCCGTGGACTCTCTTCGCAACTTATCCTAGCGGTCAACAAGGCGCCTACCTTGGTCGGGACTGGGGAAGCGAACAGAGTTCTGATCGCTGACGATCTGGACAGTATCGAAAGGGCTTTTGACCCCATCAAATACGATGAGGTGACCCGCCATCCCTGTCTCGACATCTACCTGCCCTCCCAGGATCATGAAGATCTGGCTCCCGCAGGTCAAGCGGTGATCTCCGTGCTGATTCATTACACACCCTACTCTCTCAGGGGAGGGTGGACGAGCGAAACCAGAGAAAAACTCTGTGACAACGTGATTGAGGCCCTCGACGATAAAATACCCGGCATCAGGCAGAGCATTCTCGGCAAAGAGCTGCTCACTCCGCAGGATATCCAGGAACGTTACGGCCTGAGCGGGGGTCAGCTTTGCGAAGGGGAGCATGCTCTCGACCAACTACTAGTGCGTCCTACACCAGAATGCAGCCAATACAAAACCCCATTTGACGGATTGTATCTCTGCTCTGGAGGGAGCTTCCCCGGAGGAGGATTGACGGGGGCCCCTGGAGCCTTAGCCGTCAAAATGGTGCTTTCAAGGCAGTAGTTTTACACGGAACCTTGCTCAGGACGGTGAGTTCTCGGCGGGAAACCTGCCCAGGCAGAGTCCGGCGAACATTGCGTGTTTATTTCACTGCCTTAATGGAGGTTGAATCATGAATAGAGAGACCGCCGGAAAGGAATATCATGAATAACAAGCAGAATGCCTACAAGAAGCGGGGCGTCGATTACCGATCGCCAGCGACACTGCTAACGCTACCGCGGGAATACTATCAATCGGAAGCAATTTATGCTGAAGAAGTGGAAAAGATTTTTTATAAGCGCTGGCTGTTCGTATGCAGGGAAGAAGAGATTCCTGAGCCGGGTGATTTTCAGACGGTGGCCATCGGCGATGAGAGCCTTATTGTCGTTCGCGATGCTCAAAACAAGATACAGGCGCATTTTAATGTTTGCCGTCATCGCGGAACAAGAATCTGTAAAGCCGAGAAAGGACATTTTTCATCGGGTGTCATTCAATGCCCATACCATGCCTGGAAATACGATCTCAGCGGCGGTCTCAAGGCAGCCCCCTTACTCAACGACGTGGCTGATTTTGAGAAAACGGACTATGCTCTGTTTTCGGCCCACGTCGGCATTTGGGGTGGATTCGTTTTCATCAACCTCGCCGAAGCGCCCGTCCCCTTTGAAGAAGAAATGGGCGCCCTGATGAATAGGTTCGAGGATTGGAATCTCCCCGATTTGCGGATAGCACACAAGTTAGAGTACAAACTGAAGTGCAACTGGAAGATAATTCTCCAAAACTACCAGGAGTGCTACCACTGTCCTGGAGTACACCCCATGCTTTCAAAACGGACTCCCTTTCGCGGTGCGGTACATGACTGTTTTGAAGGGGCCGTGATCGGCGGTTATATGGAGATGACTGAGAGGCGCGGCAGCATGACCATGGACGGAAAAGCCGCCGCACCCCCTGTATGCAAGGTATCTGGAGAGGATCTGCAGCGTGTTCACTACTATTCGGTCTTTCCAAATCTGCTGCTAACCCCGCACCCCGATTTCGTATTGTATCATCGCATCCGTTCGGTAGCCCTCGACAGAATCGGGAATGATTGCTTTTTTCTGGTTCATCCCGATGTCCTCGCAGACCACAAGCTTATGGAACGGTTTCAGTCTGCAGTGAAATTCTGGGACCTGACGAACCAGGAGGACTGGCAAGTATGCGAGCAGATGCAACTCGGCCTCAAATCGCATCGATTCAAGCGCGGCCGTTATTCACCGTTTGAGGACATCGCTTATGCAGTGGATCAGGAAGTACTGAAGGCACTTGGCCATAAGCCAGCAGAGATGGAATGAACAATATTGTGTTTATCACGACGCAGGCCTCATCACTGCCTACTTTCATCGGTAGTGGTAAGGGATCGGCAATAAATAAGTTGGACAGTTTGGGGTCCAAGTGTGCCCCATATTGGGTCGCGCCCGATTGAGCGACACCACAGGCGTAGCTGTTCTACGTCGCGGATGTCGCGATTGAGAAGCGATCAAAGATGGGGTGCAATTGGGCGTTCAAAAGTCCAAGTTATTTCTTGCCGGTCCCTAACTGTCGCCGTGCCCGGCTATTGGCCACCGGCATTTTGAGATGCCACTGCGATATGATCACCCTGTCAATCAGTGGCTGTACGACCACTGGCAGCAGCGCCCGGCACACGAAGTCCCCTGGCGGTTCCGTCCAGATTCCATCCTGCGGGGACTGAACCAAGCATGTGGGTAATCGCGGTGGCCGCGAAATCAACATTGGATGCATTTGAAACAGAGGTGCCCCGCGCCGAACCACTACCACTGGCCAAAAAGTATACCCATTTCTCATCAGGCGTCGTTCCACCATGACCACCGGCAGTGGTACGACCATGATCGGTCCCCATTAAGATCAACCAATCTTCGCTGGCAAATGTCGCGCGACCTTCAATGGTAGAAACCAATTCACCAATAAATCCATCGATCACTTCAATATAATCCAAGGTTTCCCGAGCAAGGGTACCGTGGGCATGCCCTAATTCATCTGTATAGGCAAAAGGCAAAAACAGTGCATCAACATCTGTATTGGCAAGCAGATTCTTCACATCATTCTTGCAATTCAAATCCGCAGTATCCCAACCCACTGCATAACCATCGTGCATCACACGGTGATCAATATGATGAGAAACCGCGGCGTTGACCAGATCCCAACTGGAGACACTTGCCGTGTTGATACTGGCATCTTCTGTTTCAAGAATATCTAACCATGAAGGCCAATCTTTTAGGTTAATGTCATGGGTATAACTGTTGCTCGTTACATTGTGCTTAGCGGTGGTGACACCCGTAAGCAAATCTGACCAGCCGGGGCCACTAAACGTGGCAGAGTTGGTACTGGCGTTTCCATCGTAGGCCCCATTTGCAATGAGCAAATCTATATGGGGTGTGTTGGCCAGTGCCAGTGCATCGGGTCTTACGCCATCCATCATCATAAAAAGTACTTTCTTACCGCCGCCTGGTCCACTGAGATTACTGGTAGGTCCAGAGAGCACCGTGAACGTCACTGGATCGGCAATGTCACAGTGCCCATTGTTCATAAGTAAGTGGGCAACATGAGTGCCACCAAAATTAAACGGTGTATGAATCGTCACGGTGCCGTCTACGTGACCATCGGTATAATTCCTGGAACGAGCGGATTTGACGGCTGTACAAGCAGAAGGCGCACCACCCTTTGGCGTTTCCCAAATGCCCATCCAGTCTAATGCATTGCCGGGGGCACCCCTGAAGGTGGCGGTAATGGTTTCACCTTCGTAGTAACTCGATTGATCCAAAGTAAGCGCTCCGTTGCCGCGTGGTAATCCTACGATCGTAAAGTTCACCGGACCGTCGAGTAGAGTGTATTTGTCGTTCTCTAAAAAGTAGGCCGAGTAAGGACCTGGCGGCAAAGGCCATGTAACGCATGATGAGGCGCTCTCAAAGATAGCTGAGCCGTTGCTATGGGCTTCGTCCCCCTGGCAGTTGCCATTGACGTAAAGGTAAGCTCGAGAAGGGCCACTCCCTGGAGTCTGGTTGGAAAGATAAATCCCTATCCAGTCTTTCTTGTTATTGGGGCCGCCTGCGAAAGTTGCCAAAATCGCTTCCCCTGAGTCATATGTAGCCTTATTCAGGCTCAATGTCTGGGCAGAGGTCATCTGACCACCACTGAGGAGTATCAGGCCTAATAACAGAACATGGCTAGTCGTATAGGTTTTTTTCATTTTCCTATTGTTCTTATTTGGCGGATTCAACTCGCAAGTACTACTGATGAGTGGCAGCAAGTAGGGCGAACAGATAGCCCCGCTCATGCCGTCAATCAACGCTCCTGTGAAGGCGCATTCATGCGTAAGAGGTACCGGCAGCTCACCGAGCAACAGCGTATCGATATCAATGCTCTAAGGAAAGAAGGAAAAACAATCCCGAAAACGGCTAGCGCCGCGAGACGGATTCGCTCTATCCTTTGCCCAGAAATCTATGGGTACTCTGGGCATAGAAACAACTGTCATTGCGAGCCCCTAGCCGCTGCGCGCCAGTATACCAATGAAACGCCGGCCCGGTCATTGCGAAGGAGCCCAAGCGAATGCAGCAATCTCCGCTCCTTGGACGCTTGGCTTTGCCCAATCATTTAGGCGCTGGCTGCGGACGCATCTATCGCGTCTGCCTGTGATTCTAAGTAATTATACTGGGTTGTGGTCTGGTTGTCATGGCGGTCCCGGGATTGAATTTTCTTGATCTGTCCTTGCTTGGGGCATACAATGTTGAGCGAGTGTTGAGTCAGAGTAGTGTGATGTTAGTCCTTAAATATGCATGGATTTCAAATGGAGAATCAGGCATTTAGGGGCCCGCAGCTTGAAGTGGTGTTGGCTGCATGGGTAAACTTAGAAGCCGGCCTCTAAGCCATATCTGCCCGCATGAAAGCGGCATTCACTTCGAGATCTAACGGACCTTCGAATGATCCCCTCGAGAAACATATCTTGATGTGATCACCGCAGATACGCTCGTTAACGGCTAAAGCAATAGATAAGGGGCGAGGTGCCAATTGGAAGTTCATTTTCGGGAGGTAGTGCAATGAGAAAGACATTGTTTTTTGCAATCATTGGATTCTTTGCGGCTGTGCTTCTGCCGGTCTCGTCTGCGACGGCCGCGAAGGTGGACATCATCGTACCGGATGCGGGCTTTGAAGACACCCCCGCGGCCACGGTGGCTGTAGAGCTCTACCTCTATCTCGATGATCCTGTGTATACCGGGCCGTGGCAAGATCCGAACTATGCCGCGTATATTAACGCCACATACTATGACTGGGGTTTGCCGCCCCATAGCGGCAACCACAAGGTGACCTCGTCCGACTACTATGGCAATACTGCTTACTTTGACGTGGTCTACCAGATTCTTGACGAGACATTCATTGAAGATGTAACGTACACACTGAGCGTCTGGGTGGGAATCGCGTGGAGCGGCTATCCCAACGGATGGTCCCTCCACTTTACCGGAGAAGATCATGCCGACGACCTGAGTGAGAGCAGCGGCAGTGCACCGGTGGGTTCCTGGGAGCAGGTGAGCTTAGACTATACCGCCACCGCCGCCGACGCCGGAAAGAAGATCGGGATAAAAATACAAACGACGGCTGAATTCGTCACCTTCGAGGACGTAACACTTTCTTACCTTGACGCTGGTCTTGCCGGTAACCCGAAACCTGCCAGCGCGCAGGCAGATTTACCCCGGGATGTGGTGCTTAGCTGGCAGCCGGCAGAATCATCAGCCCCGACGAATGGGCAGATAGTCTATTTTGGTGAGACTTTCGCTGGTGTCAACGACGCCACTGGCGGCATCGCCCAGACTGCTGCCAGCTATGCTCCGGCACAAGCTCTTGAATTTGGCAAGACGTACTACTGGCGGGTGGATGCGGTCGATGGGGCTACCGTCGATAAAGGCGATGTCTGGACCTTTACGATTGAGCCCTTCTCGATTTCAATCAACGAGATCACGGTCCAGGCCTCCAGCTCGTTCGGCGTTTCCGGGCCCGAGAAGACCATCGACGGTTCCGGGTTGGTGGACAGTCTTCATGGGATTTCCGCCGATGACATGTGGATCAGCGGGAGTATCCCGGCCACCATCGAATACGCCTTCGACCGGGCCTACAAGCTGCACGAGCTTTGGATCTGGAACTCGAATCAGCCCATCGAGGCCTTCGTGGGATTCGGCGCCAAGGATGTCGTCATCGATTACTCCTTAGACGGTGAGAACTGGACCATCTTGGACGGCGTCGGGCCATTGGCCCAGGCCCCGGGAACAGAGGGCTATGTGCACAATAACACGATAGATTTCGGCGGTGCCATGGCCCAGTATGTCCGCGTGACCGTCAACACCGTCCACGGCATTGCACCTCAGGCCAGCCTGAGTGAGGTCCGGTTCTACTACATTCCGGTCTATGCACGGGAACCGCAGCCGGCCGACGGTGGCAGCGCCGAGTCGGTGAATCCCACGCTCAGTTGGCGTGCCGGTAGAGAGGCCGATGGCCACGAGGTGGTGCTGAGTCGGGATCAAGCGGCTGTTGCCGATGGCAGTGCCGCCGCCGTTGTGACGCAGGAGAGCAGCTACACGCCGGACCCTCTCCTCTACGGAGAAACCTACTATTGGCAGGTGAGCGAGACCAACGCGGTGGGTACGCCTCCTCGCTACGAGGGTTATATCTGGAGCTTCATGGCGCCGGACTATCTGACCGTCGATGATTTCGAGTCGTACGCGGATAAGGAATTCCTCGAGATCTGGGCCACGTGGATCGATGGCTTCGACGACCCGGCCAACGGGGCGACCGTCGGCAACGGCAACGAGCCGGAAACATCGATCGTTCATGAGGGCGGCAAGTCAATGCCGATCCAATACGACAACAGCGCGGCCCCGATCTCGGAGGTGACACGCACCTTTGATCCGGCTTTGGACTGGACCGTCGGCGCGCCCACGAGTTTTTCGCTGCACATACGCGGCATTGGCCCTGGCGGTGAGCAGCCGGCCAACGACGGTCAACCGATATATGCGGTCATAACCGACAGTTCCGGGCGATCGGCCACGGTTTCTTATATGGGCGCTGATGCCACGGCGACCCAGAGCAATGCCTTCGAGCCCTGGATCATTCCACTGGGGGACCTGGACCCGGTCAGTCTCAGCAGCATTGCATCGATCACCATTGGTATTGGGACACCCGGCGGCGTCCCGAGTGGCGCCAAGGGCACAGTTTATGTGGACCTGCTTCGCGTGGGCGTGAGTACGGCAGTGGTCAACACACAACCCACCGTACGGACAGAAAAAGCATCCTATAGCCCCAATGAACCAATTGTTGTGCATTTTACAAATGCTCCCGGCAATGATCTCGACTGGGTGGCGTTCTTTGTTGATGGCGATTCTTCTCAGAATTTTATAGATTTCATCTATCTAGAGGGTGTGACTGATGGTTCCGTGACCTATGATGCCGGTCTTCCTACACCTGGTACCTACAACGTGAGATTGTTATTTAACGACAGCTACACGGTTGAAGCGAGTGGTGTTTTTACAGTCGAGTAGTTTGGTTTAGGTCTTGAAAGGAAAACGGTATTGAATCGATAATTCTCCTTAAGGGCCTGTGCCACATCGGCACAGGCCCTTCTTCACGAATCTTGGTTCGGCTGAATGACCCGTTGGGTGCGTTGACCCGGCGCTGAGCCGTTGATGTAAAGGAGAAGTGACAGTGGCGCAATCAAGGCATGTGACGAAGCTGTTGCGTCAATCCCGCGTATGGATGTTCAACGAAGCCTCTTAACGAAGCTCTTGGAATGTGGGCGCCGGAAAGAAACACTTTTTGGCGGGGAGTTTGTCAAATGGACCGAACAAGAACAGCCGGACAGGGACGTGGATTTACACTGATTGAGCTCTTGGTAGTCATCTCGATAATTGCGCTGCTAATGGCGGTTCTCATGCCGTCCCTGCAACGGGTCAGGAAGCAAGCCCGGGGCGTGATGTGCCGGGCGAACGTTAAACACTGGGGCCTCATCTTCTCTTTGTACGCAAATGACAACAGCCAGAGTTTTCCGCAGAATTACCAGGGAGACGGAATGAGTACCTACGATTCTTATTGGTGCCACGCGACTATGGCATACTATGAGAATCAAGACATTCGCTATTGTCCTTCTACCAAAAGGAATGACATAGCCATTGCCAATGTTGCCGGTGGTGGAACGAATATGGAGTATGGGGGGACGTTTATAAATTGGGGACCCTTTGCGAAGGAAAATACCGCCACACCCGAAAACTGGTGGGACGAGTTTCCGGAGGGAAGCTACGGAATGAATGAATGGTGTTCGAATCCGCCTTCGGGTAGAACTGAAATCTGGGATGCCCCAGTTAACTTGACCTGGCGAAAAACGATAAATGTCAGGCAAGCTAACAATACACCCCTATTCCTCGACTGTAAATTGGTGGATGGGTACCCCAGAGATACCGACCTCCCCCCATCAGATCCTGATGACCATGACGGCTATCTGACCAATTCAATGAAGATGTTTTGCATGGATCGGCACAGCGGCGGCATCAATGCTGCTTTTGTGGATGGCTCAGCAAGAAAAGTGCATCTTAAAGAACTTTGGACACTGAAATGGCATCCGCAGTTCAACACCAATGGGATGTGGACCAAGGCCCGAGGCGTGCACCCGGAGGGCTGGCCGCGGTGGATGCAGGGGTTCAAGGATTTCTAATGCCTCGCTCCGGCTGCGCCCTTGGGATGGAGTCTATGTAGGCGGACAGAGACCGTGCTTAAGTCGCTAGCTTCTCAGGCGTTAATTCTCAAAAACACGGCCGGAGTCTGAAGGCTCAATGGCGGCTTGGCAATAGCCTAGGGCCGTGTAGAGTTGCTTGCCGATGCGACACGCCTTAGGGGTGACGAGCGGGAGCAATAGTTTCTCTCGCAATGTGCCGCCACGCTACGAGATCAACATCCCAGAGGAAAGCGCTGTGATCCGCAAGAGTCTTATATTCATGTCACAGAAGGAGTTAGTCGTCGTGCAAAAATAACTCACCGGTTTTCCATCTCATCTTCACGCCATCTTCGTCCGTTCCTCAATCGCGAATCCTCAACGTAGAACAGCTACGCTTCCGGTTTCGCTCAATCGGTCACGAACGAATCTGACGCAAATCTGAGCGTAAAACCAATGATTTATTTTTGCACAACTCTTTACGATAGATCAATATTTGTACCGCATTGCGGGCCGGGGTATAATGCCACGTAGACAAGATTGCTTGTCTGTCGCGCCTTGCAGTCATGAATGCTTCCTCTGTGTATTCTATTGAGAGGTCGAAAAATGAAAACAGCCTCAATGCACCCGCGTTCCCAGCCCAGGAGCCGCTGCTCTTCAGCGACCAGTACGCTGGTAACGGGATTGAGCATTGTACTGTTGTGTGTGTATTCCACCGTGGAGGCCGCACAGGCTGATGAAAGGTCGTCACCCCACCTTCCCTTTGTGGACCCAGCGACGATCGATCCAAGAATCCCCACGCCGTCTTCCATCATCGGACATGAAGTGGGTGAGCAGGCGGTTCGATATGATCCGCTGATGCGTTATCTCGAGGCGTTAGCCGCCTCCTCAGACCGCATCACATTGAATCCCTACGGCAAGACCCACGAAGGTCGAACGTTGGTCAACCTGTTTATTACCAGCCCGGAAAACCATCAGCGATTGGATCAGATCAAGGCCGGCAACGGAAAACTCGCTGACCCTCGAAAACTTGAGAATACTGCGGCAGGAAGGGCTCTCATCGAGACCCACCCTGCCACGGCCATCATGGCATACAGCATCCACGGAGATGAACTTTCGAGCACCGATGCGGCCATGCAGCTTGCGTATCAGTTGGTAGCGGGAACCGACGACGGCACGACATCGATCCTGGATCAAGTGATTACCATCATCGACCCCTTGCAGAACCCAGATGGGCGAGAGCGCCATTTGGCATCCATCGAACAGCGGACAGGCGCGATTTCCAGCACCGATGGCCAGCACATCCAGCACAATGCTATGAACGGCAGAACCAATCACTATCGATTCGATATGAATCGGGATTGGGTCTCTCTGGTGACCCTAGAGAATCAAGCACGCATGAAGGTCGTCACCGAGTGGAATCCGCAGTTCATGGTCGATTCCCATGAGATGGGGCCGCTGGAAGGCTACCTGATGGACCCGCCGCGGCAACCGCTGAGCCCACTGTTTCCCGACAGAAATCTACACTGGCGAGAGCAATATGGTTTTGATCAGGCCGCCGCCTTTGATGGGCATGGTTGGAGCTATTACGCCAAGGATTGGAACGTGGAATTCGCGCCCATTTATACCTGCTCCTGGACCAATCTCAGTGGGGGCGCCGGGCTTCTCTATGAGCAGGCGGGTGTCACCAGTGCGGCGTATAAGCTGGAGACCGGCCATCTCTTAACCTATCGCGAAGCGGTTCATCACCACCTCGTCAGTTCGCTGGCGAATCTCAATACCTTGAAGAGCAATCGTCGCGCAATACTGGGTGACTACTTCGCAGACCATCTGGCCGCAGTCGAGGGCGACGGCCAACTGACGGGTACGTTCCTCATGCCACCCCACGCCGATCGCGCCAGGATGGCGCGGTTTATCGAGCTCCTGGATCGCCTGTCCGTAGAATACAGTTTCGCCCAAGAATCCGTACATGCTTCACGCGCAACTGACCTTTGGGGAAATGAGACGGACGCGTTGGAGCTGCCCGCCGGCACGTTGGTGGTGAAGTCCGATCAGCCGTTTCGCCGCGTGGCTCATGCGTATTTGGGTTTTGATACCCGGCCCGATAGCAGTTATCTAAAGATTGAACGCGAAGAACTGGAGAATCATCGATCTTCACGATTTTACGATGTCACGGCCTGGAACCTCCCTATGGCATTCGGCCTGGAGTCCTATTGGGTCGATGAAATCTCGGATCTGAAGCTCGACTCGAAATCTCCGGGCCCGGTGAGAAATACGGTTGATTGGGGCAGCAAGCCGAAATACGGTTACCTTATCGAGTTTTCCAGCGCGGCAGTTTACAACGTGATGGTTCGACTGTTCGAGCAGGACTGCCATTTGCGCGTGGCCACAAAGCCGTTCGATTTGCCGGGCCACAGTTATCGGCCCGGCGCCCTTGTCCTTCGCGGGCACGAGAATCCTGACAATCTCGGCACGATTCTGCAAAAACTGGCGGGCGATTTCGATGTCAATATTCGACCGGCGCAAACGGCGTCGGTCGGGAAGGTAGGTCCGGATTTGGGTGGCCCCAAGTTCGTTCTCCTCCATGCACCACGTGTGGCCCTGTCGGCTGGCGACATGACAAACTCGGTAGGGGCGGTTTGGCACCTGCTGGACTACCGCCTCAAGATGCGCGTCTCGCCCGTCAAAAGCACGAGAGACTTACGCAAATACAACATATTGGTACTTTCCGGCCGCGGATCCGTTTCAGATGGCGTCAAGAAATGGGTGGCAGACGGCGGAACATTAATCGCCTTTGGCGAGGCCGCATATGCGATAGCAAAAAAAGACAATGGGCTGTCATCGGTGAGAAGGCGGCGGGATGTCCTTGATACATTGGCCGTGTATCAAGAAGACCTTGAAAGAGAACAACAGGCCGACGAGATAGAGATCGACTTCGAGGATCTCTGGGGCGATAGGCAAACCGAAACATCGGAGAAAAGCGGGAAGGGCAATGCTGACCTCGATGAGGCTGAGGAAAACGAGGAACAGGACAAGAAGCAATCGAGAAAGTCGGCTCCCTCAAATAACGCCGAGAAGCTCAAACGCATCGACGAGTGGCAGCGAATCTTCGCGCCCTCTGGTGTGTTCGTTAAAGCGCGAATTGACGACCGTCAATGGCTCGGTTTTGGACTGGGCAAGTTTTTACCAGTGATGGTCGGGAGCGACAGTGTCCTGATGTCCATGCACCCGACCGAGACGCCGGTTCGACTCGTGGATGAGGATGACCTGCGACTGAGCGGCCTGCTGTGGCCGGAAGCTAGGCAGCGACTTGCCAATTCGGCTTTCGCGACCGTTGAACGTCACGGCCGCGGACAGGTGATTCTCTTTGCCTCGAATCCAACGCATCGGGGCTGGTATCCCGGCATGGAGCGGTTGTTCTTGAATGCCGTATTCTTGGGGCCAGGCATGGGTACAAGCCAAAAAATGCCCTGGTAACGCTAGCCCATCGCGGAGCACTCATTGTCTGGGTGGGAATCCTTTGATTTTGAATTGCTGACGGAAGAGCGTTCTGAGGTCATTGGGTGAGCGTTGTCGAACTTTACCGAAAAGCACGTAGCGAATGTCTGTGTATCGCGATATCCGAATAATGAACCCTCAGTTATTTAGCCGCCACGGAGTCCAGCCATGACATCTTGCATCAGGCACATCGTATCCATTCAAATTCTTGCGGGCTTCGCAATCACTGCCACCTCTATACATGCGGAAGGTGAAAAGAAAGTGATTACCATGGCCGACTACGGCCTCTGGCGCACCGTCAGCTCTACGGCCCTAAGTCATGATGGAAATTGGATGACCTTCGACTACCGAAATCCCGAAGCGTCTGAAGACGCTGTGGATGAACGTAAGCTACGAATCAGGAATCTCACTTCCGAGAAAAGCGAGGCCATTTACGCATCCTGTACGTCGCGTTTATTCGAGCCCCTAGAATACAGTCTCGCTTGCGTCAGATTGATTGAGGCAACCTGAATCAGGAGATATCCAATCGAAGAGAGTCTATCAAAGACCCAAAGGCAACGGGCATTGAACTTCCCGCTTGTCGTCCGAGTGACGGTAGGGATCGCGGTCTTTGTTGTCATCTGTTCACTGGCAGCGTGGTGGGAGGGACAACGCCCCAGAAGTGATGAGGTGCGGCTTTGGGTAGGCACCATTCTCCCTTTCGCGGCCATCATCTTAGCCTTCGTCACCATGTTGAGCCTCGCCGGAGTTCTCGATGGAGCCATTTTCGGAGACCACTGCTCTCCCATCTCCTGCACCACCATCCTGAGCGCGAGCGCCTCGCAATGTGATCTTATGCAACATGTTCGCACGCAGATGCCGTACAGCACTCTCGGTGCGGCTATCGCGCTTCTCTGTGGCTATCTCCCCATCGCGCTTGGCGTCAACTGGCTCGTAGGCATTGGACTCGGCATATTGGCCCTCATGGCGATCTTCACCTTTTTAGGCTCCCGACCGGAGACGCCTCCTAAGGGATCGTATCAATGAAAACCTCTCACGTACGACAAATAACGACGCTAAGAATCATGGTTAAATCGAGATCAGCGCAGGGCGCGATGACGCCTCTTGAAAAATATTTCGCCCCAACAGAGAATGTTGAGCTGGAACGCGTTGGCACTTCGACGACGCGCGGCAGGGTCTTCGAGTTCCTAGACGCACGCGGGATAGGCCCTACCCCTAGGATACCCACCGTGCAGACTTTCGGCCTGTGGTGTCTCGCGTCCCTCCTTTTCGTGGGCGTCGCGGTCGCACTGCCACAAGGTGGGCACGCCATCAAGGCAACTGGATCCATCGGAGACGCGCGCTACTGGTCGTCCTGGCGCGGCCCCCTCGGCACCGGCAGCGCGACGTCGGGGAGCCCACCGACGCAGTGGGCGGAGAAGACGGAGCAGGGTGCGGCTATGAACATCGCTTGGAAGGTCGAGGTCCCCGGCCTCGGCAGCTCTTCGCCGATCGTGTGGCAGGACCGGATCTACCTCACCACGGCGATTGAGACCGATCGCCCGGGCAAGGCCGGCGGTGATCTCCCGCCCCAGGACCACCGCGCGGCGCCGAGACCGAAAGTGATCTACGAGTTCGCCCTTATCGCCCTGGACCGCGGCAACGGCAGTGTGATCTGGCAGAAGAAACTCGTTGAAGCCGTGCCGCACGAGGGTGCTCACCGCACCAACAGCCATGCGTCGAGTTCTCCTGTGACCGACGGCGAACACATCTACGCGAGCTTCGGGTCCCGCGGCGTGTACTGCGTGAGCCGGGCCGGAGAGGTCGTCTGGTCCAAGAACCTCGGGGTCATGCGCACGCGTCGACAGTACGGCGAAGGCAGCTCGCCCGCCCTCTACGGTGACCGATTGATCGTCAACTGGGATCACGAAGGCGACTCGTTCCTGGTGACGCTCGATAAACGAAACGGAGACGAACTGTGGCGGCAGCCCCGGGAAGAGCAGACGAGCTGGTCCACGCCCATCGTGGTTGAGGTTCGCGGCCGCCCGCAGGTTGTGGTAACCGGCACCACCGCGTCGCGGGGTTACGACCTGGAGAGCGGCGAGGTGATCTGGTCCCTCTCCGGGATGACGGAAAACTGCATCCCAATCCCGATCCACGCCGAGGGTGTGGTGTACCTGATGAGTGGATACCGGGGCCAGATGCTGCAGGCCGTGCGGCTCAAGGATGCGAAAGGCGATCTCGAAGGTAGCCGACACGTCTTGTGGACCCACCGGCGCAACACATCCTACGTTCCGTCGGGCGTCCTCTACGACGGTCGCCTCTACTTTCTCAGGGGCAACAACGCCTTACTCTCCTGCCTAGATGCCAAGACCGGCAAGGTCATCTATGAGGGCGAGCGCCTGCCCGGTCTGCGGAGCATCTACGCGTCACCGGTCTACGCCGATGGCCGCATCTACGTCACGTCGCGTGAGGGAGTGACGACGGTGATCGGCGAGGGACCGATGTTAAAGCAGCTGGCTGTCAATCGGCTTGACGAACCCATCGACGCCTCTCTGGCGATCGTCGGCGATAAGATCTACCTGCGCGGGCGGCGGCATATGTACTGCATTGCTGAAGGCCCTCGTCCAATGGCCGGACCCGATGAGGGCCCGCACCAAGTCCAAGTGGGGGACTCAGCCAAGGCCAAAACGCCTGTGACCGAATTCGCCGAAGGGCCGTTCGCCTACCGACGCATCGGTTCGCTCGGCACCGCCGTGGAACGTACGGCGTCGATCTCGGTCGGCGACGTGGACTCGGATGGCGACCTGGACCTTGTCGTCGCCAACGGACGCCACTGGGCAGGCCAGAACAAGATATTCCTCAACAACGGCAAGGGTTCGTTCGGGGCTGAGCGCAAGCTCAGTTCCGAAGAATCGACCACGTATGCCGTGGCACTCGCCGACCTGGACGGGGATGGCGATCTGGATGCCGTCGTCGGGAACGACCGCGCTCCGAGCCGAGTGCTCATGAACGACGGTAAGGGTCAGTTCGTCAGGGGCCCGCAGGTCGGCAAAATCTCGAATACGCGCAGCGTCACGCTGGCGGACTTGGACGGCCAGCACGGGATTGATGTGATCCTCACGAACCGTGGGGAAGCCAACCTGATCTGCTTCAACGACGGAAAGGGCGGGTTTGCTCGGCAGAGGTCCTTCGGAGCCAAGACCGATTCGACCATCAACGTGGCGACGGGGGACGTCGACGGCGATGGCGATCTCGATATCGCCGTCGCCAACCGCGACGGCCAGCAGAATTACGTTTACCTCAATGATGGACAGGGCGGATTTGCCAAAGGGGTTCCCTACGGAACGGGATCCGACGCAACACGTGGCATCGCCATGGCCGACATCGATGGAGACGGACACATCGACATCCTCAACGCGAACATCGGGCAGCCCAATGCCGTGTACTTCGGCAACGGGTCCGCCCGATTCGATCGATCAACGAAGTTCGGCGAGGACAGCCAGAGCTACGCATTGGTGGCGGCCGACGTGAACGGCGATGGGCGCATGGACATCGTCGTGGCCAACGTGGGGGGGCTAAACGCCATCTACCTGCAGCGCGCCGACCACTCCTTCCGGAAGATTCCGTTCGGAGCGCCGGACGGCGCGACCTATGGCCTCGTCGTGGCGGATTTGAATGGGGATGGACGCCCCGAGATTGTGACCGCGAACTCCGACGGCCAGAACTACCTGTACCAATGGGACCACCGCGAGCAGCAATAGTCCGCCCGGGGCACAGGTCCTCTATTCAGTAAGGGAAAACACCTTGGGTTTGACCAGGGTCTACGAGCCAGAGTGACGCCGTTTCTTCGCAGCCCGATTTAAGTCGTAAAACAGTGCCTGCTGCTCTCGATGCGTTCAGCGCATTTGTCGATGACCATAGAAGCGGATGGGGGCGTCACCGATAAGTCATAAAGCAGAATCATCTCTGCCGTTTCGATGCGATGTAGGTTTTAAAACAAAAGTATACTATGCCGAAGGAAGTCCCGCATTTTAATAACGAAGCAATCGCTCATCTTGCGATGGAGCTGTATGGCATTGAAGGGGAGATATCGGCCTTGGTCTCTTATGAGGACCAAAATGCTCGCATCAAGACATCAGACGGGACTTATGTCCTTAAGATTGCCAACGCAAAGTGGGCTGCCGATGCGTTGGCTATGCAAACAGAGGTCCTTGAACATTTAAGAACGGTGGCACCTGAGCTGTCCCTCCCTCGCGTCATTCCGACCCTAAGCGGTGAGACCATTACGGACGTAGATGGGTTTGCCGTCCGCTTGGTCACTTTTCTAGAAGGCGATGTTTTGGGTAATGCTTCGAGGAGCCCAGGGCTCTACCACGACATAGGCTGTTTTATGGGACAGTTTTCACAGGCCATGCAGGCCTATACTCATCCCGCAGCGCATAGACCAGACGATCCATGGAACCTTGATAACGTAATCGTGTGCAAAGCCTATCTACAGGAGGTTTGCGATGAAAATGTTCGTGCGCGCATTGAGCGATTCTATGAAATGTATGAGAAAAACGTATTACCCAGGCTCCACGATTTGCGGAAATCTGTCATACACGGCGACGCGAATGAGCATAATCTGCTGGTATCTCCTGATAGGCCTAGGCGGATTCAACTCACAAGTGCAACAAATGAGTTCCAAAAAAGAGTGGCGAGCGGGTAGACTTACCCACGTCGTCAATCAACACTCATTTGAAGGAGCATTTATGAGTAAGTCGTACCACCAGCTCA
>JADFMM010000337.1 GCA_022563885.1 Planctomycetota bacterium | reverse complement strand
TCAAGCGGATAATTTACGAAAAGTGATAATTGTCCGTAACCCGCTGATATCACTGGTAAACTATTTTGAGGGACAAGCTGGGAATGACGCCCAAAGCGTGACAAATCGGCTACCAGTAGCCCTTTTGCCCCCAAACGGAAAAAACAGGAAGAGGCCAAAAGAGGCCGCTGGTAAGCCCTTGGTAAGCCATAGGACTATAGGTGCGGCCCATGGCGGCCAGTGTACATGTCTGACAGGCACGCCACGCCAAGCGGCGGCCAGCGGCCACTTATGGCGTCATTAGATGTCTGATCTAATCAGCCCGGTGGCCAACCCATTGATATCGCTGGGCTTTTCCGGCCAGCCTGACGCCCTGCCACCAACTTTCCGGATTTTGAACCCTCAAAACGCGACGGGGGGTTTTTACAGGCCGCGCGCGTAAGTAACCCTCCCTGTGTATGTGAGCCGATACCCCCGGCAATCAGATCCAACCCATCATATGACACTTCAGGCATCAGCACCGGGGCGACCGCCTTGATCGAGCACACCCGGCAAACCGGTGTGGCGACGCTGGATCTGATCGCGGAGTTCCTCGCCGAGGAGGAAAGGGACCCGGGCGTTCGCAACCGGTACTTCCAGGGCCACATGACTGCCGAGGGGAACCGTTGGGTGGCGAATCATATCTCGCGCAACATCCGAGAGGCCGAATCGATCCCTCAGGGTTCCTCGACCAGTCAGATGCCGCGCTAGTCGGCCCGGCTATCCGGCGACATGAAGTTCCACTGCGCAACGCACACGGCAGGCTCAGTAGGGTCGTTCATGGCCAATCGAACGTGTCCGTGATGATGGCGATCCTGCACGAGAAGATCAAAATCGCGGATGCGGTCAACGTCAAGATGATCACACTGGACGACGCGCCGCAGGGGTACCAGGACTTCGATCAAGGCGCGGCAAAGAAGTTCGTGATCGATCCACAGAAATGATCGCCAGCTGACAGTCGGTTCGAGCGCTGCAGGGGTGCGGAGCTCGAAGCTGCGGAAGATCGGGTGTTGGTCTCGCCCCTTTGCAGGCACGAGGCGGCGAGGTTGTCGATATGGGTGCTCAAGTACGACAATAACAGGCAAAGTCTCTGGAGTTTACTCCCAAGAACCCTACCCTTGAATGAAAAAAAAGAGCCCAACAGAATGTTGGGCTCTTCAGTTCATACCAGGTGTTTGGAAATACTACTTAAAGGACTTTGCAAAGCTGACACCGGCAAAGACAAAATCATCAGCGGCACCGGCGGCCTTCAGTCCGTTTTCAATGTCGCTACCCACGATCTGTATATAAGTGACCGAAGGAGAGATGGAAATGCCGGCATACTCAAATGGCACAGCGAGGGAAAGTACAAGATCATTCAGTTCGGAATCGGGGCCGGTGCTTAGGTGACCCCAGTAAAAGTTGTTGTAGCTGCCCTCACCCCAACCGAGACTGGCGGAGCAGTCGACCGAGACGGGAGAGCCTTCAATGACCTCGACAACATTCTCGATGGAATGACTAACGCCAAACGAGAGATAGCTGCCGTCAACGGCATCGACATCCTGGTACCAGGTAACAGTTGGATTCAACATACAATCAAAGCCACCTCCCACATAGAGTTCGGTCGTGTTCTCCCTCGAAGGGGCTACCGCAGGGGATGCGACTTCGGGAAAATCATAGTAAATGACACCCACTGAGTAGCTCATATTTTCCACGCGTGGACAGTCAAAGGAATAGTCGAGGGTGAGATCAATCTCGGTGAACTCATCCCTATTATTGTTAACCCTCACCAGCTCATAGTTCCCCCAGGCTGAGAGGGTAAAGCCGCCGCTCGAGGCGGACACCCCCGGTTGAAACACCGTACCATTAGTAAAATTTTGACCACGCCAAATGTACTTACCGTAGAAGTCTGCGGTCACCTCGAATGAGACATCCCCCAGGCCCATGTCTCCCTGCGCAATCACTCCGGTATTCGCTACAGACAGAATGACCCCCATAGCCACTACAATCCCTGCTTTTCTAGCCATCACTGTTCCCTTTAAAAAAATCCCTATTTCTGCAGACAGGCCACGTGCCTATCCAGGAAAGCACGAGTAGTTGGGCGTCTCGGCCCCCTCTGTGCTTGATCGAAATAACATATTTGCAACACGGTGTCCTACATGATACAATTATGTCTTGCTATAATCTGCATAAGCGGTCAGTGTACCGAAGTGCCTGGCAATGTCCACCTTTTTTAGGTTGGAAAATAATGACCACAACCCAGTACAACATGCAGGCCTTGAACACCCTCTATCACATCAGTGGTGTCCTGATGGCCGACTTGAACCAGAAGCAGATCCTCGCGGAAGTGCTGGACGCGCTGAGCAATGATCTCGGGCTCCAGCACGGCACGATCACGCTGTTGTCCAAGGACTGCAGCGAGATCGTGATCGAAGTCGCGCACGGGTTTCCAGAGGAGCGCAGCCGGAGGGTGCGCTATCAGATCGGCGAGGGGATCACGGGAAAGGTCATGGAGAGTGGGCGGTCGATCATTGTCCCCAAGATATCGGAGGAGCCCGCCTTTTTGAATCGGTTCAATCGTTCGAGCGCCGTGGATCAGGAACTGAGCTTCATCTGCGTGCCCATCAGCCTGGCCAAAGACGTCGTGGGGACCATCTCCATAGACAAGCCCTATGCGGAGTCCTCACCTCTCGAGGAAGACATGCAGTTCTTAAGTATCGTTGCCAGTATGATCGCCCATGACGTGCGGTCACGCCGAGAGGAGGAATCGGCGGTCCAGGCGCTGGAAGATGAGAACACGCGCTTACGCCGTGAACTGGAGACCCGTTTTCGCCCTGAAAACATCCTCGGAAATTCGAATGCCATGCGCGACGTCTATGCGCAGATCCATCAAGTCGCCGCAAGTGACACCACCGTGGTCATTCGCGGAGAGTCGGGGACCGGTAAGGAACTCGTCGCCCATGCCATCCACTACTCCAGCCCTCGGGCCAACGCGCCCTTCATCAAGGTGAACTGCGCAGCACTCAATGAAAACCTGCTGGAAAGCGAACTCTTCGGCCATGAGAAAGGGGCTTTCACGGGCGCCGTGCAGACTCGCAAGGGTCGTTTGGAGGAATCCGACGGTGGCACCCTGTTTCTAGATGAAATCGGCGATTTTTCACCCGTGACACAGATCAAGCTGCTCAGAGTGGTGCAGGAACGCCAGTTCGAACGTGTGGGCAGCAATAAGGTCCTGAAGACCAATGCGCGCATCGTCGTCGCCACCAACCGAAACCTCGAGGAGGCCGTCGATAACGGCACCTTCAGACAAGATCTCTATTATCGTATCAATGTTTTCCCCATCATCTTGCCACCCCTGCGCGAACGAAAGGATGACATCCTGCTCCTGGCGGACCATTTCGTCGAGCAGTACGCCAAAAAAATGGGGAAGGCGGTACGTCGTATCAGCACACCCGCGATCAACATGATGGTGGCCTATCACTGGCCCGGCAACGTACGAGAGTTGGAAAACTGTTTGGAGCGTGCCGTGCTGATTAGCACGGACAGCGTCATCCACAGCCACCATCTGCCGCCCACGCTTCAGACGTCCGACGCGTCGGACACCATAGGAACTGGATCGCTGAGAGAGAGTGTTCAGCTCTTCGAACGGGACGTCATTGTGGACGCCCTCAAGAGATCCGGAGGAAACCTGACCTCGGCATCGCAGGACTTAGGTTCCACCCCCAGAATCATCACGTACAAGGTCAAGGAACTCGGGATTGACTATCGACGCTATCGTCGCAACAAGAAGTAAGCGGAAATGGGCAAGGGGAAAAGATGAATCGCCCGCGTTCGCCACAAATAAGCGCGACGAACGGGGGCGATCGACTCGGTGTCACTAGTTTAGCTGGCCTCCCAGTACCAAGGCGGCCTCCTGTTTGAGCGTCAAGACTTCCCGTAGATTCTTTTGAGCAGCAGCCAGCTTCTGTCGGGCGCTCTCTTTGGCTGCACGCAAGGCGGTCAGCTTCGCTCTGATTTGATCCGGGCTAGGATCATCCTTATCTAGGACCTCGCGCAAGGCTTGAGAGGCCGCCTGGGTGGCATTCATTTCCCGGTTACCATCGCCACCGCGCGGGCCACCCCGTCCACGGTCGCCACCTCGCTGTCCACCATCGCCGCGACGTCCGGCCTCGCCACCTGGACCGCCTCGACCTGGGCCACCGCGACCTCGGCCACCGAAGCCACCAAAAAAGCCCCCGCGACCCGCCGATGCGACCTGAAATTGCAAGGCCACTACCTTGGTTAGCCGCGGTTGAATGATCTTCCATTCGTCGTCGCCTACCTCTAGACGCTCCTTCATCCGTTCCGTCATCATTTGGAGGAATTGCTCGGGGCCCCCACCCCGCCCGCCAAACCCGCCGCGACCGCCGCCGCCGCGACCGCCTCTTTCACCCTCAGAACGTCTTGTGGGCTGCGCAAACGCCATTCCCACCAATGCAACAACGACGAAGCCTATGCAAATCCCCAGAAGTGTTTTTCTCGTCAACATGGTAACTCCTTTCAAACGAAATTAGGTGAGCACATCAATTTGGCGGCCCTGTCTGAACACTCGATTGGGCTTGGATCACTCTGTTTTTCAGAAAGCGCCTTGTCTTGTATCCCTAACCAGTGTACGAGCCGGTCATTTGGGTCACGGTCTGGCACCTTTTTTTATACATTTATCGGAAGCCCCGGAAAGGAGGACGGAAAATCCCTCTTTTGTGTTACCTTACGGGCCAGGAAGCCACTTTACATGTGGTAAAAACAGTGTCTTTGCCAAAAGTGAAGCCCTAGTGAACGAACAAGATCGGTCCGACATTGAATCGGCCAAAAATGGAGATCATCAAGCGTTTCGGCATCTTGTCGATAGGTATGAAGCGGACGTGGTCCGTTTGATGTGGCGTTTCAGTCAGGACGCCGTCGTCTGTGAAGAACTGGTGCAAGAGGTCTTTGTTGAGGCCTATTTTAGCCTGGACAGCTATCGGTTTAAGGCACCTTTTGTATTTTGGCTAAAGACCATCGCGACCCGTGTGGGGTATCGCCTCTGGAAGCGCAATGCCAGAGAACGAAAACATGTCCACCTGGATGAAACGGCCGAAATCGAGGCGCCCCCGCAGGATTTTGGTGACCGAGCGGATATCTCCCGGCTGGTTCACCGCTTGCTTGACAAGCTTGCACCGGCGGACCGAATAGTGTTAACATTGATGTACTTCGACAAATGCAGTATCCGCGAAATTGGCGATCGAATGGGCTGGACTGTGCCGGTGGTGAAGACCAGAGCCTACCGGGCCCGCAAGAAAATGTTGGCGATTGCCGAAAAAGAACATGTATTGGATGAGATTGAATGGACAAGTTAGGAAAAATAGAAGCGTTGTTTGAGCGAGCCTGCCAAGGCCCCACGCCTATCTTTCATGTGGGCGAAAATGTGATAGCAGAGATCGCGGCGCGTGAATCCATCCGCCTGACACCCCTCTCCTTTGTGGCGGGGCTTTCGGCGGCCGCGGCAGCCATCGCGCTCTTCTATGCCATCAACGGGTGGATGACGCTGAGCGGCTCCGTGGCGGACTACTTTGATCCAGCGGTCCTGGATGCTCTCCTCTAGGCGGATTGCAGTAGGCCATGTCCGACAACGTCGAAATCGTCAAGAAAACGCAACCCCTTAAGCGGCGCCAGAAACTGGCCATGGCCCTGCTGGGCGTCGTCATCCTCTCCTCCGGATTCGTTCTGGGTGCCAGTTCCACCTTCTTCGTTCTGCGCGAGAAAATTCGGCCTCTACCATCTCCCTTCCCTTCTGGGCGAATTCTCCAACGCTTGATCAAAGACCTGCAACTGACCGACGATCAGCAACCGCATGTGAAGCTACTCCTTGACAAGCAGGCCGTTA
>JADFMM010000336.1 GCA_022563885.1 Planctomycetota bacterium | reverse complement strand
TGCTCGGCGGCTGGTGGGCGTGCCGGTCTTCGTCCATGAGATGGTGTTGCGCGGCAGGTTGTTGGAGAAGTAGCCCTCGCCTTCGAGTGACAACTGCAGCGTGGGCAGCGGCGTCTCACCGCCAATGTGCCGGGCCGCCAATTGGTCCACCGAAATGCCACCCGCGTCGATGCGCTTGCCGTCATAGCGTCCGCCGGTCAGCCAGGTGGCCGTGCCCGCTCCATGCCCATTGCCGCGTGGGGTCCACACGTTCTTGGGGATGATGAGATTCTCCTTGAGGGATTCCAGGGGCGACATCCATTTATTCAGTTTTAAGATCCGTCCATCCTCAGCGACCTCTTCCGGCTGCCAGGTGCCTTCGGCGACCCCATTGGGAAAATAGAGGTAGGCGAGCTTGAGTTTGGAGTCGGTCTTCCGATTGGCGGCGTTTGCCGCCCGTGGCACGAAGGATTCGAGGAAGGGGAGCGACAGGGCGGCACCCATGGCTCTCAACAGTGTGCGTCGCGATAGGGCGTCCGAGTTTTCAGTATGCAAGAGGCGAGTCGTCTTCCAGGTATTCATGATTCACCTACCCTTCAATTATCGGCATCGGGAACCTTATTGTATTGGAAAGGATAACTCCGGACAATACCCAGGATGAGGGAGTGAAATCGATATCCATCCGCTTCAAGTTGCGAGACGATTTGCCTTACGGCCCGTTCATCGTAGTATTCAAGCTGTCGCCCCAGGCCGTAGGAGAGCATCTTTCGGGTAATCTGCCGCGCCAGGTCGTTGAATCGTCTTTCGATGATGATCCGCCTCAAGCCTGTTGCTCCGGTAAACGTTGTCCCGTCCGGGAGTTCGCCGCGGGCATCGACCGGCTTATCGTCGATTTCATCTCTCCATCGCCCGAACCAGTCGTAGTGTTGCAGGCTGAATCCCAGCGGATCCATTTTACTATGACAGCCATAGCAGTTCGGATTCTTGCGATGGAGTTCTAGCTTTTGACGTTCGCTCAGTTCCTCTTGGTCCTCGATTTCGTCGGAAAACTCGCTGACATTGGGCGGCGGCGGGGGCGGGGGGGTGCCGAGCAGCGTCTCGAGGATCCATTTTCCCCGCACGACCGGACTGGTGCGGTGGGGAAAGGAAGTCACGGCATGGATGCTGCCCTGGCCCAGAATCCCGCCGCGCTGCGCATTGCTCAGCGCGACGCGTCGCATCTGCTCGCCCTGGATTCCTTCCAGGTCATAGTGTTCGGCCAGTTCTTCGTTGAGGTAGGTGTAATCCGCGTCGATGAGTCTGTGGAGCGGCTGGTTCTCGCGTAGCAGCGAAACGAAAAACAGGGAGGACTCGGCCTTCATGGCGTCCATGAGGGATTCGGTACACCAGGGATTGTCGATGGGGTCCAGCCGAATGCGGACGCCGAGGTCGTCGTATCCGAGCCACTGCGCTGCGAAGACCTGACCCAAGGCATCCGCCTTGGGATCTGCCAGCATGCGCTCGACCTGTTTGCGTAAAGTGGAATCCTCATGCAGTTGGCCCCTCTCCGCCAGGTCGGCCAGTCGCTCATCCGGTATGGAGGCCCATAGAAAAAAGGAGAGACGGTTTGCCAATTCCCAGTCGTTGACCCGATAGGCTTGATCGGTGTCCCGCGACGATTCGATCTTTAGCAGAAAGTTTGGCGAGAGCAGGGCCGCGCTCAGGGCCTTCTTGATGGCACCCTCGAAATCCTTGCCTGCCTTTCGAGCGGTTTGAAAGGTCGCCAGGGCTAGGTCCAATTCCTCCTCGGCCAGGGGACGCCGGTAGGCCCTTTTCAGAAATCTACGGAGGATGGTCATAGCCGCCTCCTCTTCGGACACGTCCTCACTGGGTTCGCTCACGAAAATCCGCTTTCTTGCCGCCCGTTGCTCGTCCGTCTTCGGCGTCTCGGGAAGGGCCAGTGCAATGATCTTATCGACCACGGCGACATAGCGTTCGAACAGGGCGGGCTGTAGAAAGAGGGTGTTGGCGCTGTTGTCAAAGCCGCTGGTCCCACTCAGGTCGATGGGGAAATCCTTCGTCAGGTTCAAGTCCATGCCAAAGAGATCCCGAATGGCATGGTTGAATTCGACGTGGGTCAACCTGCGAACCGGTTCATATCCCGGATTGTCGATTTGGCTGTAGTCAAAGTGATTGATCTCCTGGTCGAGCCAGGCCAAAAGACGTTTCCTTTCGCCTGGAGTGGGTTGTGGTTTGCCTTCGGGCGGCATGTCATGGTTTTTCAGCCGCTCCATGACATTGACCCAAGTATCCTTGTGGCGGACCAAGGGAGACGATTCGAGCGTGCTCTCCAGGTCGATGTCTCCTTTGCCGGTATCCTGATCGTGACATCTGAAGCAGTACGCCTGGACCAGGGACTCGGGCGACCGTGGAGCTTCGCCATCCGCCGTTAGCAAGAGGGGCGTAAGGATCACGGCAAGAAGGATTTGGGACATGGTGATGCTTCTTTCTAGTTCAAGCGACCCGTTCACTGGTTTTTATGGATCGATTGTGACGTATCATGACGCCTATTGCAAGCAAGGCTCTACTCAAGGGCTGTGTGAGAAAACTCGAACTGCTCTGCATCCGGCGGTATTGACGAAAAAGCAAACATCGCCTGCTTCCGCCTTCATATTAGCCATGAGCTGCGGGTGGCGTTTTCAGCACCTGCCAAACATCGAAACGACTGAGTCGTCGTGCAAAAATAACTCACCGGTTTTCCATCTCATCTTCACGCCATCTTCGTCCGTTCCCCAATCGCGAAAGCCTCAACGTAGAACTGCTACCCTTCCGGTTTCGCTCAATCGATCACGAACGAATCTGACGCAAATCTGAGCGTAAAACCAATGATTTATTTTGCACAACTCCTGAGTGATTTCTGCGGTGGCCATGGCACAACGCGTGGAGTATCATGGCGGGCTGATAGGAAGTCTTAGAGTCCCTGGCAGGGGCCTTTTCTCCCTAAACGACTATTCGTTGAACGCCTATGAAAAGCTCATCACTGCACGAGTGTCGGGAGCGAATACCATGAAGGTAAAACTAGGCTCTGTCGGAAAACTCCATCGTCGGCCCGAGAGTGAGCCATTTTTTCGCCTGGCAGAGACGGCGAAGCAGGCGATGTTGGTTTTATCGTCGATGCAGCCGGATGCAGACAGGCGGAGAAAGGGCCGCTCGAAGCCGGATCGAGTATTCCGACAGAGCCTGGAGTCCAAGACCTCTCATGCGATTGCCATTGCACGGCTCTTAACGATGCTCTTGCCCGTCGTGACTTGCGGCCCGCAGGTTGCGTCCGTCTCGGCACATGAGAACACGCGGGCTGCCTATGTGCATTCGTTAGGGTCGGCAACGGCGGCCCTGCCGGCGGCGTCCCTGGAGGGGCTTTCCTGTTCCCTTACACTGAACCTGGTCGACGCGACGACACTGGAGCCCGTGTCAGGCCTGGTGCGCATCACGACCGCCGACGGCAGCGTGCAGACGCCGGCTGGATTACTCAGCCGCGGAACAGGCCTGCCTCCATCCCATGCGAGCAGAGACTGGTCGGTGGTGCTCGGATCAGCCATCCTCTCGGTACCACGAGGGCGTTTGACAATCGAGGCCCTGTCGGGCCTGGAAACAGAGATGACGCGAAGAACAGTCGATGTCACAGAGGAATCTTCAATGGACCTGACCCTGCCCCTGGTTCGATTCCACCGGGCAGCCAAGAACGGCTGGCGGTGTGGCAACACCCACCTACACCTGAGGTCGCTCACTCGGGAGCAGGCCGATCAATACCTCAGTTCGGTTTCACGTGCCGATGGATTGGAACTGGTATTTGTATCCTATTTAAGCCGCGCCGACGACGACCGGACTTACATTTCCAACACCTACACTGCGCATCAGTTGCAGCGGCTCTCCGGTGACGGCGTCCTATTCGACTTTGGCGAGGAACATCGTCACAACTTCGGCCCCTATGGGGAAGGATATGGACACGTCATGTTTTTGAACCTCAAAGAGCTGATCCGACCGGTGAGTATTGGGCCCGGGATCATGGGGGCCGGCCCGGACTGGCCGCCGATGCGCCGGGGCATTGACCAGGCGCGTCACGCCGGCGCCACTGTCATTTGGTGCCACAACACCTTCGGTCTCGAAGCAGTCCCCGATTGGATCGGTGGCGTACTCCATGCCCACAACATCTTCGACGGCGGGAATCACGGCAGCTACGAAGACACGTTCTACCGATTCATGGACATTGGCCTGCGCGTGCCTTTTTCAACCGGGACCGACTGGTTCATCTATGATTTTTCACGCGTCTACGTTAAGGTTGAAGAGCCCCTTGGAGTCGCACGCTGGCTGGATGGGCTCAAGAAGGGCCGAACCTTCATCACGAATGGTCCACTGCTGGAATTCTCGCTCGGCGCGCATCATCCCGGAGATGTCGTTCAATTGGCAGCGCCGGGGCAACTCGACGTCTCTGCCCACGGGGTGGGCCGTTGTGATTTTCAAGCGCTGGAAGTCGTCTACAACGGTCGCGTGGTGCAATCGGCCCCGAGTCGACCGGTGGGCGGCCATTTTGAGGCCGAGATCAATACGCCGCTGAGGATCAGCGCGCCCGGCTGGGTCGCGCTGCGGGTCAAGTCGGAAGGGACCAATGAATTGGGCGCCCCCCTTTTTGGACACACCAGCGCCGTTTACGTGGAAATAGCGGGAAAAAGCAGCTTCAAACCCGCAGTGGCCCGGGAGCTGATTGCCGATATGAACGAGGCCATGCACACCATCCGAGAAAAGGCGAACTTTGCCAACGACAAGCAGGCCGAAGAGATACTGAACCTGTATCGGGAAGGCATCGCGAGGCTGGGCAAGCGGCTTAAGAAGCAATGATGCAGTCTTGTGTGGCGACCCCATCAGGCGTTGATGCGCAAGCCGCCCATCAAAGATGCGCTTGGCAAGGGTTTTCAAGTTGTTTCCACCCGACTATTTCCGTAAAACCAACAACATTTCATGACATCGTGGTCAAGTTCGACGCCGCTGCGGGTCGCGACTGACCACGGGCGTTATGCCATAGATACCAATAGAGTAGAGAGATGGTGCGATGTCCAACTCCAGCGTATTTTCGCAGTTGATGGCCGTGATCGTGGACCGCAAGGCGAATCCGCCCGCGCGCTCATACACGACGAGCCTGTTTCGAGGCGGGGTTGCCAAGATCGGCGACAAGATCATCGAGGAAGCCCACGAAGTCGTCGAGGCCAGTGCCGAGCCGGCCGATACGCGACAGCAACATGTGGTGCATGAGGCGGCCGATCTGATCTATCACCTGTTCGTCCTGCTGGGATACTGTCACATTCCCCTGGAGCGGCTCGAAGGGGAGCTACAGCAGCGCTTCGGGGTCTCGGGCCTGGACGAGAAAGCGGCGCGCGGCCGCGGAGGGGCATCGGGTGAGTAACCTGCGGATGGGATTGCCGACTAAGGGGCGCCTGGCCGAAGATGCCGCCGCGTTGTTGACGCAGGCAGGCCTGAGCTTTCGTCGTCAAAACCGAAGTCTGTTTGCCCGTGTCAGCGAATTGCCGGTAGACATCACCTTCCTTCGCCCCGAGGCCAACGCGGTCTTGGAGCGGGAAATCGAGCATCTGCTGACGCGTCCTGTGGGTCGCCCATCCCACAAGCCCAAGGTGTTTTACCACAGCTTTCAATACCAGGCGAAATCGTGGCGGCATTCACGCCGTGTGGTCGCCAAGGTCGAGTGGCACGCAGGGGAACTGTTCCCTCGTGTCGGCTTCATTGTATCGAATTTTGAATAAGGGAACGGCAAGAAATAACTTGGACTTTTGAATGCCCAATTGCACCCATCTTTGATCGCTTCTCAATTGCAAAATCCGCGACGTAGGACGGCTACGCCTGTGGTTTCGCTCAATCGGGCGCGACCAAATATCGGGCACACTTGGACCCCAAATTGTCCAACTTATTTCTTG
>JADFMM010000335.1 GCA_022563885.1 Planctomycetota bacterium | reverse complement strand
CCCGCTGGGACTGCCCCTTCGTTCGCAAGCAGGGTTGGTAACCTCCATCACGCCTGAGCTTGAGGAAGCCCAAGCGAAGAGAATGGGAAGATTCGACATATTGGGATGTGGGCGCCGCGCTGGATCCCCAAGGCGTTGTCCCCGCCGGACCTAAATGCATGGGTGAGGAATCCCTCGAGGCAATCGTCCACGCGATCAGGGAAGTCACCAGGCTCGCATGAATACCGGGTTCAGATGGGCACATCAGATCGGTACGGATTCCAGTCCCGCAAGGGACCCCGTGCTACTGGCAAAACGGTCACCCTCAATACCCATCCGCTGAAGCATCGAGACGAAGAGGTTGGCCAGCGGCGTGTTGCTATCGTGATCGAAGGCGAGGTGCTGACCGTGTTTGAAACCGCCTCCGGCCAGGAGCACGGGCAGGTTGGTGTTGTCGTGCGTGTTGGCGTCACCCATGTTGCTGCCGTAGAGGACCATGGTTCGGTCCAGGAGACGGGCGTTGCCTTCTTTTCTGTTGGACAGGTTGGCAAACAACTCACGGAGCAGCCGCATCTGTCTGCGATCCACCTTTTCCAGCTGTGCGACCTTCTCCTTCACCTGCCCGTGGTGGCTGAGATTGTGATAGCCGTTGATCGAACGGAGGTTTTCGCTGATCTCGAATACCGGGGTCGCGTAGCCATCAATCATCAAGGTCACGATGCGCGTGGAGTCAGTCTCTAGCGCCAATTGTGCCATCGACAGCATGAGTTGAATTTTCTCGAATAACTTGGCGTCGTCGCGAATGTCTTGGGGCGATTCTCGGTCGATCGTCGGCTTTGGCCTCTTTTCCCATGCGCCTGCCACGTAGAGTCGTTCCTCGAGTTCACGCACGGAGGTGAAGTATTGGTCGAGCCGGTCACGGTCGTCCATGCCCAAGTTGCGACTGAATCGACGCATGTCTTCGTTCACCGCGTCGAGAATACTGCGGCGTTCCTGCAATTGATGCAGTCGCTGTTCGATCTCTCGCCGACTGCCCTGCACAAACATCTTTCGAAACAGCCTGGCGGGACTGTCCTCGGGGGGCAGCAACACGCCATCGCGTGTCCAGGAGAGGCTGCGGTTGGCCTTGTCGATGTTGACGCCGAGATTAAGCGTCGGGAATCGAGTCTGCTGACCCAGAGACTCGACGGCAAACTGGTCGAGCGAAATGGAGTTACGGAACCCGCTGCGCGTCGGGTCCCGGGCGGCCGTCAGGAAACAGTTCTCGGTTGAATGCCCACCCACCACCGCCGGATGCGACAACCCGCTGATGACGGTGAAATCTCCGCGAAAAGCCTTCAACTCTTCCAGATACGGCGACAGCGTGTAGTCACTCCCAGCATCCCTGGGAAAGAACGGTTTTGGCAACACCCCCAGATTGTTCGAGATGATCAGCATCCGGTAAGGGACGCCCGTACCCTGCGGCGAGCCCGCGAAGACAGGCGCCATGCAATCTAAGGCAGGCAAAGCCAGGCCAACCCCCAGGCCGCGTAGGAAGCGGCGACGCGACATTGACGTTGTGGATGCGTTCATATCTTCTTCGCTCGTTGGTCGGTATGGGGTGGATAGCCGCAGAAGATTGCGCTCTTGATCAACCCATGCAGCAGATCGCGCACGCGGTAGCCATTCGGCTCGCATTGGTCGAGGATTTCATCGATTCCTCTCCGATCGGCATAGCGCACAGGCGTTCCGGTCGAATAGAGCGTGAATTGGTGCAAGAGGTTTTTCGCCAGTTGACGGGGTTTGGAGGCGAAGATCTCTTTCAAATCGCGTATATCCTTGAATGCTTCACCCGTGCGCAACCGGCCGGATGCTTCCACCTCTTGGGCAACCCGGTATTCGAACCGATGGCCGGCGCGATCGATCCCAGTCACCAAATGACCCTTCTCCAGGCCACGGTAGCGATCCCGCCATGCTCCCATGATATCGAAGTTCTCGAGTGCGAACCCAACCGGATCAAAACGGGCATGACAGGCAGAACAGGTCTTGGAATTCCTATGCAGGGCGAGAATGTCACGAATAGTCTTGGCACCGCGAATGTCGGGTTCCACAGCAGGCACAGAAGGGGGAGGCCTGGGGGGTGGATCGCCGATGAGATGCTTCATGATCCACGCACCACGCAGCACGGGCGAGGTGATCGTGCCATTGGCCGTGATCTTCATGATGGATGCCGCGGTCAGCAAACCCCCATAGGGACTCGAGTCGGCCAACTTGACCTGCCGCATCGCAGAGCCTGAAACAGGGGGCAATCCATAGTGCCGGGCCAGCCGATCATTGACGTAGATAAACTCCGCATCGACCACGACCGCGGCCGGAAGATTGTCGCGGATCATCGCGGTGAAAAAGGCGCGCGTCTCACGTTCCATCGATTCCACCAGATAATCATCCTTGCGGTATTCAGGATAGAGGCGGATGTCGGGCAGATCGCGGCGCACTTGGTTCAGATCGAGCCACTCATCCGTGAACTGCCTGACGAATCGCTCGAAGCGGTCATCCGCGATGAGGCGGTCGACTTCCCCACGCAAGGTCCCCGGGTCGCGCATCTGGCCCTCTGCTGCATGCCTTCGCAATGCCCTATCGGGTGGTGAGTTCCAAAGGAAGTGGGACAGTCGCGCAGCGATGGCGAATTGAACGTCATCCCCCTTCCCTTCCGGTTCCGGCAGATACAGAAAATGTCCCGAGCCAAGAAAGGCCGTATAGCCGGTGAGCATCGCCTCTGCAAAGGGCGCACCGGTATTCAGTCTGTCGTGAATCAATTTGAGAAAGGCCTCTTGCGCCGAATCCGAAACC
Source organism: Planctomycetota bacterium (assembly GCA_022563885.1). Classification (GTDB taxonomy): domain Bacteria; phylum Planctomycetota; class Phycisphaerae; order Sedimentisphaerales; family Anaerobacaceae; genus JAIPFM01. Next base: position 3,172 of record JADFMM010000335.1, on the reverse strand, counting down.
GATCTGCCAACGGCCGTGGAGGCAAATCTTTGAAACAATCTCTTGGCATCCACCTTCGGGTGTCTTGAAACCACCTCGACGGGCAGATTCGCCTCGGGTGTCGTGTCGCGAATCGGCAGGTCATCAAACAACACCTGATGGGACGGCGGCGGCCAAGACTCGGGTGCCATCGGCCCATCGACCTCCAGCCATTGAAAGGCCACACCGAGATGCCCTTCGGCGGGCATGGGAGGAAAGTCATAGTAAAGCGGACCTCCATGGCTGGTGATGGGATGCGGCACAGGCAATCCCAGCAGGCTGTATTCAAATACCTCGCCGGCCTTGAGCTGGATCACGGTCTCGAACACTGACCGCGCCGGCAGAATATCCATCAATCCACCGGTTGCCCGGACGTCGCCGGAGACATCTGCCTTGGAGGGTTGCCTGGCGCGAAAGGTCATGGGCACCGACTCGGTGGCCGGGAGCAACCGGAAGTCACGCACCTGCCTCACGGCACGGGCGGAGAACCTCACACGGTAGGCACCATCGTGTTTGGCCTGAAAGCCGCGTGGGTAGCCGTAGTAAGGCCAGGTCGCCGAACGGAACAAGGCCATTTCAAGATCGGGATCACGTTTCCCCGACTCATGGATCTTCTTTAAATCACCGTTGCTGATGGAGACCATTTTTCCATTCTTCGCAAAGAACATGGTTTCGGCGCCCCCATGAGCGAGGACCTTGGGAAACAGGTCTGTGCCCACGGCGCGGTAGTGAGTCTGTTCCCGTGGACTGACGCCACTGGCCACCGCCTCACGAAGCGCCGCCTCTGCCGCATCCAGATACGCTTCCAAGTGCACGCGTGACATGTCGAGTGTTGTCGCGGCCCGGCTAAACCCGAGTGACGTCCGGTCCTCCGGCAATCGATCCACAATGTCCAGATGCGGAAGCTCCAACAGGTGGCGAAGGTTGTTCTCGTATTCCTCACGAGTCAGTCGCCGCAATGGCCCTCTGCCCTTTGCTCTCACCTCCGCCATGTCTGCTTCGAAGAGCGCCTCGTCCAGCACCGCCAGCAATGCCTCGCGTTTGTCCATGGGAAGATCTTTGCTTTGGGGAGGCATCTCGCCTGACGCGACTCTGTCGTGAATCTTGATCCAAGTCTCCAGGGACCGGGCGTCTCTCGGATTCCAAGCCAGCGTCTGCAGGTTCAGTCCGCCTTTGGCCGTATCGTCATGGCAGTCGAAACAGTGGCCTTCGACCAGGGGAGCAATCGCCGCAAGAGGTGTGTCCTCCCAAACCGCTCTCTCCCCAGCCCAACCCACCGAAAGCGTCGACAGCAGGAGAACGGCGACAACGGTCGTCAAGCAAACGGGCCTTATTCTGATATCGGACTTCATTGCCATTTGATCGGGCTTTCCGCTGCTCGCCTGCGCCTGATGCCTCACTCAACCCAACTCGTAACACCTTCAGAGTTCAACACCGTTTATAACCTCTTTCCGGGGCCATTACAAGGACCGCGACGGCCTGTCCTGAGAGAGTGCCTCGTCCAACAGACACAGTTTCTCGCTCACTGCTGCACCACTGACAAACGGCAGGGAGATGTATGAGTAAAACTACTTATGAAACCAGTTGTGCGGCTCAGGATGAGGAGAACCGGTTGTTTCCTGCGGATTGTTTCTGTAGAATTGATCGATAGTCATTTCCGAGAAATTTGCGTGAGCCGTTGAGATCAAACAGGTTCAACTTCTGGAGTCGGCAGGATGGTTGGTTATTCAGCAGGATTGGCAGAGGAGTCGCGTGAGGCATCGAACCCAAGCTCCGAGAAGAATTCCGGAGTGACTGGTAATCTATATCTGCTTTTTGGAGGATGATCATGAGAACTGGAAGTACGAAAATCAAGACGCTATCGCTACTGGTATTCACCGCCTGGATGTCACACTCTTTGAGTACTAACTCCGTGCAGGCAGCCGATCCCGACCTGATGGGTTGGTGGAGCATGGACACCGAAGTCGACGGAATGGTCTTGGATTCGTCGGGCAACGGACGGCACGGCACACTCAATGGCGCACCTGCCTTTGTGGCGGGCGTAAACGATGGGGCCATAGAGCTATTTGGAGGCCCGGACTTTATCTCTATTGAGGGGTATCAGGGCATTGACGGTACCAATCCCTTCAGTATTGCCGCCTGGGTCAAGACCACCAATACCGACATCCAGCAAATCATGCATTGGGGCACCGATTCGGGCGGTCAACGCGTGGAATTTCGTATCAACAGCAGCAGGTTGCGCATTTCCCATGGCAACGGCAATGTTCAAGGAAACACGACGATTCCCGATGGAGAGTGGCACCATGTCGTTGCGGCAGTAGTGGAGAATGCGTCGGCCTCCAGTGGGGACGTGACATTCTATGTGAACGGCGTGGACGACACCCAGGAAAAATCGGATCCAGATACTTGGAATATCGTTGCGAGCTTGCCGATTACCATCGGCTACCGTCCCACTCGGCAGGACAGACCCTTTTTCGGCCTGATTGACGACGTGGCGCTCTATAGTAGAGTACTGACGGCCGAAGAAATTCCATCAATCATGGAAGGCCTGTCCCGGACGGTGGCCTCGTCTCCGCAGCCGTCCGACGAAGCCGACGACGTCGTTCGCAGTGTCGTTTTGGAATGGAGCCCAGGGGATGATGCCGCTACACACGATATCTATCTCAGCAGCGTGTTTGAGGATGTGAACAGCGCCGACGCCGCTGATACGCTGGGCGTGTTGGCCAGTCAAGGGCAGGAGGGGACGACCTATGCACCCCAAAACGTTCTCGAGTTTGGTCAAACCTATTATTGGCGCGTGGACGAAGTGAATGCCGCTCCGGATAACACCGTGTTTAGAGGGGATGTCTGGAGTTTTGCGGTCGAGCCTTTATCGAGACCCATCACCAATATAGCAGCCACCGCATCCAGCTCATTCGGCATATCCGTGGCCGAGAATACCATCAACGGCTCTGGTCTGATGGATGATCTTCATGGAGTCGCCGCCCCCGACATGTGGATCAGCGCGGGTATCCCGGCCACAATCGAGTATGCATTCGATAGGGTGTACAAGCTGCACGAGCTTTGGATCTGGAACTCGAATCAGGCCATCGAGGTCTTCGGGGGAGTCGGCGCGAAGGATGTCGTCATCGAACCCTCTGTGGATGGTGAAACC
>JADFMM010000090.1 GCA_022563885.1 Planctomycetota bacterium | reverse complement strand
GATTTAGGTTGGATTTGGTCGTGATCGATTGAGCGAAACCGGAGGCGTAGTGTGCCTACGTTGAGGATATCGCGATTGAGGAACGGGCAAAGACGGCCTGAAGATGAGATGGAGAAGCGGTAAGTTATTGTTGTGCGGGTCCTTGGTCCTTAACCCCGTTCTTCTCTGTCGGAGGCTACAATTCAACATTTCTGCAGTCTTTCGCCGATAACATTAAATCCAGGTGGTGTGTAATCGGCCGCGCTTTCCCGTGTCGCAGATGGATCCACGAGACACCTGGCAAAGGCCGTTTGGCAATATAGGTAGGCGTAAGAGGCCTGACACACTTCACCAAACGGATGGCTTTTATCGGAGTAGCTTATGAACAGTCTCGACATTCTCGCCCAAGCCCAAGCCCAAGCCCAAGCCCAAGCCCAAGCCGCCGGATCCAGTAGCGATGGTGGTCCCTCCCGCTTGCCCATTGATGCCATTTGGGAGCAAGTCACCCAGCTCGGCCCCGTGGAGGCTCTGACCTTCATTTCTTTCGGTGTTGTCTGTCTTTTCTATGGCTGGCGGATATTCAAGATTCTGGTGGGCATCTGCTTCGGCTTGCTGGGCCTGTTGGCTGGTGTTTGGATCAACAACGAACTCTTGGGCGGCACAAACAACGTGGTCTGGTTGGCGACTATCTTCGGGGGACTGTGTGCCATTGTAGCCATTCCGCTCATGCGCTGGGGTGTGGGTATTCTTGGGGCCCTGGCGGGCGGCGTTCTGACCGCCGGTGGATGGTTGGCCTTTGGTATGCCGGGCACCTATGCCTGGGCCGGCGGCCTGGTGGGCTTCGTCGCCGGTGGCATGTTGTCCTTTATTGTCTTCAAGGCCTCTGTCATGCTCTTCACGAGTCTCGGTGGCAGCACGCTGATGGCGACAGGCATCTTGGCGATCTGCTACCGTTATATCGAGCGCGTCGAGGAAGGGCGTCCTGTGATCCTCGATGAGAAATGGTTCTTTCCGGCGCTCGTGCTGGTGCCCATGCTGGTGGGGATGGTGGTGCAGAACAAGTTCATCAAAGGGGCCCAGGACTGGACTGTCAAAGACCCCAAGAGAGGCTAATCTGGGAGTAAGTTGGACTCCTCTAAAGAGCCTCTGGTAGACACGCGACTGGCTCAGCGGAGAAACGCTCGCCGCCTGGCCCGCTGTGATGTTGCTCCCTAAACAGCGACCGCTGGCCAGCCGGTGCGCGCATCCTAGTCCATGGCTGTTGGCGTTCTCCCCCTCACTGCCCAGGCGTACCATCCGAAAATGGGCTCGGTGTCCAGCTTGATTTCTCACCGAGCTGGCCGGGATCGATGGCCGGATCCACGATGGTCAACGAATAGCCTTCTCCGTCGGTGATGGCATACCACTCGTCGTCGTAAGCGAAATCAAGAATCGTTGTGCCGGCGGGAGTGTCGAGTTTCAAACGCTCCCCGGCATTGGAGAGTCGTCCCTGGTACTGTCCGGCCAAGAGGCCGCTGAAGTTGGGATAGTAAGCCGTAAATTCATCTACGCTCTCGGTAATGACCACGAAGCCACCGGAGGCCAGCTCAATGGCCGGGAATGTGAATTCGACACCAATGGTCAATGCGACCAGATTCAAATTGAGGGTCTCGGCCCCGATGTTGGTGAATTCTAGGTATTCGGGGGGGTTCGCGTTGTTTCGCCCATGGTACATGAGCTCACTGATACGCAGGCTGTCGGCAATCGGGCCCACAACAAATATGGCTTCGTTGAGCGGACTCCACTGATCCGCATCGAAGGCACGGGACTTAATGGCTGTGCTGTGGGCGAGTGTCAGGGGTTCTGTATACTCGGCTCCAAAGCGGGGATCTGTTCCATCAGCACTGTAAAAGATCGAGCCGGCCGATGCGCTCAGACTCACCTCAAACCCGACCGGCACGTCGCCGCCGCGTTGATTGAAGGCGGGGGCTGCCACGGCGGAATACCATCCTTGATCCTGCAGTTGGCCGAGAACCACGTCCGTCCGGGTGACGGGCGAGGCCTGAAAGTAGTCGTTCACGATGCGATCGACGCTGACGAGCCAATCGGCATCTCGGGTGCGGGCTTGATCGGGCGTGAGATAGTCGCCCCACCGGGCGGACTCTGCAACAACGGCTACCCTGATCTCCTCGGCGCGGTCAAGTAGTCTAGCGCTCGCCGCTTGCGGTGTCAGTCCGCCCTCGTGAGAGAGAAGAGCGAAGGCCCGGTCAACGAAGCTCAGATAGTAGGCCTCGCTGTCTTGCATCAGTCGCAGATGGATCCACCAGGGATTGCAGTTTTCCTGTGCCTGCAGAGTTGGCTTCAGTGTCACGGCCACGCGATTCAAGTCGACGCCCTCCGGCAGGTACGCGCCGAGAGTGTGTTCGGCTTCGTGCGACACGAACTGGAAGCCATCGGGATTGTCGTCGTTGAAGAAGGCCATCAGGTTTCGCACTCTGTTGTCGAGGCCCGGTTTGCCGATCGGGGCGTCCCGGTTACCGGAGAAAAAGACCAAGAGCATGTAGTCAATCAAGTTGTCGACGTCGAGTAGTTTCGTGCCGTCGGGATCTGCGGAGCCGTCGGGAAGAAGGCCTTGGAGGGCCAGATAGGCGTTGGGATCCGAAAGGTCCTCGTTGACAGCGGTCCATAAGTCCTCATATGCATCTAGGTTGCCATCGAGGGTACTCAACTTCCCGGAGGTGGGGCTGGACTTGATCACATCGTAGTCGCGCTCTTTGCCGCCATAGTAGGAGGCCGCGTAGCTGGCCTCCGGACGCTCATGTGCCTGGTAGAGACCCCAGTACTGGCCATTCAGGTAGAGATGGACGAAACGGCTGCGCGAATAGGGCTGGCCCAGTGCCCGCTGCGTGTCCATGGACCAGACGTTGTAGAGCCAGGTGGCGTGACGCGCGTTCTCGCTGTTCAAGTGCCAGGAGAAGCCCTGTGCGGTCCGCAGGTCAATCTCGTTAAACTTCTCCGCCCCTTCTGTTCCGAACAGCGGGTACTCGAGCCGGGCTGGACCATAGTCCGAGCGGAAGAACAGGCGGAAGCCATGTTTGGGATTGTCTGTCCTACGGCCTGTACCGCCGCGAATGCGAATGCCGGCGTCGACCTGAAATCCGTCACTGCCATCTGGATTGATCCATTCGACGGATACCGGGCGTTCCCATGCGCGGCCGTCCTTTAGAGGGTGGGTGTAGATGCCGTCGGTGTCATCGAAGAGATGACGGTAGTCGGTAACGAGCGAGATGGTCGGCAGCGCCAGCAGCGCGTCTGTCATCATGGGTGCGTACGCCGGATCGCCAGTCACGTCCGGATCCATGCCGTAGTCCATGGCCTGGACATTGACCGCCCGCGTGGGGGCGGGCCAGCGGGGACTGGGACGCTCGCCAGTCTCCGACTGGGTAATCACATCCTTCAGGAAGAGGTAGGTACGGGTACTGATGGGGCTCTCCTTCCATCCGGGACGGATGGCCTTGGCCCGCAGGCAAGTGGTCTCGTTGATGGTGAGAGACCCATCGTACACGTTGCCCGCCGCCGTGGGGTCAGCAACAGGGTAGGGCTCGGCGCCGTCCAAGGTATAGTAAATGGTGGCTTCCGGGGTGGGAGTGGAGAGGGTGATGGTTAACGGCTCTGTGAATATGCCGTGTTCGACGCTGATGTCGACAGCCTCAACCTCGCCACTGTAGCCTTCCTGGTTGGCCGCGCCCGGCGTCGGCGTGGCCATGAACTGCCAAGCGTTGGCGCCATCCGGGAAACGGCCAAAGGAGATGTCATCGGTTTGGGCTGGGAATTGAACCAAGTTGAGTAAGGTCGTGCTGTCATTGTCGACCAAAGCGATCGTTTCCCCGCCCGCAGCGAGCTTGAAACCGGCATGGAGCCCATCGTCGTTGGTATCGTCATCCAGCCACACCAGCAGGAAGCCCTGAGGCCGGATTGTGGTCAGTTCGGGGCTCCCGCTGGGGAACTGCCACTTGGTGCGATTGTTGATCTCGTCTGTTAGAAAAAATCCTGCCAGATCAAGGGTTTCGGATCCCGTGTTGTAGATTTCTACCCAGTCTTCGTATCCGCCCTGCGGATCCTGAATGGTGCTGTCATTGGATGCCATGAACTCGTTTATGATCAGTGTCTGAGCCTGACCTTTACCGCATAAGCCGAGGCAAAGCACAATACTAATGAATACACCCGATCGCCAGAGCGTTCTACTCATTGGAAATGTCCTCCGGGACTGTGAATTTTAGGTTGTAGTGCGTCTGCTGTTGCTTAGAGTATAACACAACAGGAGAGCGATCCCCCGCTGTTTTACCCTCAGCTGTCGCCTTAAGGGGCCGGCCAGAATAAATTTGAGATTTATCGCTTAGAATTGCGTTAGATTCAGTCGCGGTCGATTGAGCGAATCCACAGGCGTAGCCATTCTACGTCGAGGAATTTGCGATTGAGAAGCGGCCGAAGATGGCGTGATTATGAGATGAGAAATGGTAAAGTTATTTTTGGCGTGCGTCCTATGGTTGGTTTTCGGGTCGACTGCCGTTGGGCATGCCTCTTCTCCGCGGGCCACGGGGTCTGCCGTTGGGGGCGTCCGGATGGGGCCCAGGGCCGCGGGGGCCCATGGGGTGTTGACCCAGCTCCGGATGTGGTCCCCTTGGTCCGGTGCCCATGGGGGGGCCAACGGTCGTCAAAACTCCCTCAATCAGCGTCTTCAATCGGTCCTTTTGCTGTTGATCACATAGGGCCTCTATCCGTTTGAAGTGCTCAAATCGTTTGATCTCCAGCAAGGACCACTTTTCGCCCACCTGGTCTGCCAGGTCTTGGATCTCCGCACCGCCCACTTTTTCTCGAAAGATCGCCTCAGACAGCCTCTGCCGCGCCTCGTGGATTTCTCGCTGCAAACCGTTGATTTGAGCAAAATGCTGTTGGTGGAGGGAGCGAACCTGTTCCGCCTGCAGGGGTGATAGTCCCAGCTCTCGCCGCATGATATCGGATGATCGACTCCGGCCCGGTCGTTCCCGGCGCGAAGCGAAAGGAAGATCTCGATGCGATTCGGGCGCTCGGAGAAAAGAAGTCCAGAGCATTCCTAATGCCAGGAGATTGAGCAGAATCAGAGCAAGGACTGTCCAGCCCAAGTATTGACTCTTGGTGAAGCTGTCCACGATAGGGTTGCCCTCAGTCAGTACTCAGGTAGTAGCTGGTCTCGCGGGCGGCATAGCCATACGCCAAGGCCAGGCTGCTGACATCGTCTTTTGGGGAGGCACCTTGCCTGTTTCTTTGCTGGGAGAGCACTACCACGCTGACCAGATTGGCGACCAGCATCAGCGCCAGCAGGGCCGAAGTAATGGGCCCGTTGGTAGTCAGCGACCAGCGAAAACTGGGACTAACCGGCTCTCGCCCGGCGATCCTGCTGCGCACACGGGACGCGAACCAAGGATCCGGCTCCAGACGTTCGGCTGTTTCGAAACAGCCGAGGGTCCGCTCAACTTGCTTCTGGATCTGGCTTCGACGGTTTTTCATAGGGTCACCATTAGGCTCTGTCTTGAAGACTCTGTCGTCGGCCCGAGAGCGAGCAATTTGTTCACCTGGCAAAGACGGCGAAGCAGGCAATGTTTGTTCTATCGTCGATGCAGCGAATGCAGCCAGGCGGGACAAGTGCGGCTGCCTTGATCCGACAGTGGCTGCGCTAGCAGCAACTGGAGCAACTAAAGAACAGAGTCGCTCGAGGCCAGACCGAGTTTTCAGACAGAGCCTTGAGATTAGACGTCAGTCACTTGTGGAGCTTGCGGTCTAATTGTCAAAGTTTTTTGAGAAATAGTGGGCGAGCCGCTTCTCCAGGTTCTTCCGGGCCCGGTGGAGGAGTGATTCCACCGAGGAGACGCTCGTCTCCATGATTTGGGCGACTTCCGTGTAGCGGAATCCTTGGTAGTTGTGCAAGTTGACAGCGATCCGCTGGTTCTCCGGGAGGGCATCCACAGCCCCGCGCAGAATTTCAGCCCGTTCTTTATCTGCCAATTCATCCAGTGCGCTGCGGGATTCCTCGGGTTCTATTGCCGCCTGTTCCCCGTCATTCACCCATCCCAACACCCGCTTAAGCCGGCCGGATCTCTTCTTGCGATTGGCCCGGCGGACGAAATCCAGGGACTTGGTCACGGCAATGCGGAAGATCCAGCTGGAGAGCTTGCTCTGCCCGCGAAAACTGTCGATCGACTGGTGTACCTCCAAGAAGACCTCCTGGGCGACGTCTTCGGCATCTTGTCTGCTGTGGACGAATCGAAAACAGGTGTTGATCAGCTTGTCTTGATGTTCCTCGACCAATTGCTCAAAGGCATCGAGGTCACCTGCCTTGAGCCGCTCTAGCTGCTCGATTTCTGAAGATGTCTGGTCTTGCATCACGCGACGATTCTACCGGATGTCCACAATCTGTCCTAGCACTGTGGGTGTGACAGTCGGGCAGGTAACACAGACGGCATCCCGGCCTGGCTCGATTCCCGGTAGCATGACCGGTTGTATGAATCGTACTCGTACTCGAAACGGCGAACCGCACTTCAGGGTCATCGATTAGGAGCACGATTACGAGTACGGCATCACTGAGTACGAGCACGCAATCCATTCGTGTGAACTGCTGCCTGCACGTACATATTTCTTGGTGCTTTACCTCTTTCTGAAAGGAACTCCAAGCGCAACCTTGGCGAAGGGGTGATCCGTGTGCTAGACTGTGGCCCTTGATCACGCCGAAGGATATGCAATGAGCAAAGGCGCAGTGACACTGTTGGACTACGGGGCGGGGAATGTCCGTAGCGTCATCAATGCCATCACCAAACTGGGATGCGACGTCAAGGTGGTTACCTGTGCTGCCGACATCGGCTCGGCCGAGAAGCTGGTCTGCCCGGGCGTGGGAGAGTTCGGTGCCATGATGACCGCCCTCAATGCCCAGGGTTACACGGAGCCGCTGCGGGAGTACCTGCGCTCAGGCAGACCCTATTTGGGCATCTGCCTGGGCTTGCAGGTCCTGTTTGAGGGGAGTGAGGAGGCCCCCGGTGTCGCCGGACTGGGTGTCATCGCCGGGCAAGTGCGCCGCTTTCAAACACAACGCTCTGTCCCCATGATTGGCTGGAATGGGATCTGTGCGAAGCAGGCATCGCCGCTCTTGCGGGGGCTTAGAGGCGATGAGAAACTGTATTTCGTCCATTCTTATCATGTGGTGCCTTCCGATCCCTCCGTGATCTTGACCACGACGGACTACGACGGTGAGTTTGTCAGCAGTGTCCAGAAGGGCGCGCTGGTTGCAACGCAGTTCCACCCGGAAAAGAGTGGCGAGATCGGTCTGCGGATCTTCGGCAATTTCCTTGGGGCGGGTGCTCATGACACGACCGAACAGCCGCCCACGAGTCCTCGGACGGGCCTGGCCAAACGGGTGATTGCCTGTCTGGATGTGCGCTCGAATGACGCCGGCGACCTCGTGGTGACCAAGGGCGATCAGTACGATGTGCGAGAAGCGGGGGAGGTCCGTAACCTGGGTCAGCCGGTGGAATTGGCTCGACGCTACTACGAGGAGGGCGCCGACGAGATTACCTTTCTCAATATCACCGGGTTCCGGGAGTTTCCCCTGAAGGACATACCCATGCTCGAGGTGTTGCGCAAAACCTCGGAGAGCGTGTTCGTGCCCTTGACGGTCGGGGGCGGCATTCGCGGGTTTACGGATGGCAAGGGCCGCAGCTACGACGCACTGGACGTTGCGCATGAATATTTTCGCTCGGGTGCGGACAAGATCTCGATCGGTAGTGACGCCGTGTACATCGTTGAGCAGTACCTGAAGGAAGGGCGGAACACCGGCAGCAGTTCGATCGAGCGCATATCAAAGACCTACGGCAGCCAGGCCGTGGTGGTTTCGGTGGATCCACGGCGGGTCTATGTTCAATCTCCCGACGAGGTTGGCCACTTCTGCATCGAGACGGAAATACCCGGCCCCGAAGGCCAGACCACCTGTTGGTATCAGTGCACGGTCAGAGGGGGACGCGAAGGACGGGACCTCGATGCCATTACCTTTGTCGAGGCCTGTGAAGCCTTGGGGGCCGGGGAGATTCTGCTGAACTGTATAGACCGGGACGGCACGAAGGCCGGCTTCGACGTTGAATTGATTCGGGCGGTGCAGGCCGCCGTGACCATCCCTGTGATTGCCTCCAGCGGCGCCGGATGTGTGGAGCACTTCTTCGACGTATTCGAGCAGACTGACGTAGAAGCCGCTCTCGCCGCCGGGATTTTTCACCGGCGCGAGGTCTCGATAGGGGCGGTCAAGACACATTTGTCCACTCGAGGTGTTGAAATCAGAAACGTATAGGCTTCGACGCAGGTTTGGGAATGACAGGGCTCAACCGACGGATCGGCCAGAAGGGATTCTATGAAGAAGAAGACGATAAAAGCGGGTATCGCGGGGGCGGGTTTTGCGGCGGCGTTTCACTGCCAGGCGATGAAACGGGTGTACTGTGCGGATGTCGTACTCGAAGGTCTCTATTCGACCGGTGCGACCAGGCTGGCGGCATTTGCCGAAAAGGAGGGCGTCCGGGCGTATGACTCGCTGGATGCTCTGTTGGATCGTGTGGACGTTCTGCACATCTGCACGCCCTCCCATACCCACGAGGCCATGGCCGTCGCCGCGCTGAAACGAGACGTATTTGCTATCGTGGAAAAACCCCTGACCGGGTTTTTCGGTGACGGATCGGAGACGTATAGGGGCGATACCTACCCCAAGCAACGTGCCTTAGCGGCCGCTCAGGCGAGTATAGACCGCATTGTCGCCGCCGAAGAGAAGAGCAAAGGTCGCGTCCTCTACGCGGAAAACTGGGTGTATGCCCCATCCATCCAGAAGGAGCGAGAGATCCTGGAAAAGACGGCAGCGCAGATTCTGTGGATGCACGGGGAAGAGTCCCATTCCGGCTCCCATTCACCTTCCTACGGTTATTGGAAGTACGCCGGCGGAGGCTCCATGATAAGCAAGGGATGTCACCCTTTGACCGCGGCGCTCTATCTCAAACAGGTTGAGGGGAGAGTGCGAAACCGCAAGCCCATTCGTCCCGCCACTGTCAGCGCTCACACGCATGCGCTCACCCGTTCTGACGCCTTCAAGGACGAAGGTCTGATTCGGGCGGACTACTATGACATTGAAGATTTTTCCACCATGCACGTGGTTTTTGAGGATGGTACAGTCGCCGACATCATGGCCTCCGACATCGTCTTGGGCGGTGTTCACAATTGGTTGGAGGTCAACACTACCAACCACCGGACGGTCTGCAACATCAACCCCAATACGGCGATGCAGACCTTCAATCCCGTCGAGGGCAATTTCAAGGACATCGAAGTGGTGGAGAAAATCGAAACCAAACTGGGATGGGCCAGTACCTCTCCCGATGAGGATTGGTTTACCGGATATCCACAGGAAATCGAGGCCTTCTATGGCACAGTTGCCCACGGTCTTCCCATCGAGAGCAATCTTTCTCTGGCCGCCGACTGTATCCGCACGATCTACAGTGCCTATGTGTCTTCTGATGAAGAGGGCAAGCGGGTCGCGATCTCATGATCTACATCATCGCTATTGGCATCTATCTGCTGGTACTCACGGCCATTGGCGTAGTCAAATCGCGCCAGGTCAAGAGTCAGGAGGATTTTGCCTTGGCGGGTCGTTCCCTATCGCCCTGGACCATGGTGCTCACCATGCTGGCCGTATGGATCGGCACTGGGTCCATTCTGGGCAACGCTGAACAGGCCTACGAAACGGGTATGGCGACCTTGATCATCCCCCTCGGCACATTCTTGGGCATGATCCTGCTGGCCCTCATCGCGTCCCGGGCGCGTGATATCGAGGCCACCAGCGTGCCCGAGATCATTGGCAATCGTTTCGGGATGGTGGCGAGGTTCCTGGCCGTCATTGCCCTCATCATGGCCTATATGGTGATTGTTAGCTATCAATTCAATGCCGGTGGGGGCGTCATCGAGGTCATCACCGGCGACCACGCTCCTGTGCCTATTCGTGTGGGAGACAGAGTGACAGATCGACAGATGACTCGGGGACGTCTCGCCTTTACGCCTTCCGATGGGTTCATCGGACAGGTCTCTCTATCGTTCGAGCACCCAGCCACGGCAGAGTCCCTCGGGTACACGGTTCATGTGGTCCCTGAAGCGGCGCTGGCCGGGACACTCGATAAAATCAAAGACCAGATGAACACGATCGCCATCAAGTCTGGCGATACGGCCCGGCTGACGACCTTTGCACTGCCCTCCGGGAAGGGCCAGTATGGGGTCCTCTCATTGCCGGATCAGGGTCGGCTGGAGGTGATCGAGCCGAAGATTTCGAAAGAGACCGCCACCGCCATTGCCGCCATCTTTATCATTGTCTTCACCATGTTGGCCGGGCTCAAAAGCCTGGCCAGCATGGACATCGTGACGGGTTCGATCATCACCATCTCTCTGTTGATTACTTTCCCCGTGCTTCTGAACAAGGCCGGCGGTTTCGCCGGCATGCGGGACGCTTACGCGCTCATGCCGGATCGGGGGCAGCACATGCAGTTCTGGGGCGTGTACTCCCCGGTGACGATCATCAACTACCTCCTGCCGACCTTCCTATTGGTCGTGGGCGACGCCAATCAATACCAGCGGATCTTCGCCAGCCGTAATGCCAAAGGTGCGAAGCAGGCTGTGGTGACTTTGGTCTTCGCGGCCTTGGCCATAGAACTGCTGATCATTGCCTGTGCCTGGATAGCGGGCAGCTTGACGCCCGAAGAGACCAATGGCCGCTACATTCTGATCTATGCGGCCCGGCATCATCTGCCCTATGCCCTGGGGATACTCTTCATGATCACCGTGGTCGGTGTCATCATATCCACGGCGGACTCATTTTTGCTGGTTCCGGCCACGACCTTCATCAACGACATCTATTGCAAACACATCAATCCCAAGGCCGATGAGAAGAGAGTCATCTTCGTCAGCCGCGTTCTGGTGATGGTCTTTGGCGTGATTGCATTCCTGGTCACGCACGCCTTTGCAGAGACCACGGGGTTTTTTGATAAGGCACTCTATGCCTATACGATCTATGGCGCGGCCGTCACGCCCAGTCTGGTGGCGGCCCTGTTCTGGAAAGGAGCCACCAAGGCCGGCGCCATCGCCTCCATTGCCACAGGTACGGTGGTGACTGTCGTTTGGTCGGAGTGGGAGAAGCTACCGTCGTCCGTCGCGGAACTAGACGCGGTCTTGCCCGCGATTATTCTGTCGGTGCTGATGTTGGTGGGTGTCAGTCTGCTGACGCAGACGCCGCAAAAATGATGTCTCGATCGGGGCCCCACAAGGAGGAGACTTGAACACGTTTGCTAAGGAAATCTATCGGGCGCGACGCAGCGTCTTGATGCGTCGGATGTCCTCTGGCGTGATCCTAGTCCAGCGACATGGTCATCAGGAACTCGGCGTTGGTACGACACTTCATCAAACGGCTCTTGAGCAGTTCAACGGCTTCGACCGGATTGAGTTCGCTGAGAACGCGCCGTAAGCGGTAAATGAGCTTCAGCTCCTTTTCATCCAGGAGCAACTCCTCACGGCGTGTCCCACTGCGACTGATATCGATGGCCGGCCAGACCCGTCGCTCCACCAGACGCCGATCCAAGTGCAACTCCATGTTGCCCGTGGCCTTAAATTCCTCGAAAATGACCTCATCCATCTTCGATCCGGTGTCGATCAACGCGGTGGCAAAGATGCTGAGAGACCCCCCATGCTCGATCTTTCGAGCGGCGCCAAAGAACTTCTTGGGCATCTGCATCGCGCTGGCGTCGACACCACCGGACAAGATCCGTCCCGAGTGAGGGGTTTCATTGTTATAGGCACGGGCGAGACGTGTGACCGAGTCCAGGAGAATGACCACGTCTTCGCCGTACTCCACCATCCGTTTGGCTTTTTCAATGACGATTTCCGCGACCTGGCAGTGACGTGCGGCCGGCTCATCGAAGGTGGAACTGATCACCTCGACCTGGTCTCCCGTCTTGCGCTGCATCTCTGTCACTTCCTCGGGACGTTCATCAATCAACAGGACAATGAGGCGGACCTCCGGATGATTGATGCTGATGGCATTGGCCATTTTTTGGAGCAGAATTGTTTTCCCGGTCCGTGGGGGCGCGACGATCAGAGCCCGCTGGCCCTTGCCCACGGGAGTGACCAGATCAATGATGCGCATCCCCAACTCATCGGGATCGGTCTCCAGGATGAGTCGGTCTTGGGGGTGCAGAGGGGTTAAGTCACTGAATACGACCTTGTCGGCGAGCAGGTCCGGATTTTCGAAATTGATGGCTTCGACCCGCAGCAGGGCAAAGTATTTCTCCGAGTCCTTGGGCGGTCTGATCTGACCGGCGACATTGTTTCCCGTGCGCAGACCAAACCGGCGGATCTGTGAGGGGGAAACGTAGATGTCATCGGAGGAGGAGAGGTAGTTGTAGTTGGCGTTCCGCAGGAAACCGTAGCCGTCGGGCAGGACCTCCAATACCCCTTCCCCGAAGAGGAGTCCACTTTGGCGAATGCGCTCTTTCAGGATCTTAAAGATGAGATCTTGCTTCTTGAGTGCCGTATACTCATTCAGCTTTTCTTTCTTGGCAATGTCATGCAGTTCTACGACGGTGAGCTTCTGGAGGTCGGTCAGGTATAGACTGCCCTTCTTGACTCGCTCGTATTTTGCGTGGGTCGACTCTTCTCCGGGATCCCCTTCGGCGTCAGGGTCCTGTCCCGCATCATTGGGCTCGGAGATTTCTTCGACTTTCGTATCTGATTCCAACGAGGTCTCGTCGATGGATTGCTCTTTACTCTCATCGGGAAAGAGTTCCTCGGCGATGCTCTTCTTCACTTTATTCTTCGAAACTCTTTTCTTTTTTCCTACTCTTGCGGATTTGGTCGCAACTTTAGCCATGATAACTCCTTTTCCGTGTACAAGAACGAACACGGCCCCTTGTGCCAATATCCAGGCAACGCGTTGCCAATTAAGTACGGCAGACGGGAGAATGCGGATTACGAACGGTAACGGTGCTGAAAATGTGCCAGACTTGAAACTATTGACCTTACAGAACTATACAGAGCACTTTCAATAAACGCTACTTGGAATTAGCACTCCCCTAACGATTCAGGATTTTTGAGAAGATTTCAGTGATTTGTCCGGCCAGTGCCGATAAGTCCGAGGTATTATGAATTGTAGTATCGGCATGAAGTTGCTTGGTGTCTAGAGAAATCTGAAAACTTTCCCGCATTTTGAGTTCCCTCGGGGAGAATGGTCCTTTGGCTCGTATCCTCTCCAGACGTAGCTCTTGATCACATGCGATGAAAATAATGTGATCACATTTTGTATGCCAACCGACCTCCACGAGCAGTGGCATGTCTAGGACAATCCCGTTAAATCGGCTGGAATGGCCATATTTCCGCAGAAGCGTCTCACACCGACCTAGGACCTGGGGATGCAGGATGCTGTTCAGCAAGCTGAGTTTCTCGGGATCGCGAAAGACGATCTCGGCAAGTTGCTTGCGATTTACATCACCCCGCGGCGTGAGCAAATCCGGTCCGAAGTGATCCTTGATTTGCTGTTTTGTCCCCGCATTATTCAGAAGCGAGTGGGCAATCTGGTCCGCATCGATGACGGCGCAACCGAGTCTGGAAAATTCTCTCGCGACGGTGCTCTTGCCGGATCCGATGCCGCCGACAATCCCAATGACGGGTTTCTGTTGCATTGTCTGGGGCATGGTTTGGCAGTTTAGTTCCGTGCCTCTTGCCGGTCCCTAAGGGAACTCGGCACGCAGGTTTCGGATGAGTCCGGAAAGGATCTGGGGCGGGATGTCTGCCAGCGCGTCCTCTGGTATCTCTCTCAGTGCGATGGCATCGATGATGGTTAGGGCAGTGGGGCCTTGGGACACGATGCTGTGCGCCAGAGGGAGTGCTTGCTCGAGGTGCCCGTCCGCCATGCCGCGCAGATATTCGACGATGGCGTCGTGCAATTCGGCCGCGTCCATCGTCACGGTGGGCACATGAAACGCGTCATCTCCAACCTCTGAGAGCGAATCGGAGCCTGGGATCTCGGCAGTTTGCTCGGAAATCAATTGGTTCAGTAGCAAGGAGTCCGAGATTAATCGTTTTCGCTGCCGCTCATCCTCTTGATTCACCGGCGTCACTGTGAGTGTCTCCGCTTCGGGTGTCGTGGGGATGCGAAGTTTCTCGTTGCAACTGGGGCACTTGATACGCCGCCCCGCCAGTGTGTCCGGCGTTTCTATCTTTTTGTCACAGTGCGGGCACCTTAAGACAATGGCCATTCCCTAGACACCCCCCGATGTGTCTGTCTGGTAATGTACGACCACCTCTGTGGTGATCCCACCGCGGGGCGTGAACCTCGATATGACCGTCATGCGTCTCGGCTCGCAGGCGCCACTGAGATCGTCCAGGATGTCATTGGTCAGTGCCTCGTAAAAAATGCCTCTGTCGCGAAAGCTCTGCATATAGATCTTCAGACTCTTGAGTTCAATGCAGGACTTGTCGGGACAGTACTCCACGGTGATCTCACCGAAATCGGGTTGGCCCGTCTTAGGACAGACACTGGTAAACTCTGGGCAACGAATCGTGATGGTATAGTCTCGCTCGGGATTTGGGTTGTCAAACAGTTCGATCTTAGGGTGTTCAGTCATGCACTGGCCTTTCGAAACCGTCGTCTCAGTGCGTTGCACTATATACCATAGGCAAGCCCCACCGCAAGGGGAATGGAGTGATGTTGAGGCAGGCCTCAGGCCGATATTGGCAACATGGGATCCTATGTTTTTGACGCAAGTGGTAAGGTGGACGACACGCAGCATCGCAGGCGACGGACAAAAAAGTGTCCATTCTGCGCGGAAGCGATCCGCCTCGAGGCCATCAAATGCCGCTTCTGTGGAGAGTTCCTGCATGGCGATCGCCGCAGCGACACTGCAAGGATGAACCCGGATGGGGAGGAGGCCCCGTACCAGACCGAGGAGCAGGATTGGGAGGAAGAGGCCCAGACAGAAGAAGACGATGAGTGTCTGTTCAGTGGCCGTCCCAGCATCTTCGCTGTGTTAGGGTCTATCATGGGCACGGCGACACTCGTGGTCTTGTTGGCCTTTGTGCGCTTGAATCCCGTTGCGCACTTCGTCAACCGCATCCCCCAGGTCGATCTGGCCGCTTCGGAACTGGCTATGGTCGACTTGTATGCAGATCGAATCGCCTTGGGGCTGGCCGCCTTGGCGCTCGTTGTTCTGGCTGCCCGAGTGGCCGCGTTGAAGCGTACCACCTACGAGGTGACGGCGGATCGCGTGGAATGG
Organism: Planctomycetota bacterium; assembly: GCA_022563885.1. GTDB lineage: Bacteria > Planctomycetota > Phycisphaerae > Sedimentisphaerales > Anaerobacaceae > JAIPFM01. Next base: position 6,465 of record JADFMM010000090.1, on the reverse strand, counting down.
TCCCGCGGACTCTTCAGCCGGGAAGTCGACAATATCGATATGTTTCGGATCGTGGATATCAGTCTCCACCGTTCCGTACTGGACTGTATCTTGGGCATCGGCACGGTCGTCTTGAGCACCAACGATGATTCAGACCCTTACTTCGAATTCGTGAAGGTCCGGGGCTGTCGCGATCTGTATAACATCGTCAAGAAGGCGTCTCTGGAGGCGGACAAGCAGGCGGGCATCTATCATGTGGAATAGCCGCACCTTGCAGCCCTCAGGAGATTGCCTGGCGCAGGGAGACGACTTGGTCGGTGGTCAACCGAGCTCGAAAGCGGAGTGCCCCGTACCGATCGTACCATCGCGCCGCTCGCGTCTGTTCACATGTATCCAGTCGCCTTGAAAAGGCGTTGATCGTTTCTTGAGGTTCCCGTTTGAGACCCCTGCTGCGCAGCCGCAGGTCCATCTTCCGCAGGAGTCGTTTGAGGTGCCTCTGTTCGCTCGTCATGGTGTCGGTAGACCTGCGCAGATGGAAGGCCTTCCACCGCTTCTGCGCGAATCGCAAGATCGGATACATGACAATCGCGCCGATCGCCAGCACCATCGCGGCGCTGACAATGCCCCCCCCGAAGTCATAGAGCCAGATGAAGAGGCCAGGCACGCCATATAGGGAAACGGATTGCAGCAGTTGTTGGTACCAGAACCTAGCGTGACCGGGACCCTCCGCGGAATCCAGCAGCGGATTGACCGTCAGTTCCGCTTGTACGGTCGCTTCGACGATGTCCCATCGCCTGCGCTCCTCATTCCAGGCCTCCACCCAGGCGTGCGCGTTGATGTTGCGGGCGATCCAGGTGGTTGAGGAAAGCTCACGGTCCGTCACGTAAAAGCCGGTGACATAGCGGGTCGGCACGTGGCCCAGCCGAAGCAGTATGGCGGCTCCGGATGCAAAGTATTCGCAGTAACCACTCGTCTCATGCAGCAAGAAATATGTCAGCTTGTCTCTGTCTGCGGGAGGACTGATGTCGAGAGAGTAGTCGTAGTTGTCGCGAAAGTGCTTAATGACCGCTTCCTTCTTTTGCGTGGTCGTATGACAGTCCGCGAAGAGCCTCTCTGCCATGCGATGAATGGCCGGATCCAGATCGGGAGGCACCTTCAGCATGCGCCGCCACTGGGAGCGCTGGGGCGGGATGCGATAAGGCTGCCTGTCGTAGAAGACGCGATAGGCGAATTTTCCCTTTGCCGACGGATTGTAGACCAGATTGTTGTCGTTTAGCATGAGCGTGCTGCCGTCCACTTCGACTTGGTAGGCGGTCAGGGGCGTGAACATCGTTTGGCCCATATCCTTCAGATGTTCGATCGTCATCTCCCGCGTCTCTAGCGCGAAGGAGGGCTTCATGGGGTAGAGGCCCACCATGCCTCCCAGCGCCAGGGCGATGCGGGTGCCTTTGGAAAAGATGGCCTCCTCAAAGGAAAGGTCCTTCCAGGCCGAGTTTCGGTATATCTCAAAGGCCTTGGCTCTGAGGTACTCGGGTCGAGAGGCACTCTTGATCTTGAGGATTGGATTGAGGTCCTGGTCGGTTTTCATCGCGGCCAGACTCGACAGCTCGCCGCTGTTCGAGAACCCGATGGCCGCCGCTTGGGCGTCCATTTGGATCAACTTGGCTTCATTGCCCAAGAGTCGAAGGCCCAGTGTGTTGAGCGTCACTTGATAGCGGTAGAGTAGGGATCCCACGATCCAGCCGACGTTCAGTGTGACCAGGAACACCGTCACGAAGAGCAGCCGTCGGGAGCCCCCTCCAAGTGCGTTGACGGACCCGCGTTTATGTGCATCTCCAGGGGCCGCCACGAAGAGTATGACACAGGCGACCGCCAAGAGTTCTAAGGGCCGAAACACCTTCGATTGGTCGTCGAGCAGTAGCAGTTGTCCGGCACAGAGGATGATGGCCAGAAAGAAGAGTCCCAAGGATAGGGGTAAACGATGGGGATTCCCCAAGTAGAGCATCAGAACCATCGAGGCCAGGAAATAGCGTGTCACCGTCTGCCAGGCGTGGGTGGCGGTCGGGCCGGGGTACCCATAGGTCGGAATCAGCGCAAATCGATAATGCAAACCGAAGACCACCAGCAGGACCAAGAGGAGGAAGAGCCGAATCACTCGGCGTTCGGGTCGGATGTCCCAGGTGAACTTACGTGCCACACCCAGCAGGCCCAGAATGCAGAGAATGCTCGGGTAGGCATATTCGTGTAGTACGTGGGCGGAGAGTAGGGAGCTGGTCAGGATGATCAGAACGGCGATGATCCGTTGACCATTCACAGGTGCTTCACCTCCTTGTTCAGGACGCCTTCGATGGAGACGCGACAGAGGTCCCCCGGCCAGGAGGGAGACGAGGGACCCGCCGCTGACGTCAGGGGTCCAAGCTCGATGATCTTGACGTTTTGGCGTCGGCAATCCATCCATTCGGCCAGGGCGTGCAGCCCCGAGCGGTCTGCCGACTGTATGATGTACAAATCAGACACTCCGTGCAGCAGGTGTCTGAGCTGGGGATTCACAGACAGGGGGGTTGGATCGGGTTCGACACTCGCCAGAATCTCGTGGATGCGCCGAACTCGGGCCCCCGCGGGAACCGTCGCCAGGTCATGCACCTCTGCGCCGGTGACGAGGAAGTCAATCAGGCATTCCGATTGTAGGGAGAAGGCCACGGAAGCACACAGCGAGACGGCCGCCTCAAAGAGTTGCGTTCCTGTGGCCGTCTTGGATGTCTCGGCCACGTCGAGGATCAGAGCGCCATGGCGGTGAAATTCATGGTGGTACTCCTTGACGACCGGACGGGCCAGGCGGGCCCAGGCACGGGCGTCGATGTCTCGATAGGAGTCGCCCGAGACATAGGGCCGATTGCCGATGTACTCGGGAGACGCCCCCCGTAGGGACGCGATGCCGAGACCCGCGCTGCTCTGTCCTATGCCCTCGGAGGCGATCCCCGAGAGGGTCAAACGGTCAAAGGCGGGAAAGACCAAGAGTTCCTCTTGCTGGGGATGGGTCAGACCGAAGGAATAGAGATTGAAGGGAAACGTCGAATAGCAAATGGGGTAGCCCAGAGTGTAGCGACCTCGACGCCGGGCCAGTATGGATAAAGTAACGGTGATGCTTTCTCCGGGTCTAAGCCGGTCGATCGTGAAGAGGGGGCCGGTCTGCTCCACGGCGTCCGGAAGAGCATCCCATGTCACCGTCAACTGACAGAGATTCCGGCGGGCGGTACTCGTCACCCGGAACCGAAGCTGCGTCTCTGCGCCGGCGATGATGTGGTCCGGGAGATCGCCCGTGAGGCACACACTGGGCCTGAGCAGATACCCGACCCACAGGGCCGCCCCATGGAAGCAGATCAGTAGGGCCAGCACGCCGAAGGCGGGAATGACCAGGGAGGCCAGAAAGACGAAACAGGTGGCCGTGATGATGGCTCGGCCATGTTCGGTGGGTGCGACACGGAGTTTGGGTTTTTCGGCGACCATGCGGTTTACACGGGGACTTTTATGTGCTCGCCGATCGACTGAATGATCTCTTTCTTGGTGAGACCCGCGTAGCGACTCTTGGACGTCAGCAGGATCCGGTGCGGCAGGCAATAGGGCAACAGCCACAGAATGTCATCCGGAACGACATAGTCGCGATTGAAGGAGTATGCACTGGCCTGCGCGGCGCGGGAGAGCATGAGGCTGCCCCGGGGACTGATCCCCAAATCCAGGCGGCTGTCATGACGCGACGCGTGCACCAGTTCCACGATGTACTCCAATATGCTGTCGTCCACATGGACCTTCAGGACCTCTTGTTGCATCTGCTTGACCGCCTCCAAGCTGAGAACCGGCTGAATCTTTTCTAGCGGATGCTCATGTTGGTGAGATTTTAGGATGTCGATTTCGGTCTCGACGCTAGGATACCCAATGTCGAGTTGCACCAGGAATCGGTCCAACTGTGCCTCGGGCAAGGGGTAGGTCCCGTGAAACTCGATGGGATTCTGCGTGGCCAGCACGATGAAGGGTGGGGACAGGGGACGTGACTCTCCGTCGATGGTGACCTGGTTTTCGTTCATGGCCTCCAGGAGCGCCGACTGTGTGCGGGGGGATGCACGGTTGATCTCGTCGGCCAGGAGGATGTTACAAAAGATAGGGCCGGGGTCAAACTTGAACTCACCACTCACCGGATTGTACACCGAGGATCCCAGAATATCCGCGGGCAGGAGATCGGGTGTAAACTGGATCCGCCGGAACTTGGCGTGCAGACTGCGAGCCAGGGCCTTGGCCAGCGTCGTCTTGCCCACGCCGGGGACATCCTCGATGAGCACCGACCCGCCTGCCAGCAGGGCCACGATAAGAACATCAATGGCATCGCTCTTACAATAGATGACGCTCTGAAGGTTCGATTTGAGGGGGATCAGGGATGGGTTTTCGTCTCGTTCGGCTGCCAATGTCATATCTCACTAAGTCATCCTTTCCCTGTTCAGGTCGAGGTACTCCTAAATTTCTATACTCGGCAGGGTTCCGCGGGTTCGGCCAGACTTTTTGTCGTGGGCCGCCGTACACTGTGCAGGCCGCAAGTATACGGCTTTGAGACGCTTCGGGCAACCTCAACTTGTCACGCCGGCTTCGGGCAATTGACAGGAAAGAGGCGATCACCTAGACTTCGGGGCCGTTCCCTAGGGGATGGCGTGGATTGAGTGGGGTCCGCAAGGATCCCCCGGTTGCACTGAAAGGGTTTAATCAAGCATGGCCGACAAACCAGAGTTACGAAAACGCCCCGTGGTTCTGATCATTCGCGACGGTTGGGGGTACAACCCAGACCCGCAAGAGAACGCCACGAATGCGGCCTACTGCGCCGACACCCCGGTCAATGACAGGTTGATGGCGAACTACCCCCATACGCTTGTCCATACCTATGGGGAATATGTCGGACTACCGGATGGGACCATGGGCAACAGTGAGGTCGGCCACCAGAACATCGGCGCGGGGAGGGTTGTTTCGCAGGAGTCCGTGCGCTTGAGCAGGACAATTGAGGAGGGGTCCTTTTTCACGAACGAATGCTTTCTCGAGATGATTCAATTTGTCAAGGACCGTCAGGGCAAGATGCATGTCATGGGGCTTGCCAGCAACATCGGTGTCCACTCCCTGCTCGACCACCTCTACGGCCTGCTCAGGTTGGGCAAGAAGAACGATCTGGATGAAGTCTACATCCACGCCTTCATGGATGGTCGTGATTCACCTCCGCGCAGTGGAGCCGACTATATCGCGGAGATTGAAGCGAAGGCAAAAGAGATCGGCATCGGCAAGATCGCTTCGGTGATCGGCCGCTTTTATGCCATGGATCGTGATAGCCGCTGGGAGCGGGTACAAAGGGCCTACGACTGTCTGCGCCTGGGTCGGGGGAATCGCGCCGCAAGTGCCGGCCAGGCCATCGCCGACAACTACGCCCGAGACATCACCGATGAGTTCGTGGAGCCCACCTGCATCACGCACGACCGAGACGAGCCGCTGGCGACCATACAGGACGGTGACGGTGTCGTCTTCTTCAATTTCAGGGGCGATCGTCCCCGGGAGATCACGCGGGCGTTCGTCGATCCCGAGTTTGATGCATTCGACAGATCCGCCCATGCCGACATCTGCTATGTGTGCATGACCGAATACGACTCATCCATCAAGACGCCGGTGGCCTTTCGCAAACCACCCAAGATGAAGAACATCCTGGGGTCCTACCTGAGTTCGCTGGGCTTGACGCAGTTTCGTTGCGCTGAAACCGAGAAGTACCCCCATGTGACATTCTTCTTCAACGACTACCGGGAGTCACCCTTCCCGGGAGAGGACCGGCAGATTGTGCCCTCTCCCAAAGTTCGGACCTACGACCTCAAGCCGGAAATGAGCGCGTATGAAGTCACGGATGTGGCACTGGAACGTTTGGACTCCCAGGTGTACGACGTCATGATCGTCAACTACGCCAATGCGGACATGGTCGGGCATACCGGCGATCTATCGGCCGCCATCAAGGCGGGCGAGGTCGTAGATGCCTGCGTCGGCAAGGTGTTGGACAAGATTAAGAGCCTGGGCGGCGCCGCGATCGTGACCGCCGACCACGGCAATTTTGAAAAAATGGCGGATGGCTCTCCCGACAATCCGCACACGGCTCACACGGTCGGCGACGTATACTTGATCGTGGTGGACGATGATCTGAAGGGCAGCCAACTTCGGGAAAATGGCACGTTGGCCGACATCGCCCCTACGCTCCTGACGCTCTTGAAACTACCCCAACCGGAAGAAATGACGGGCACCAGTCTGATCCCCAACTAAGAGCACCTACGCAAAATGAATCTGCATTCGAGCGGCTTATTTTCCCTCTGGACGGCGTCAGGCTCCATCGACCATCCTCGGATGGCCTGCTTCGCCTTCCTTGCCAGAGGCAAAAACGCTCGCTCTCGGTGCGGCGATCATTTTGTTAGGGGCTCTAAG
>JADFMM010000334.1 GCA_022563885.1 Planctomycetota bacterium | reverse complement strand
GACATGAGCGACATGCGCTTCAACCGCCAGCCTAGCCCCCGAACGGAAATCATCCTCGAGGTCGCCGGCAGCGTCCGTCCGCCAACCATCCGCAGCGGCGACTACAAATTGATGGGCGACATGCTGTATGACATCAAGAGAGATCCGGGCGAACGGACCGACATTGCGCCCCAACATCCGGACATCGTGAAAAAGCTGGCCGCCCGTCTCGATGAGGTCGGCAAGCAGCGTCCGCCACTGGGCGACAAGCCCTTACTCATGGATCCTCCCCTGCCCTACATCTATGGGTTGGAGGAGAGCAAGAATCCCCCGGCGTGGCTGAAGCAGGCCGTCGACAAGATCCGCGACACCCAGCCGAAAGAGTGGGCGCCTGGCGAGACACCGTGGCCCCAAGCGCCGAAGGGCGCGCACGCGAGTCAATAGTGCGCTACAGAATTGGCCGTCAATCTAACGCTTGTATAAAAAAACTCTCACAGAGCCACAGCGGCACAGAGAAAAAAGAAGATGACATACTCTGTGTCTCCGTGACTCCGTGAGAGACAACTTTTCGAACAAGTTGATTGAACTCGCCTAGACGTTCATCTCCAGCGGTCCCCAGCCCTCGCGCGGCTCGCGCCAGGCCAGATCGTTGATCTTCGGGTCGCTGGTGATCTCGCCCGCCTTGTTCAGCTTGAGTTTCTTTTCCGCGCGGGCACAGAGGTTGCCAAGCTGGATATTGGCGGTCATGGGGCCGGAGTAGCCATAGTTGGACTGACTGAACTCACGGGGCTTTTCGCCTTTGCAAGCCATGAAAAACTCCTTGTGATGACCGGGCGAGCGTTCGAGCAGGGTTTCAGGTTTGCCGAATTCGCGGCGCCTCGCCATGGGGATCAACTGCGGGCTGTCCCAGTAGTCACCATTGACCAACATCGTGCCCGTGGTGCCAACGACCAGGTTTCCGGTTCTGGGCAATTTGCGTCCGTCGACCTTAAGTTCCTCGGGGTTTTCCGGCATGAAGGGCTTTCCATTCTCATCATTGCCCTCATACCAATAGGTAGTGAAACCGGGACGCCCACCCTTGGCGCGGTAGGTGCTCTTGACGATCATTCCTTTCGGCCATTGGTCCCCAACCGTTCCGTTCATTGTAATCGGCTCAGCGGCAGCGGCATAGCCGGGCTCCATAATCGCATAGATCCCGTCGGTGGTGTGGCAGGCCATATCGCCTAAAGCGCCTGATCCGAAATCGACGATGCCACGCCAGGAAAACGAATGATAGATGGATTTTCCGATGTGTCGCTCTTCGATGTCACCGCCTGGGCGATATTTGGCGATGTATGACCGCATCAGCGCTGGACCGATCCAGGCATCCCAATCCAAGTTCTGCGGAATCGGGTCCGCGTAGTTCGGGCGATCATACCCCTGAGGCCACACGGGACGATTCGTCCAGGTGTGAAACTCCTTAATCTCACCAACAGCCCCAGCCTTGACGTATTCGTACGCAAGCCGCCATCCATTTCCAGCATGGCCCTGATTCCCCATCTGGGTGACGACTTTGGGATTCTTGGCATAAGCCGCTGCCAACAACTGTGCCTCGCGAACCGACCAGGTCAGCGGCTTCTCCGTGTAACAGTGAATCCCCATGGACACGGCGGTCATGGAGGGGGCGAAATGGCTGTGGTCCGGCGTCGCCACGAAAACCACATCGAGTTCCTTGCCGTGCTTTTCGAACACCTTGCGCCAATCCGTATACCCGGCGGCCTGCCCCCAGCCTTCCTTCTCGAGAACCCCGCCCCACCGGGTCCTATCGACTTCGGCGAAGGCAACACACTGCAGGCCTGCCCCATGGGATGCGCCGGTATGGGCTCCAGCCCGCCCCCCCACAGCGATGAATCCCACCTGAAGTTTTTCATTGAGTCCCTGGGCTCGGAGGAGTTTCGGGAAACCGATAGTGCAGGCGGCCCCGAGGGCGGCGCTGCCTTTCACAAACTGGCGACGCGTGATCTTTGACATGAGTTGGGTTCCTTAACTTATTGTGAATGAGAGTATCGACTCCCATACGAATCGTAATGCGCCGGATTGGCTATCCCCAGCATCCTATTCAAAATCGCGAGAGCAATCAAGGGTCGTGTTGTGGGTCTGTGGGTCCGTGATCAGTCCTCCGGCCCTCGAGGGGGGTTTTCGTTTGCGCTATGCTAGGTGCGATTGCCCGGGGCTCGCACCCGCTTATTCCCAGGGTCAGTAGGAGAATCACTTCTCAAGGTGCTGGACGCCAACCCGAGTTTCTGTCGTTATGCCGTACAGCATACGTTGAGACCGAAAGAACTGTTCCCCTGGTCGCATCAGGATTGAGAGCTTCTTTCATTGAAATATGAGTATTTTAGGGACAGAGTGAGAGAATCCCCCATGAATTCGCCCCACATCACACCTCCGTCAACTTCCACCGCCCCAGCTTGAAATAGTAGTACGCCATTCCCGTCATCATTATGTCCGCAAAGACGATGGCATAGAACACCGCGGTTTCACCGATCCCAAAGAGGACGGCCGTGACGTAGGCTAAGGGCAATTCGAGGATCCAAAAACAGATCAGGTTGATCCAGGTCGGTGTACGGGTGTCTCCCGAACCGTTGAGTGCCTGGATCAAGACCCTGCCGCCGCCGAAAAAGACGAAGCCATAGCTGAGGATCCTCAGTGCTCCCGTTCCCTTGCGTAGATAATGGTGATCATGGCTTCGGTATAGCCAACCACGGCGAAGACCGATTCCAGGACCATCCCCAGGACCATCGGGACGGACAGGAGGAACACGGCCCGTCCCAGGCTGCCCGTGGTATAATCGTGGGCCGATCCGCGGATGGCCTCCTTTAAGTCGTTGAACAGCCTGCCGATGGGTCTTGTCCTTCTCAAATAGCGTTCGAGGGTGTCTCGCCTGCCGTCCGATCCCTTTCTGTCGCCCGGAGGCTATCGTCAAGCCCTGCGGAAAGCAAGAAACAGGGTTCCTCCATGATTGATGTTGCCAACCCCGTACTTTCGCCTTATCGTTGGTCACTGTCTGTTTTCGGCGGTAAGGATTATGATACACTGTTCGTGACGGCGCGCTCGTCCCTCTATTCCCTGGCCATGGCCGTCAGGGGAACACGATAACGAACCGAAAGGAAGCCCTATGAATCACTGGTTACGCTCTATTGGCAGCATCTGTCTCGTGGGAGGTCACTTTGTCGTCTGTTCAACCGGACTCGCGGCCGTTGGCGTCGGCTCGCCGCCGATCGAAGGCGCAGAGATCATTCTCGATGGAACACGCACCATGCTGGATGACAAGTGGACCTACTGGGAAGGACCTCGTTTCAGCTCCGCCTTGCCCATCAAATGGCAGGTCGTGACAGACCCGCTTGGCGCGGGGACGGCGATCTCGTCCAATGACCCTACTGCGGCGGGTGGCAAGTATGGCACCGCCGACATTGTCACCAAGAAGAAATACCGAGACTTTCGGCTTCATGTGGAGTTCTTCGTCGCGAAGGAGCGTGGCAATAGCGGGGTCTATCTGCAAAACCGCTACGAGATCCAAGTCCTTGATGGAAACAAGACCCGCCACGGCATGGGCGCTGTGATCAATGAGACGGAGTCACCCTATCATGCCTATAAGGGCGCGGGCAAATGGAACGCCTACGACATCCAGTTTCGGGCCGCCCGCTTTGCGGAGGCACGCCGTGTCGAGAAGGCCCTGGTCACGATGTATTTCAACGGCCAGAAGGTCCATACGAATGTCCCGATTAACAAGGTTTGGGGTGGCAAGAATTCGGGACTCGACGGGGGCAACGATGACGGATACGGCATCACCGACACGCCCGGTGGTCTCAAGCTGCAGGCTGAGGGCCACGATGTTCGCTATCGCCACATCTGGATCAAGGAACTCGATCTGAAGGAAGCCGACACCGATTTCTAGACCGGGTTTGGGGCGCCTAGAGCTTGGCCTGCGCGTTGGCCACCATCTGATCGAAGACCTGCTTCTGCTCGTGCAGCGCGGCAATGCGGTCTGCCGGTTTGCTGCGGGCTTCCAGCAGGATCCATCCGTCGTAGTCCTCTTTAACGAAGAGGTCCATGAGCTGCTGATAGGGATAGTCGCCCAGGTTCAACTCCCGGACGTGGACGGTCTCGCCAAACCGATCTTTCACCAGGTTGAAGTTGTGGCGTAGGCCCTGCCCTTTGAGGTCCTCGTCATTGCTGTTCCAACAGATGCCGACGTTGGCCTCTGTGACATGGTCGAAGATCTGCTTGATGATGGGCAACTCAGACGTCTTGCGACCGTGCACCTCCACGCGGACCGCCTGCTGATACTGGGCCGCATAGCGGCCCACTTCGTCGAGAGACTTTCCGATTTGTTCACAGGTCTGGGCGACGGGGACATCCTGTGGCAGCGTATTGGGCTTGACCTTGACGCCGCTGCCGCCACAGTCATGGCTCAGCTTGGCGTAGGCCTGGGCGCCTTCGATGTTCGATCTGAGCCGGTCGGCGTCGGTGTGATGAAAGTCCCAGTTGCAGCCCATACCCACCAACGTCACGGGACTGTCGGCAAAGCGTTTCTTCACCTCTCGACGCTGATCGGGACTCAATTCGACCTCCACGCCATGGGCGTGCTGAGTGCGCAACTCTACGCCCAAGATAGAAGTCTTCTCGCAATTGGCCAAGAGTGTCGGCAGATCCCAGTCCTGACCCCAGAGGTAGGTCACCAGGCCGATGCGCATGCGGGCACCGCGTGGGGCGGCCAGGCAGGCTTGGTGGAGGGGATGGTGGGCAGTGCCCAGCAGCACGCCGGCCAGCAGAGTCTGTTTTAGGAAATCGCGTCGATCGTGTCTCTCTTGCATCGCCTGTGTCTCCAACGGAATGGGTCAATCAGTTTGAGGTAATTGCTCGACCACTATACCGCTCTCGCATGGAAAAGGCCAGTTCATTTCTATTGATCAATCGCGTCTGCGTGCTACAATCCACCCCGATACCGCAACACTGCCATGTCCCAGGGCAGTTTAATAATGGGGTCATTTAGGTTCAAAGGATTGATCCGCAGCATGAATCGCCTCGGCAGAAGGGAAATTCCCCATCTCATCCCCCGCATCAGTCGCCTGGGAAAGGCCGGCACGTTACGGCGTTCCTTTCCCACGGGTCCCAGTGAGTACTTCCGGGTGTACAACAGCGAGCCTCTACATTTAGAGGTCACACTCCTAAAGGAACAGAAAGACCTGACACTGGTCTTACACTCTAACCTCGGTAGCCTTGATGACGTCTGGCACGATACTCGTTTCGATCAGGTTGCACCCCAGTCCTATGCCGTCGACATCCCGCTTGAGACCTGTGGATACTTCAGATTTCGCCTCAAGTACACCTTGGACGGGGGCCGCACCTGGTGTTGGGACCGCGCACCCTTTTCGGAGGTACTGGTGGACCCGGCCAACACCCGGGACACCTTGATGTACACGCTGATCCCCACCGCCAGCGGTCACATCGGTCAGTGGAAAGAACAACTCCATCACATCCACGCCATGCATTTCAACAGCGTCCATCTGCTGCCTGTCACTCAGATGGGTGACTCGAACAGTCCCTATGCCGCCGCAAATCTCTTTGCCCTCGACCCCTCCTACCTGGATCCTGCCGACAATCGGCAGGGCCTCGATCAATTCGAAGACTTCGTCGAGACCGCCAAGGGCCTCGGCCTACGGCTCTGTATGGATCTCGTGCTCAACCATGTGGGCGTGTCGAGCGATTTGGTCAAATCCTGCCCGGGATGGATCGTCGCAGATGAGTCGGAGGCAGACGGCCTGCGCCGCGCCGGCTGCTGGCACAAGAACCATTGGCTCAAGTGGGAGGACTTGGTCCAGATCAACTACGACCACCCCCAGCGACACATCAAGACCGATATCTGGCAATACATGACCCAATATGCCCATTTTTGGGCGAACTACGCCGAGTATACCGGCGGCCTGGTTCGCTTCGATAATCTGCACAGCAGCCACGAGGCGTTTATTACGCAC
>JADFMM010000333.1 GCA_022563885.1 Planctomycetota bacterium | reverse complement strand
CTTGTAGAGTTCCTTGTCGATGCGATAGGCCAGACAAGTGGTGACCGGGAGCCATAGTTTCTCTTTCGTAGTCCACAGCCGACCGGCAATCACTTTCATCCGTGAAGGCTCCATGCCCTTTGTGCACAAAAGAATTATGCGTGGATAATATTTACACCCCACGCGGTCGTTTCAAATCCCGATCCGTCGCTGGTACTATTTGCACCAATGTCGCCATCATCAGATCCATCGAAGATGAATACCGCGGCGTTGACACGACTCTACACCAGGCATGCCCAAAGAAAAACAAGAAGAACACTTTTCTAATCTTAATGGTTCTCCAACATAATTTTGGGCACAGGTCCCTTGAAACTCACCGCTGTGGTGGAACTTGATCTGTCACATCCTACGGGCTATCAAAGGCCAGGATCCGACCCGCCAAGCTTGCGACCTCGCCGGCCGAAAGGGTCCGGTCAAAAATCCGAACCTCGTCCATACTGCCGAAAAACCATCTCTGTTGACCCGAGTGGCGACGACCTATGGTGACATCAAAGCCGGGGGCCATATCAAGCGGAGCCGCTGCTCCGGTTGATGTCCTGTTATCGACCTGGCCGTTAAGGTAAAGCAGCACGTCCGGATCATCGATTGAGGCGTTTTCTATTACCGTCACTGCAACGTGGATCCATTCACTGTCGGGTAAAGTAGTGTCACCTTGGACATTGCCGGAACTCTCACAGCGCAATCTGTTCTGGTCAACTCGGAATTCCACTCTTGTGACCCCGGCAGCGGTGCTGCCCCAGCCCACCATCGTGCCATTTCCGCTGGTCTTTATCCACGCACTGATGCTGAAAGGATTGGGGCCCAGAATGCCCTTGTAGCCGGTGATCTCCACGTACTGGTCAACACCATCAAAATTGACCGCCTGGCCCAGATGGCCCGCTTCAAACGGCGGGCTCGCACCGCCCATGGGGGTACCGTGCAGGCCGTTTCCGGAGGCATCTTGATAGTCACCGTCAAATGGCAGGTGGAGTAGCAGCCCGCCAACAGGCTCGCTCGGTGTAATGAGATCGCGGTCACCCGCCGGTGTCAGGGTGATATCGTCGACATAAACGACACCGTCGCCGCCACCATCGACGCCAATGGTCAGGGACCGCACATTAGACAGATCCACTCCGGCCAAATCACCGAGGAGGATGACCCATTTGTTCCAGCCCGCGCGCATCAGGCTAGAGGCGTCACCATCGTAGGCCACCTTGGTGTCATTGATCTTGACATAGAGGGTACCACCGGTATTGATCCCACTGCCGTGGAAATAGAGCACCAGACTCTGGACGCCGTGCCCGGTCCAATCCATCGGCACATCGAAGGTACGTGTCGCCTCTGACTGGGCGGCACTGCGATTATCATAGTTCATGGGCAGGGATTGACTGCCGCCATGGACGATGTCGGTCTCCGGCGCAAATGCTGCGCCCTTGCCCACCAGGGAACCATTGGCTGGATCGTCGAATCCGTCGATCCAAGTGGCCCAGATTTCGAGAAATTCCTCGTCCTCGTAGCTCTCCATGTCGTCGACGCTGATGGCATCCACAGTGGTAAAGCTCCAGACCTCTCCTGTCCAGGTGCTCGGGTCCATGGCTTCATTGACCTCATCCACGCGCCAGTGATAGGTCTGGCCTAACTGCAGGTCGAGCGACTCCGGAGCAAAACTGCTCTGTGTCACGCTGCCGACTAGGGGCAGGTCGGTCGCGTCTGAGCCCAAATAGATGTCGTGCCCGCCCGCCTCGCGGCCCGCCCGCCAACTCAGCAGCGCACTCTGATCCACATCAGCCGAGCCAGAAGCAGGTTGCGGTTCCCGTGCATTGACCGGTATGGAGAAGAACCGTACTTCGCTGAGGCCTATTTGACCTGTAAAGCCGTAGGCGCTTTGGGGGCTGATCCTTACATACTTGGCAATTATACCGCTGAGATCAACCGTAGTATTGGCCTGATAGGCATCCTGGCCCGGTGCCTGGGCAAATTGGGGGACGCCTTGGACCTCGGTCCAGACGTCTCCATCCATAGAGGTTTCAATAACAGCCTCTTTCACACCAAAGCCGAGAAAGGCTTCAATGTTCTGGTTGGAATTCCAAACCAGCAGTTCATGGAGCTTATAGGCCCGGTCGAACTCATATTGAATCCAACTGCCATTGGCGATGGCGAGCCACATACCCGTATTCATGGTTGAATGCTGATCCGATTCATTCAGGCCGGAGCCGTCAATCGTCTTACTCGGCTCCATGCCGGGATTAAAACCGGATGCCGTGGCAATGATGTTGGTGATGGGAATTGAGATGGGTTCTACCTCAAAGCTCCACACATCACCTGGGAAGATCGTGTTATCCGGGGCGGCATTCACTTCATCCACACGCCAGTAGTAAGTTTGACCGAAGTCGAGTACACCTGCGTCGAAGGTCGTGGTCGTCTGGCCTTGGCTCACGAGTACGTCCAAAGGATCATTGGCGCTGGCGTCGTTAACATCACCGAAAACCGTGCCAAAATAAACATCATGTGTGTTGGCAAAGTCTCCCGATGTCCAGTTGAGGGCCGCCTCACGGAGCACATCGATAGCTTCATTAGCAGGGTCGGGATTAGCAGCCACGCCAGGAGCAACATTCATGGCCTGCTGGATCTCGTCCGTAGTGAGGGCTTGGTCGAACACCTTCACGTCGTCAATTGCGCCATCAAAGTCCATGGTGCCATGATCCCGGTTACCGCCGATCCTGACAAACTCAATGGTCTCGATGATACTGTCGCTGCCCACCGCGGCCAGCTCCCCGACCTGCTCACCGTTCAGAAAGACCCTCATAATCGTGCCGTCAAATGTGGCTGCAATGTGCTGCCATTGGCCCAGCTGGACTCCCGCATCCTCGGCATACAAGAAGTTGTTGACGCCAGTGTCGAGATACAAATACACACCATCGCCGGCGGTCAAGCTCAGTGCTATGCAATCATCCGCGCCGTCCCCCCCCTTGCCATAGATGGTGTTTTGCCCCGAAAACCAATTTGGGGCACGCTGGGGCAAGATAGACGTAGGATTGACCCACGCCAATATCGTGATCTGGGGCAGGTTCAGGGGATCAGATACTTCCGCAAATCCATCGGTGAACGCCACGGCCTGGCCGAAAATGCCGGCGGTCCACTGAAAGTCTCTCTCAAGCGTCACCTGGAGACCTGACGCACTTATGTCCGCGGTTACATTGCCACTGCCTTCATCGAACGGCAGGTGCAGAACCAACTCGGCGGAAGCGCTGCCGGCCAGAGCCAGCACCAAAACAATGCAAATTCGATGAATCGATCTCTTACACATCACCGGCCTCCTGCTAATAAACCGAAAGTTTGAATAGAGTTGCGTTGAATCAGAACGACCTATTCACCCTCATCATGATTTCAACTCTCCTGACAGAGGGCGTTTCTTAAGCAATCAGGAAGTTTCATTGTACTATTTTGGTACCCAATTGGCCACCTTCCCTGAAAGAAAACTCTCGGAATTGTACATCGACACATTTTTCCGGGAGCGAATGCCATTTCCAGTAAGTGAGTTTCGTGACATCAAAAGTAACACATAAGAATACTTAAGCTATTTAAATGAAAGGACTTGCGCTGGTCCAGGGTGCTCGCTCAGGATAGTGCAGAACCATGCCTCATCACATAGTTCCATACGTTTCATGTTTGATGTTCCCTTTGTTATCCTGCTATTCACTGTTCGTTTAACAGGGTAAGCATCGCTTGAGCCATCCCGTCTCCGATCAGAAAATAGGTCTCGGCGTTGCTGTTCCAGTGGTAGGCTTGACCGCTGGGCGACTCTTCTTTCGGGCGATAGAAATCCTTGGTCCCGACAAAGGCGACATTGCCTTTGAACTCCTCATGTTCGGCAACCGCGGCCTGGGCGCGCATCAGCGACAGCGCTCGGGGATGCTTTTCCTCGTGACCCGACATGCCGGTTTCCGCGATGACAAAGGGCAGATCCTTTTTGCCGAGTGCCTTCCGGACATCGTGGATGAAATGGACCATGTTCCCCTCGTACGCGTCGTTGTGGGCCTGGTTGACGCGGTCGTTCCACCCCTGATGCCAAGCGAAACCGACCAGTTCATACCCCCTCCCGTCATAAGCCGGGAAGTGGGCCTTGATGTCACCCAGCACGCTCGTGACATGTTCGAGCATCTTCTTGTAGTAGGGTCCGATCTCTCCGCCGCTGCTCGGTGGGCGAAAATCCTTTGCGAGGCTCTTGCCGCCCCACGCCGTCTTGATCAGCAGAACCTGTTCATCGAGCGCCTCACCCACACCGTGGCCGAAGCCGAACTCCGGGCCAATCGTCGTGGTGCGAGCCCCGTATCCCACGCTTAAGCCGCCCTTGCGATCGAAATACCAGATCCACACATCCTTGCGCACCACCCAATGGCCGTCGGCATCGAGCAAATGCCTGGTGCGCCCGGCCATTTCTGGATCCTTGACCATGTACTCAAGACTTCCCTTACCCTCGTTCCTCTCCGGGTTCAGCTTGATAAGGCCTGCCCCCTGCATATTCGACTGGCCGGCCAGGATGAAGACTTTCAAAGGGCCTTTGCCCGCCTTGTCAGCCGGACCTGCGACCGTCAGCCCTGCCGTCCCAGCCACTAGGGCCAATACCACGATGCTCGCCATCCGTCTCTTCGATACGATCATTTTCACTATCCTTTCGCGTTGGTTGATATTCAGACTATGCACAGACCCATATAACAAACAGTCAGCTGTAAATCGACAATCGGCAACACGGGCCTTATAATGATACCTTCCAGCGCAATAAAAATCCACGCCTAGAGGACGTGGTATTGCGAATTTAACAAAGCGTCTCTCGCCCGCTCATAGGATTCGCTCAAGATCGCCGAGCACGCGGAGGGCTGACGCCTTCAGGATGCGTCCCTTAAAAGGCGATTGGGTTGTATTTGACTGCGTGTCTTTGGGCTGTACTCTAGCCACAAGCCGTAAGCCGCAACACTAGGCTTTTAGCAGAAAATAAACATCGCAAGGATGAACTGCATGTAATACTATCACTGGGTATGGCATAACGTTTAGCTCCCTAAGAAGAGCCGGATGAGATTGGGCCATTAGATAAGCCACAGAGCTTTGGACAGAACGGAAGGGATATCTAATAAGTATTATACAGGCTATAATTATCGAATGGTTCATAGTTTGTTTGATGGCAATTGAATAGCAAAAGAATGAGTACGCCTGCGGACAATGCGATTTCTGATTTGGCACAGCGAGATTTTATTGTCTTTGCGGGGGCAGGAATGTCAAGTGGCACAGGGATCCAACAATGGAGGGAATTGCTCGAGGCACTGAACGGATTAGTTACGTTGGACGGAGTGCGCGTTGGGGAAATTGATCCGCTACACTTCCCAGAAATAGCACAAATGATTTACGACAAACTGGATAGTAATGGGCGCATCGCCGAATATAACGAAGCAATTCAAGAATGCATGAAACCTACACAATGTTCCTGGGATTCTAAACATAAGAAGATTATTCAGGCGTCGAGCTCGATAGTTACTACAAATATTGATGGCGTATTTGAGAAAGCTATAAAAGATATACTTGAAGATAGACCACAGTGGATACCTAAAGGACAAGTACATTCATGTCAGAGGTTGAATAATCTTGACATCAAGAAAGTAGCCAATCCATTTCATATCACATACTTGCACGGTCGGTATGATGACAAAGAAATAATTCTAAAGACATATGATTACTTCAAGTTTTACCGAATACGAAATGGAGGCGAAGCCTCTAACCTAGAAAAAATGCTTATGGGCATATTCTGCAGTCGAGACGCAATTGTGTTTGTTGGATTCAGCTTTGAGGATCGCTTTGTCCTTGAAGTTTTTGAGCATGATTTCCAGAAGTTGAAGGAGGAGGTGGAGAATGCAAAAATATGGAAGGGAATCCACCCGAATGAAATAAGGCATTATGCACTTTTAGGAGACCCACTCGCAGAGGGAATCGAACGGGAAACT
>JADFMM010000332.1 GCA_022563885.1 Planctomycetota bacterium | reverse complement strand
ATGACGGGGAAATAGGCGTAGCGTCGCCCGACGCAGAGCCGCTTCAAGGTAGCCCCGAGAAAGGCGTTGTTGTCTTACGGTTTCCATCGGAAGAAGCTGTGCGGGGCTTCGTGAATGACCCGGAGTACCAGCCAGCCAAAGAGCTTCGCATTTCAGTGACAACCAATGCCAACGCTGTGCTCGCACCAGAGTTTCAGATGCCCTAAGGCCGACTGAGACGGGTCGTAACGGTGGGCTATAGATTGTCGGCGGCCGATAGTTGGTCAGTTTTCAATGCCCGCCAACGAAGTACTCTTTTGAGCTATTCTGGGAGTACACGAAGGCCAGTCGCTTTGCCAAACAGGCAAGAGGTCTAAGTAGGTCGAATATTGAACTAGCTTGGAGACTCAGTGCCTTGATGTCCAAGGATGGTTCCATCCCCGGGAGGGAGGTCGAACGAAAGGGCAATTAACTCTCATACTACGTCGTCCAGAGGCTTCTGTCCGGCTCTAGCAACGTGACAGGCAGGATGGGTTCGAGCTCGGCCAGTCGAGCAAAATCCTCTCGGAGCTGGTTCGATAACTGACCTATCAGGGGTACAATCGGATGGATCGAACTTTAATGCGGCGGCGCCAAAGATTTGGCCGCGGTAAGCGGATCACTCTGCACTTTCGCTGGAGTTAAACATGTCTACAGCGACCTTCCATTCTCCACTCTCCCGTACCCAAACAACGGCGTATTTCATCGGAGCTACTGTGCCGTCGGGCATTGTCAATGTCAAGGTGCCGTAGTCGTACGCCATGTCGCCTGAAGGGGCCACGATTACCTCAGTAGGCTCCCAGGTAGCCTCCAGTCCTTCGGTGTCGATCATGCCTTGCCAAGCTGCTCTAACTGCTTCAGCACCCACAACCGGAGGTGCTCCCGGCGGCATCTGGATCGCGTTCGTCGCATGGTAGCTCATTATTCCTTCAATGTCGCCCTCCGCGAAATCTGCAACCCACGAGCGGTCGAGGTCCATAATCACCTCTGCTTCTGCTGCCACATCCACGGCTGGCTGGGCCGTAGCCGCTGGTTCTTCCGGCGAATTACATGCCCAAAATGGACCGAGAAGGAAAACCAGTAAGAGTCGCGAAATTCGAGTTGTCGTTGGCATCGGGGTATCCGGGGTATCGAAGTTTGTTATGTGGTCGGGAGCAAACAACCTATCAACCACGACCCATTTGTGCAAACCAAAGATGGTTTGAGACCACTAAGGGGGGTAGCCTGAGTTGCACGACGCATCTCCCCAGTGCGTAGAACCGGCCTTGCATGGTGCCAGAAGCGTCACGGGAAGAAGCGGCTTCAAATGGGCCAGACGCCGCATATCCTCATGGAACTGGTTCGATCCCAGCACACTCAGGGGTACAACTGAAAACCGGCCCAAATGGGTAAAGATGGTTGATTTCGGGCGAGTGCCGGCTTGGTAGGACTTGGGCTGGACGTAGAGGGTTTAGTTCGGCTGGGGAGCGGTACCGTTTAACTCAATTCGCCTATTGCTCTAATCGCTTCTTCGATGGCCGACTGCGTATAGGCTGAGGCCGCGGCATCGGAATTGGCGATGACGATATTTCCGAAGGGTTGTCGAGCAATCTCATGTGGAGCCTGACCGGCTTCCCATTCAGGATCCCACAGATCCAGATATCCATAGGCGTATCCGTGGGGCCAGCGATTGACCGTTATCGCAAGGATATCATTTGCGGCGCTGAAGCCGACGGGGCCCAGCATTCCGTCGAGTACCGTGCGTACTTCGCGCTCATAGTCTTCAAAGGTCAACCCCAGCATGACTTGCCTCGATTGACGGAGCTGCTCATGAATCGGGACATCCCGTTGCGGCGGCTCTATCATCCCCCAGAACATCACCGGAACAGGGCCCTGCAAGTCCGTACCCCCCTGGTATCCGGCGGTGTTCACCCCCTTTATCAGCCAGATCTTGGCATGCATGCGACCCGGGCAATACGCTCCAGTAATTCCCAGTTTTTCAAACGCCTCACCACTTCGTAACAAAACGTTGGTGACAAGCATTGGGTGTTTTACCTGGTAACGGGCGGCCTCCTTCTGTCTCGACGGCAATTCCGGGCACAGATGAGGAATAATCGCGTGGTAACAGGCTAGCACACAATGCCTCCCGCTAACTCGCGCGTTCACACCATCTTTGACGTACGTGACGGTCACCCCGCCCGCGTCATTTGCGACATGGACGGCGGTTGAATCAAGACGCAAACGGGCCAAGTTCTCAGCCCGATCAAGCTGATCGTAGTCGAATCTCGCCGACGCAACGTTTTCTGCATTCGCGCTCGGTGCAACGCGCGGGATAAGTGATTGAACCAGAAGACGGGCAATGGATGCATTTCCATCCGGAAACATGGCCACCTCTTCGGACTCCTCCAGGCCGGCCGCACGATCGGCTGCACCTCCGAGCAGATGTGATCCCGGAAGCCAGGCATTCATCCCTTCTGCTGTTGACAGACTGTGTGGCTGAACCCCCCAGTACCCGTCTGTTGACTTGATGAACAGCTCCACCACTTCATCCGGTAGACCAGCAAACTGGGACAGGAAGTCCGTGTAGCTTGTTCGTCGCAACAAGTCTTCGATCTCATCCTCACTGAGGCCATCCACCACATTGGCGTCAGAAGCATAGAATTGTTTGAGGGCAGCCTTCGAAGGCTCGCTTATTGGAAACTGGTCGATCCTGTCCAGGACATCGAGGTTTCGACTGTACATCGAAAAACCGGGGACCAGTACGTCACTACCGAACGTGTCCGCATCGAACCAGATGGCGGGGCCGTCTCCGCCGTAATGGAAATCAAGTTCATTACTTAATTGATGGACATCGATTCCCAGTTCTGCCAGAAAGTTGAGCACCGTATCTGTGAACGAAAGGTATTCGAGATTCATCGTGCCGCCCCAGGACAGGCGCATGTCGCCGCCCTGATGGAACTCATTTCTCTTTGCATGGCCTCCGAAATCGTCGTGATTATCAAGAATCAGAATGCGTGAGCCAGACCCGAATTTTTTTCGGTACTCATAGGCGGCCGTGAGCCCACTGATGCCCGCGCCCACGACGATAAGATCATATTCTTCGTCCAGATCGACAGGGTTGTCAAACCGGACACCTTCACGGGCCAGCGCATGGGCCGTTTCAAAGGATCCCGCGTGCGAGCCGCGTATTCCGGTTCGCGTTGGTGGGTAACCGGTGCTTGAAGTCGGAGCGGCGCTGTCTCCGGGGCCGGAAGAGCACCCCAGCGGTAGCATGAGGCCCAGTGCCCCGAGGCTGACTCCGTGGACGAAATCGCGGCGCGAAATCTGCCGTAGCATACCCAGTTCACGATCGGTCTTTTTCATCGGCTGGGGCCTGGAGTATGCGTGAGATGGAAGAAGGGCAGATTTCGGTTCCGGCGAGCGTGGCTCCACCGCGAACGAACCACGGTCTTGACTGAGTCCTAATCGGGGCGTCTAGGTTCGAGTCCTAGCGGGGATACGGCACTACGGATCTACCACTGAAGCTCGTGCGACTCGGCTTCCAACCGTAATCGTTGGAGGATGCGCAGGGCAACAGACAGAGTCAGAAACGGCACATGCACGGACGGCGTGCCTGGTGTTGGACCCGCTGTGACAACGCGTAAGGTGGCCATGCGGTGGCGCCGGTCGAAGGGTGATCGACCGAGTGAGACGGTCTGGATCTTGCTGTAGGGAATGATCACGCGTTTTCGTGTGTACCAGCCTTCGCGTACGAGAAACGCAGACGGGGTGAGCGCATATCCGCGGTGTTTGACGTCGAGACGAGCCAGGAGCATCGCTAGGGGAGCGAGGGGAAAGAATGTGAGGACGACCCACCATGTCGAAATTGCCGCCGCCGCGGCACATACGATGAAGAGAAGCAGGAGGTAGCGAACGCCCATCCGTCGAGAGGCCCGAGGGGCAAGGGCTAACCAGTCGACGCCATTTAGATTCACATCGTACCGCACCGCGTCTAGGATGGATTGTAGCACGTGCCGCGGAGCAAGAGGCACAAGCCATCGGCTGCCGACGCCTGGGTCAATGGCTTTTCCACCGGCGGTTTCAGCCTTGACCGAAACCCGCCCAAACCACCGGTGCAAAAGGCTTTCGCGGATCACAAGACGCTGAACGCGGTGGCGTGGAATGGCCACGGTCTGTTGTGTGAAAAGTCCACTGTGTGTTTGGAGGTCGTTCCCGACAAGCACGAGCCGAAAGTTATGGAACTGGAGAAACGACCAGACAAGAGAAAACAGCCGTAGCAAGAGAACGGTGCCCACAACGGCGAGAACGATGAGGAGCGGGACACTCAATAGCTTCGACCATGTGATCCATTCGGCCAACCATTGGACGGATGACAACCACTCGATGGACGATTCCAGGAGATCGACCTGGGTGAGGATCGCGATAAAAGCAGCCAATATCAGTAGGCCACGGTTGGAGATGAGACCGAGGCGTGCGATCTCACCGGCATTCATTTGGTAGAGAAGGCGTGGCGAAAGAGCGTCATCTACAGGTGGCCAAAGCAAATCGATTTTGTCCTTAGATCCCGGGACTTCTGGTTCCATGTCCGGACGGCTCTCCTCTTTCTCATCCACTCTGGCCTTGTAGCCGGAGATTTGCGATCGGATCTCTGCCAGCGCAGCCGCCGAGAGTACTCGGAGTTCAGCTTCGGCTTCCGCACCGCCCGCCGTCTCGATTCGTAGCTCGACGACGCCTAGTACCCTGTGAAACACGTTCTGCACAAGATTCAGGTTCTGAATCCTGTGGTAGGGAATGTGCCGGACGCTCCGGAAAAAGAGCCCCTGACGGATGACTATTTCGTTCTCGTGGAGCTCGTATCGTACGGTGAGATAGCGCACGACCGCGTAGACCACAGCAGGGCCGAACAGAACCATCAGCCAGATGTCCGATTCTTCGCCGCGGGCAAGAATGACTACGGCCAGACCGGGGAGAATCAGAGCTCTGATCGCGCCACTCATGCCAAAGACGACCGAGAGCGGGTGCAACCGGTAGCTCCCTTCATGCCCGGACAAATCCTTAGACAGCATCGTGTTCGGTTTCCGGGCTGAGGGCCTCACGAAGATGAAGGGCGGTGCCGCGATCGAGCCCCCGCAACGAAATAGAGGAATTGACTGAGCCTGCGGTATGGAGGACGAGAGTCGCGAGTCCGTAGCGGCGCTCGATGGGTCCCTCTGAAATGTCGGTGTGCTGGAGGCGGGAGCGCGGGACGGCGATGAGGCGTCGGAAAACGACGCCACGACAGATCTCCACGCCGAGTTCGTCCACACGATAGAAGGTCCGGCGGTACTCGACCGGGGGCCACGCACGGGCCAAGACCATGAACCCGAGCGCTATCACTATCGCGGCGACAGTGATACCAATCGAGGCCCAAGTGGAGAGGAGCACCCAGAGGTGTAGCGCTCCAACACCCACGAATAGAACGGAGCTCACTACACCTGCGACGATCCACCCGACCACACGATCTGCCGTGATCACACGGCTATCCAGGGGCGTCCATCGTCCGGTTGGGACGTTGGGGTCAACCGGCGCCGTCTTTTGCGGAGGTATCACGGGCGATTCGTTGGCTTGAGCAGCGTTGTACGCCCTGGATAGCTGTTTGGATACAAACCGCACGTCTCACGCACCCAAGTCGGACCCAGGAGCCGACCACATCGGCACCAATTGCGACGGAGATTGTAAAGCAACCGTTGCAGTTCGATATTCAGGTTTCCAGTTCACTCGAGGAGTTCATACCGCATGGCAGGAGTCAAGGGACGTGTAGCTCTAATCACAGGTGGCGGCCGTGGCATAGGGCGTGCTACGGCAGACCTTCTGGCCTCGCGGGGTGCACAGGTGATGTGCGTCGCGCGCAGCCAGCAGGAACTGAAAAATACGGGCCATTCTTATTCGGTGGCAGATCTCGGTACTGCCGAGGGCTGTGCGCAAGCGGTGGCAGACGCCGAACAGCGTCTAGGGCCTGTTGAAATTCTCGTATGCAACCACGGCTTGG
>JADFMM010000089.1 GCA_022563885.1 Planctomycetota bacterium | reverse complement strand
ATGATTGTCGCACCGAGAGCGAGCGTTTTTGCCTCTGGCAAGGAAGGCGAAGCAGGCCATCCGAGGATGGTCGATGCAGCCTGACGCCGTCCAGAGGGAAAATGAGCCGCTCGAATGCAGAGTCATTTTGTTAGGTGCTCTTAGTACTACAGCGCAGGTTGCTTCCCGGGCGGATCATAAGGTGCTCGTACGTAAATAATCATGCAGGTCGAGTCAAACTCGAAATCCGAATCTCGAAATACTAAACAAATCCAAATTTCAAATCACCAAATCGACAAACACCGCTGG
The DNA here is from genome assembly GCA_022563885.1 of Planctomycetota bacterium. Taxonomy (GTDB): domain Bacteria; phylum Planctomycetota; class Phycisphaerae; order Sedimentisphaerales; family Anaerobacaceae; genus JAIPFM01. The sequence continues at coordinate 21,742 of JADFMM010000089.1, read as the reverse complement.
CCTCAGGCTGGTCTGTTCTGTTTTGAAGATTCTGAATTTGGACATTCGACATTGTTTCGGATTTAGGCCCAAAGATAAAGTTTTTCAACACCTAATTGCGCTGTCTTCCTAAACAATCTCCGGGATCTCATACTTCTTGCGATAGTCACGCTTCACCAGTTGGTTGGCCTGGGCGTGATCGATAAACTTCTCGGCTTTTGCATCATACTTCAGCGTTTGGTTTCCCACCCGATGGGCGATGTTGGCCAGGTGCAGCATCGAGCAACTCGGGTGCAGCACTTCGACGTCGGCATTGGGGCGTTTTCGGCTCTTGACACATTCGATAAAATTCTTCTGATGCGGAGCATCCGGGAATCGGCCGTACATCTTGTCTACAATTTTGCCACCGCTGATGGTCACGATCCATCCACCGCCATGGCGACCGATGGTCATCATTCGTTCCGAGCCATAAATCTCGATGCGCGTGGCGTTCTGGGTCCAATAGGGTAATTCGTCGTTTCGCCTGATCGTCCCGGTCGTTTTCCGCATGTATCTCGGATAGTTGGAGTGCTCAAACGTCATCACAAAATCATCGAACTCGAAGGCGACAACATGCAGATCCGGTACTTCCGAGTCGTCTCCTCTATGGGCGAGCCGCCCCCCCGAACTGCTCACGGATTTCGGTGCTCCGGGATTGCCCATCAGCATCATCGCCAGGTCCAACTGGTGGATGCCGTCATCGGCGAGGTCGCCACCCGAGTAGTCCCAAAAGTGGTGCCATCCTCCGTGGAACACTCTCTGGTGGTAGGGCCTCCAGGGGGCGGGGCCGCTCCAGGCATCCCAGTCCAGCCCAGCCGGTTTGGTTCCCGGATCACCCAACTTGAAGGGTCCGCCCGGTTTTAAATTGAACACCTTGACCAGATGAATGGCGCCCAGTTTTCCGCTTTGAACATACTCTCGAGCCGCGTGGTTGTAAGGGGCGCTGCGGTTTTGCGTGCCGACCTGCAGTATGCACTTATACTTCCTGGCCGCCTCGATCATCTTGCGGCTCTCCCAGATGTTGTGCGCGTGGGGCTTTTCTACATACACATCCTTACCCGCCTGACACGCAAACACGCTGGCCGGCCCGTGCCAGTGATCCGGCGTAGCAATGACGACGGCCTGGATCGATTGATCGTCGAAGACCTGCTGCATGGTGGCGGCCAGTGCGGGTGGCGGACCTTGCTGGACCGCGGCCAGCTCTTTCGCGACCTCGGCACGGCGTCCAGGATGGAGGTCACAGATAGTGGCCAGGTGGGCACCGTTTTCGATGAGGCCGCGCGCGACGATGCGGCCGCGTCCACCGGCACCAATCAGGGCAAAATTGATCCGCTCGTTCGCACCCAACACTCGCCGGGGCTTGAGTGCGGTGATGGAAGATGCCGCCAAGATGGTGGATGTCGTCGTTGCTTTCTTTAGAAAGTGTCTTCTAGTAATACGCTTCAATTTAAGACCTCCTTAATACTGCGTCTCACGTGGCAGCTTCGCCCCGACGGCTTTGAGATGCCGGGTGAGCTTTGCATCCAGTTCCTGAACCTTTTCCGGTAATGCCTGCGCCAGATTCTTGGCTTCGGCTAAGTCCTCCCTGAGGTTGTACAATTCATAGATCCCCTCATAGTAATGGATCAGTTTCCAATCGCCCGATCGGATGATGCTATAGGGTCCGGGAGAATGGCGATAATGAGGGAAGTGCCAATAGAGGGCGTCACGATTAAGGGCGGTCGTCCCTCCCGAGCGAACATGCTCCATCAGGGACACGCCGTCTATCGCCTGCGACCCGGTAGCGACTTGGGTGGCCTGTAGGATGGTGGGAAGGATGTCCACACTGATCACCGGCTCGTGCGACAGTGTCTGGGGTTGGACCACGCCCGGCCAGTGCACAATGAAGGGGACACGGATGCCGCCTTCATAGGGGTAGCCCTTGCCGGAGCGTAAGGGGGCATTGTCCGTGGGACGCCCCTTTCGATCCAGGCCTCCATTATCAGAGGTAAAGATGACCAGCGTATTCCGGGTGAGTTGATACTCTGCCAGGGCAGCCATGATGCGCCCCACCGCGTCGTCCACACTCTCGACCATAGCGGCATACTTGGCATCTGTCTGATTCGTTTTGGTTTTGGCTTGATACTTGGCCGTGACCTCGGCCTTGGCCTGGATGGGCGTATGGACGGCATAGTTCGCCATATAGAGAAAGAAGGGATTGTTGCGATTTCTCCGAATAAACTCTACTGCCTCGTCTGCTTCACGATCACTCAGGTACTCTCCCGGTTTCCGGGACGGGAGAAAGGGAATGCCCTCGGTGAGTCTCCTGTTTTGGTAAGGGTCAAAATAGCTGGGCGGCTGTCCATAGTCACACCCTCCGTAATTCTCATCAAAGCCCTGGGCAGTGGGATACCAGTCGTCGTCGCCCAAATGCCATTTGCCGATATGGCAAGAGCGGTATCCCGCCGGCTTAAGCATTTCCGCGAGGGTAAGCTCTGAATGCTCCATCCAATAGGGATTCGGTGGACACCAGAGCTTGCCATTTGGCCTACGCACATATTCGGTGGGATTGGCTGCCGGCGTCCCGATCCCACCCCGCTGAAACCGGGCTCGAATCCAGTCCGTCACACCCACACGGGCCGGATAGCGTCCCGTCATGACCGCCGCACGCGTCGGCGAACACACGGCACAGGCCGCATAGGCATTGGTAAAACGCATGCCTTGAGCCGCCAGACGATCGATATTCGGGGTTTCATAGAAGGTACTGCCCTGGCAGCCCAGGTCCATCCAACCCAGATCGTCGACCAGGATGAGGACAATATTGGGTCGCGTGCCTTGGGAACTCTTGTCGGCGGCTCCCACGAGTCCCGCCACAGCGAATAAGATCAAAGCGAAAGACGGAAATGGTGTTTTCACAGCGCGTCTCCTATCAAGGGGATTCCAACTTCATCGCACACCCTTTTGGGCTATTGGGGACTGGCGTTAAGGGCCCATCGTTATTCTATCGTGGAACATACTGGTTTTCGGCTCAAGTTTCCAGCAGGGCTTTTGGACTGTACAAGAGACTCGGTGTTCGAGTGTTACTACCAGGGCCTAACGGCGAACTGTCGAGCAGCCCTAGAATAGCCTTCTTTTTCGTGTCCTTCACGTCGAAAAGACTTTGCCGGTATAGGAGCCATTCTTGTTCTCGCCAGAACTTGAACCTCGTTAGAAATCTTCTGGGAGAGGTAGCTTGGACCTAATGACGGCCCGTGAGCACAAACGGCAAACCCAGAGGCCGCCATGGTGGCCTCTGGGCGCGTATACCCATTGAATCGCTGTCACCTTCCGGTTCTAGAAATACGGCTGTCTGTGGAAATCAGATTTCCTCGTCCGTCAATGGGCCTTCTGAAGGTGGATCAGAATGTTCTGTGGCGCCGGCGATGTAGGGTCCGTAGGTTTCAAGTCGACGGATTGGCTGACAGGTTGAAAACCAGGGACTTCTGCGTACAACTGATGGTGTCCGGGACAACTCATGATGATGTAGGCATTGTCTGCGACATAATTAGGCGAAGTAGACCCCAGGGGGCCTTTTAGTTCGATATCGGCGTCGCCTTGTGGCATGTCATCTTGGTCAAGAAGCTGGACAAGGATCATGGCCGTCTTTTCCGGGGGTGTTTGGGTCAGGTCAAAGGTATCAAGATTGAGATGTTCTCCATCGTTTAGACTAAATTGGGTCAGTGTAGGCAGGTCATAGATCATGCTGAGTGTTGTGCCTACTGTATAGTCACCCGCCGGCAGATTCTTGAGATGGTATTGCCCGATCGCATCCGCCAGAATTGCGGCAGTAAGGGTTTGGTCCCCATTCTCTAGGACTAGCCCCTGGGGAGGTGTAGGCCCGACGATGCGCCCAGAGATGCTGGCTGTGGCTGCGGGTAGTGTCACTTTCCGGTCCCATCGAATACAGTTGGCCTCAAGTTCGATTGAGGTTTTCCATTGCAGATTGCCCTCGGACAAAAGGTTTAAGACGTAGGCGCCGTGACTGACGTTCTTAAGAACCCAGGGCTCTCCAATGTGGGGTGGTGCGGTGCCAAAAGAGACAGGGGAAACCGCGCCTTTCAGCTCTCGAGTCAAATAGAGTTGTCTCACGTTCCAGGACGCCCCTGGTGTTATTAGGGTGACGAACAGCCGTGACACGTCGGCACTAATGACACCGACATCAAGATCCTCGGTTCCCATTTCGATGGTGGCAATCTTGAGTTGCATGCCCTTGTCGGGATCTTGGCAATACATAGTATGTGCGCCGGGAATGATCCCGCTGAAGACAAAATGGCCTTGTGAATCGGTCTGTGTCGTGCATTCAAAACGTGCATAGGGTGCAATGCCTCGAGAGCCCAATGTGAGTTTGTTATTCTTTAGGGGTCTGCCATCCATTATGACTTGTCCAGTGACAAGGGGGAAACCTCCAAAGTTTAGTTCGTCGACGACCCCATTCTCCGGATAGACAGTTTGCCAGTGAACGCCCGGATTGGCGTCATAGGGATCTCCACGCCGTACTCGGAGCAACTGAAGGGGCAGATGGGTTGCACAGTAATAGCCGTTGGCATCCGTGGTGACACTGACCAGTCGACCGGATAGATCATGATTCGAATGTTGAGCAGGCAAGAAATGAATGATCTCCTTGGCATGTGGCTGTCCCTCGTCGTCATACACGACGCCTTCGACCGTTCCACCGGAACTCAGGACGATGTCCACGTCGGCTGTCTGATTCTCCACAATTTCAATCTGATCTAAGAAAGCGAAGGCATAATCCGGATGAACGACTTTGAGCGTATCCGTCCCTGGAGGAAGGTGTTTCAGGGTGAAGCGTCCGTCTACGGTTTCTACAGCACCAAGTGTGGTCATAAACAACGTATTCTCTCCCTGTCCCACACCGCAGGCAAGGGACAGAGGAATAACCTGGGCCCCGGAAATCGGCTGTCCCAATTCGTTGGTGACTGTGCCCTTCAGGCCACCTCCACGGCTTAGAGAGATATGAACGGGTCCTGCCACATCAGTGCTAGCGGACTCACTCCAGGCCGTGGCATATCCTTCGGCAGATACCTGCAGTGCGTAGAGACCGGGGCCTACCACTTCAAGGCTGAATGTTCCCTGCTCGTCTCCGAAGTCGATCCAGTGATCCTGCTGGGTGTAGTGCGGACCCCGTAGCGTGCTCAGTTTGCGAGCCCGTACACTGAATTTCGTTATAGGCTGCCCCGTGTCATAATCTGTGACTTGCCCAGTCAAGATGGGATCTTTTTGGTAGAAAAGTTCAACAAAAAGATCGGACGACGGTGCTTCCACCTGCTTCAATACTTTTTCCTCAATATCTTCACCACTGAAGGTGAGTGTATAGGTGCCCGGTTCCAGACGTTCGATCATGAAGGTCTCTGGTAGCTGACCCCTGCTTTCCCAGATCTCTGCTCGGCCTCGCTTCCGAGTGACTGGGTCAAAAGCTTCTATGGTAACGTAGCGGGGGATATCACTCCCGTGAACTAGAACTCCGCCACTGATTGAGGCCAGTGATTGAGGGGACCTGTCAGGAAGTGTTACCACCAGGGGTTCGTCACTGCTGAGCGGAAGATGCGTTGTCAATATCTTCATTGTGGATCCCCCACCCCCTGTTTCAATGTGGGGAAACTTTGCACAGATGTCGTACTGGCCGGGGGTGGTGTGTGTTAGAACGAAGGTTCCGTCGCTGTTCACAGGATAGGGATCACAAGTGTGATTGCAGTGCCACCAGGCGGGGCGAGCAACAATCTCAATGTCCGTAGCCGGAATGCCGTCGGCATACTCGACATAACCGTGCACAGGCTCCCCCTTTTGCAGGATAACGGTAACAGGCGTGATACGATTGGGGTCCGTCAAACGTACCAGCGCCTTGGCAGGGGCGTAGTCCAGTCGTGAATAGCCCCAGCGACGACCGTCCTTTATGCGCGTCAAGTGTTGTTGATGGAAAACCGTAATGAGGTATTCTGCATCAGCAGGGGCAAAACCTCCGTATAACAGAAAACCATTGGGATCGGTCTTGCGTGTGGTGGCGAAATAGGCAACGACCTTATTAGACGCGCCGGCCAGTGACGTTGCTATCACCTTGGCGTCTTCAATACCCACACCGTTGGCATCCACCACGGACAGTGCGACTTGGCAGGCCCTCGGTAACTCAAAGTGCTTTACTGCCTGTTGGTCAGGATTCAGTTGGACCAATGGATTGTTAAAGCTCACGGGGATGCCGATGTAGGCCGGCACATCGATGGCTATTTCGAAATTGCCAGACTCGTGGATCTCATTGAAATAGTAGAATCCATTAGAATCCGTGCGTGCTTTGAAGCGACGCCTCTTGGATATATTGATTAGTGCACCCGCTATGGGTTCACCTGTGTCTTGGTCAACGACCATGCCACTGAGCACACCCTTGGGTTGGAAGACGAAGGCTTCTTCCGGAACAGATCCCTCAGAGGACGTTGTGACTTGGTGTGAATCCGATGTGTCTGTGGCATGTGTCTCGTCGACTACTGAAAAAACGCTGGCCTGTGCATGCTCTAAGATAGGCGTTCGTGCAGCAGGCGACACTCGAACCTCATTGGGCAGTGGGTCAACCACAACCGTTTGGCGAGTCTCACTAGGGGGCTCAGGAGTGGCAGGGGAATTGAATCGCTTGGATAGGGCCCATCCTCCCGCAATAATGCCCAGTCCAGCGGCTGCTAATACCAGCTTGGCTGCAATCCCCGTTACGCCCACGGCCGCGGCGTCCACGGCGGCGACCACTGTGGTTTTTGCTGATAGCCCGCCAAGCGCGGCAACCACGGTTACAGCAAAGGCAGTGCCTGGACGAGTATCAGTCAACGTTTGTTCAATAACAGACAGCATCTTTGCCCGCAGGGTCTGGCGTGCCCGGGAAATGCGTTGACGTGCGGCGGTATCTGAAATATCGAGTTGTCGGGCCACCTCGGACGTAGACTGCTGTTCTCGGTAAAAGAGCACCAGGGCCTCGCGTTGAGATTCAGGCAATTGGCTTAGAGCCTGATTGACCATGGCTTCGTGTTCCCGGCGTATCGTGGTTTCTGCTGGGCCGGGATCTTTGCTGAAGATTCCGCCTGCCGCCTCCAATGGCACAGCCTTGCCTGTAGTGTCACGTTTGCGGCCACGGAACCAGTTCTTAACAGTGGTACGGGCGATGCGGCAGAGCCATGGCCGGAACTTGCTCAGATCCTGGAGTTGGGACAAATTCTTCCAGGCCTTGAGGAAGATCTCTTGAGCCAGTTCTTCACTCTGCGTTGCATTGCCTGTGGCACTGTAGGTAATAGCACAGACCAGGGACTGGTACTCGGAGACCAGATGTCCAAAAGCATGCGCGTCTCCCCGGAGGCTGGCCTGAAGCTGTTGCGTTTCGCTGGAATTCCGCTTAAACATCGTCGACTCACCTTTTCAGATCATTTTCAAATTGTAACACCTTTCCAGCACAGACACCAATCGGAGCGAGGTGTGACAGGTATTGGCTCCAAAAAGGAAAAAAAGCCTAAGAAAACGCCGAGTTTAGACATCTGCTGCAGCGAGTCATCTTACGGATGGTGACCGCCTTGATTGTCTGGGGCTCACTGGTCGCGAGTCCTTTTTCGGGCCAAGGTCCTGGTGTGACATGTTCTTATGTCTACGGGCATTTTCCAGGGGTTACATTGAGGGGCATGAAGAGCCGACGCCCCTGGGCGCTCGCTCCGCGATCACCGAATGTCCGAATCGACGCTCCCCTTGATCCTCCCCCTCGCGATGGGTACAATTCTCGTCTTTCGTGGAAATCTCTCGGTCTATCTGTTGAGTCCGGCATGACTGATCCCATTGCCATCTGTAAACGTTACTTCGGTTTCGATTCGTTTCGACCGCCCCAGGGCGAAGTGATCGATCATGTGCTATCGGGTCGCCACGCGCTGATCATCATGCCGACGGGCGGTGGCAAATCGCTCTGCTATCAGATACCCGCGTTGACCCTGGCCGAGCGGCAGCGCGATTCGGGCGGCATGACCCTGGTGATTTCTCCCCTGATCGCATTGATGAAGGATCAGGTGGATGCCCTCTGCGCTCGGGGCGTGGATGCGACCTTTATCAATTCCTCCCTGACCCGAAAGCAGCGTCTCCAGCGCTATGCGAATGTCGCCAAGGGGAAGTACGATCTGCTCTACGTGACCCCGGAACGTTTTCGCAAAGCTGACTTCCTCGAGGTCCTGGCCAAACGTCAGATCAACCTGCTGGCCGTGGACGAGGCCCACTGCATCAGTGAGTGGGGCCACGATTTCCGCCCGGACTACACCCGTCTGACCCAGATCCGCGAGACCCTCGGCAACCCGACCACGCTTGCCCTGACGGCCACCGCCACGCCGGAAGTCCAGAAAGACATCGTCAAGCAACTGGGCCTGACGAGCGATCAAGTTAAGCGCTTTCACGCAGGCATCGAGCGACCCAACCTGCATCTGGACGTGTTAGACGTCTGGGGGGATGACGAGAAAATCAAGGCCATCACCGAGGTCTATCGCGACCACCCGGGCAGTGGCATCGTCTATTTCACGCTCATCAAGACCTTGGAACAGTTCAGCGACCGCTTGACGGCCATGAAGATTCCTCATCTGGTCTACCATGGGACGCTGGAGCGTTTCGTCCGCAAGCGTGTACAGGATCAGTTCATGTCGGAGCCCGACCACCTGGTCTTGGCCACCAACGCCTTCGGCATGGGCATCGACAAAGACGCCATCCGCTACGTCGTGCACGCAGACATTCCCGGATCGATGGAATCCTACTACCAGGAGATCGGCCGCGCCGGCCGCGACGGCAAAGACGCGCTCTGTCGCCTGCTCTATGACGAGCGTGATCTCGCCACCCAGATGCAGTTCATCGAATGGCAAAACCCCAGTGCAAACTTCTATCAAACCCTCTATCACTTCATCGAACGTCATTTGGAGAAGATCAACGCCTTTGGCCTGGAGTGGTTGGAGGAACAAATTCACACCAGGCGAAATCGCGGACGTCAACTGGACACCGCCCTGGCCATGTTGGACCGGTGGGGCGTGATCGAGGGCTCGCTCGACCCCATGCAGCTAGAGCTGGTCAGCCCCCTACCCGATCCCTTGGCCGACCAGGACATTCTCGACATCAAGCGCAAACGCGATCAAGAGAAGCTTTATGCCCTGCTTCAATACGTGAAAACCAAAGAGGACCGGAAAGGGTTTATCCATCGTTACTTTGGCTTGGACAGCGAAGGGTAAGCACTTTTTTTCAAACCGCGAAAGGCACGAAATATACGAAAGCTGGCGCATAGTCGTGTTGTTTTCACGCAGAGATCGCCGGGATCGCAGAGAATTTGTTTGGGCCGCAGGCAGAACACAGAGATTCTGTTTTGACAGGAAGATGTGGAATGCTGCCGCCGTGCCATGAGTACCGGAAACCTGTGATTCTGCGGGCAAAGATTGAATGGGCCGAATTCATTTATAAATATCGTGAAGAAGCCAGGATGGATGTTTTCAAATACAGTGAAACCTTCTATAATTTCGTACGCTGTCATTCCTCCTTAGGGAACGGCAAGAAATAACTTGGACTTTTGAATGCCCAATTGCACCCCATCTTTGATCGCTTCTCAATCGCAAAATCCGCGACGTAGGACAGCTACGCCTGTGGTTTCGCTCAATCGGACGCGACCCAATATGGGGCACACTTGGACCCCAAATTGTCCAACTTATTTCTTGCCGATCCCTTAGGGACCGACCTTCTATGAATCGAAAAGAAAAGGACAGAACCAAGTGAGCAGTGTTTTGGTTAAGCAAGAGACTATTTAATACATGGAGGTATATCGCGATGGTTGACCCTGTACCCATCTCAAGAACTGGCTACAACAAACTTAAGGAAGAATTAAACCGGCTTGAGAAAGAGGAACTGCCTGAAGTTAGGAAAACGGTTGCGGCAGCACGTGAAGATGGCGATTTAAAGGAAAACGCTGCGTATACTTACGGGCGTCAACGGCAGGGATTTATAGTAGGGCGGATTGGTGAATTGAAGGGAATACTGAGCCGGGCAGACGTCATTGATTGCACAAAAGTTAAATGCGATCGGGCGGTGTTTGGGACTATTGTGTCTCTGTTGGATTTAGACACTGAAGAAAAGGTGACCTATCAGTTACTTGGTTCTGATGAGGCTGATTTTAGTACAGGAAGTATTTCAGTTGACTCACCAGTAGGACGTTCTATTCTTGGACACGCGGTAGGAGACAAGATATCGGTAAAAATTCCTCGCGGTGACCGGCATTTGGAGGTGATGGATATTACGAGGTCAGAAGTTGAATGAGCCTATTCATCCTATACCGTTGCTTCATAAAACGCACGCGAGATAGTACCTATTCCGTGGTTTTTCCAAATCATCGAACGCTGTTATAGACTTCCAGGCCCTTGGCTGCAGTGCCCGTAACTCTGTGGAACCAATCACGAATCGCCTGCCGGGCTGGTATGTCCCGGAGAACCCACGTGTCAGTATGTTCTCTGAAGCCTCCGGTCAGGAAGGTAAAATTGCCCGAGGGGTAGACCTCTTCGAGATAGGTCCGGGTTGCCGCGACAAGTCTTTCACTCCCGTCGCTGATAAGCTGAGGTCTATTGCCCAAGCGTTTCAGACGGGCCAAGGCAGAGTCGGGATCCTTGTCCGCATAGGGCCAGGCGTCCAGTACGCCATCGTAATGGCTGTGACATATGAAACCGCACCACAGAGAAGCGATCTCATCATCTCGCAGTCCAATGTAGTTACAGGCGATGGCCCCGCGGGAGAATCCGGCCAGTATGATGGCATTGGGATCCCCGCCATATTCTTGACAGATGCGCCGAACCGCGCTTTTGCAATACGCTACGGTGGCATCGATGTCTCCCCACCAGGTGACGGCATTGCGTTTTTTCTTCTTGTCCACAAAGGGCATGCACACCCAGATAACACCCTTGCCGCCTGAAATCCCGTATCCCAGACTGCTTCCCTCAACCGTTCCCATGCTGCTTTTGTATTTGTTGCCCGCGTATTCCACGATCACGGGATAGGTCTTCCCCTCTTGCCAATCCGTGGGCAAATAGAGGAGATGATATACATCGCTTCTCTCATAGCCCCGGTTGAACTGACGAACTCGCGTGCCGGGCGTAGGCTCGCCCTGAGTCGCTGGCGGAACAACCAGATCCGCGGGAATCGCTTCAACATAGACGTCGGCAACGCTGACCCGAGCAGAGATCGTCACGATGACAAGCAACCATGCGTGTTTCAAGGTTCGGCCCCTATTCGGGCTCCCGTTCCGGTTGTCCATTTCATGTTGATGTGCTCTGTTATCTGCCGAATGAGTCCTCTGCCTCTACCTTGCGTGACTACTGGGCTCCCATGACCTTCAGTGTCTTTATCTTGCCGAACATCGAGGGACCATCCGAGGGAATGCGCTCCTCGGTATAGGTAAACTCACCCGACTGGGTCTTCCGCACCTCTATCTTGCGCAGGGAATAGTTTCCTTTCATGTAATCGAAGCTCTTGCCATCGTCTTCATAGAGTTCGTAGCTTCCCTTGGTACTGCCGTAGAGACGCAGTTCCAGTTCACAGCCGTAGGCCTGGTCCGTATTCGATATGGTGCGGGCTAGGAGCGGAATCACCGCGCCCCGTTTGACGAAGAGCGGCATGCGATCGCCAGTTTGCGCGGCGCTGATGGTGATGTTCTTCTGGCGGCCGCCCACGTGACGTCCCGTGTAGAAGTCATACCAGTCCCCTGCCGGGAGTTGCACCTGTCGTTCGGTGGCATACTTCTCATAGAATGGGGCCACCATGATGGAAGGGCCAAACATGAATTGGTCGTTGCGTTCTACGGTCCGAGCCTGGGCATAGGGATTGGCCTCGCCGTCGAGTCGGCCCCGGATCGCGGTGCCCTGATCGGCAGAGGCTCCCCCGCTTTCGAGGATCATGGCCCGCATGGGAGGAACGCCCTTGAAGGCGTAGTCGGCAAAGGCGGTATACAGATAGGGCAACAGACGCAGACGCAGTTCCACACTTTTGCGCACGGCATCCGTCACTTCGGGATAACTCCAGGGCTTCTTGGCCGAGGCCCAGGCATTGAGCATGGCCAGGGGCGAGAAGCAACTGGTCTGAATCCGGTTGAGCCATTCTCGCCCGTTACGGGCACTCCGCGTCTCCGGGGCCCAGAGGATGCCGCAGAGACTGGCGGCCGAAAGGCCGGTGATATACTGGGCGTGGCTGTAGGAGTCACTGTAGATGGCAAAGGGATAGCCGGACGCCGCTCCGTTACTGGCCCGGACCAGGCCGTAGGTGCGCACATTACGTTTCTGAAAGAGATCCTGGTAGAGCATGCGTTGCATGAGCAGACCATAGGTCTGCCGCATGGTCTCACCCGAAGTCCCCGAGGGGAAGGTGGCGTGATCGGGCCAGAGCCAGAAATCATAGCCATCCACCTCGTCGATCTTGTAACCACTGATGCCGATGGCGATGTGATCCTGAGCGTGCTGCTCGGTCAGGAGCTTGCGGGCCGCAGGCAGGGTGTAGTCGGGCACCAGGCCCAGCCAGACCATATGAGATCCAGAGAGCGCGTACATCGGCTTGTAGAGACGAGCCGCCGGCGAGATATAGGGATTCTCCCAGAGGTTTAGACGAACACCCTTGTCAAGCAATTCGCGGGTAAATCCAGACGGATCCGGAAAGCGTCGCCTGTTCCACTCGAAGGTACAGGGATAGGATTTGGTCATCCAGCCTGGCTCCAGGCCGATGACGTCCAAGGGAAAGTTCCGCCGTGCGAACTCTTCGATCTCCGCGCGGGTTTGGTCTGCGCTGAACCTGGCGGGTACTCGGTGCCAAAAACCCAGTCCCCAGAGGGGCGGCAAGGCCCCACCCCCGCAATAGAGGTTGTAGCGCTGCACGATCTCCAACAACGAACTGCCGGAAAACACCAGCACCTCCATGCCGCGTCCCTGAATCCGAGCCTCGACCGCGTCGCCGGCCGGTCTTGCCTGCCAGCGGCCCGGTTGCTTCTCGTCGGGCATGGGATTGCGATCTACTGGCAAAGGATTGTGGGGCGAATCCTTGCGGTTGCCGATCTGGGCATAGACCTTCAGGAAGCGGGCCGTATTGAAAAAGATGCCATAGCCAGCGCTGGACAGGTAAAAGGGCACGGGCGCGTGGGTACGTCCGCCCCCTTTGGCCCAGTGATCCACGTTGAGGTTTAGTATCTTGCCACTCTTGCGCAAGCCGTCGTATTGCAGCCCGAAGCCGTAGAGTTTTTCATCGGCGTCCGTGGGGATGCGCACCATGATCTCCTGTCGGTCCGTCTGCAGAAAACGTATGGTCCCCGCGGCAAAGGGAAACTTGGCCGAGGGCAAGGCCTGCAGGGCCTCCAAGCGTGGAGACTGAGCCGCAAGATCCGTGTAGCGCACCTCCTCCTTCATGTCGCCAATAGTCCCCCGCCACACGCCGGCGGCGCAAGGTTCCCAGTCGGTTATGGGCTTAAGGTCCTCCAAGCCTGCTGCGATGACTGAGTTCAGGGTGAGCAGTGCCATTAATAAGCCATACGCTGTTCTTGTCATGGTTTGTTTCCTTAGGTTGTGAAGTCGAATCGTACGTGGGTTGTTCTACCACAAAGGGCACAGAGGTCACAGCCCGGCCTCCGGCCGGAACCAAAAAAGATTTGAACCACAGAGGAAACCGAGGGCACAGAGAAAAGAAAGAGGATAGCTGCCGCGATAGTGCCTCAGTGGCCTCTGCGTCCTCTGCGGTTAGACACTCTAACAAAACCCTGCTGGCTTCGGTCGGCTGCAGTGGCCCTCTGCCGCGTTGGCCTCCATCTACGATGCTCACATCGCCTGCTTCGGCCGCCTTGCAAAGGGCCGCTTCGCTCGACCTCGGGCCGACACGACGGTTTTGTTAGAGTGTCTTATTCACGCACCTGGTTGATCAATTCGGCGATCCGGTTCCCACCGATGATAGCTGCGTAAAAGACCAACGCGCTCGCGATTTTCAGCACTGAAACCCGAGCCCACGCATCTATTGGGACAATAGAGGTCGGGGTTAATTCCCTGCGGTCCATCGAGCAACAGCCCTGGAGGTATGTAAGCATTGACCCCTGACCATGTTGGTGCTGACTAGTGTATCAGCGGGCTTTGAGAGCTTCCCGAGACTGACTAGCGATAGTGATTTATGTTCTGGTATATTTTTCTACCGACCGTCAGCCTTGAGCGGCGCGATTTATCGCGTACGCTCCAAGGTGTTGTTCTGCAATTCCTTCATCTGATTGCACGTATTGCTCCTGGTTAATTCTTGCCGGAGTTCACAATAGTAATGACCGATTCACCCGTCATGCCGGGGTGGCTTTCGCAATAGTAATAGAGTTTATCAGGCGCATCTGCAGCGACGGTAATCTTTGTATATGACCCTCTTGATCCTGGACGGCCTCTGGTGGTAACTCCATAGGAATACTCAAGTTTGCCGCGGCGCGTCCTCTTCCCCGCGGCGGAGAATTTGAAAGCATGGCCGGCATTGGATTTGAGTGATTGATCGAAGTAATACGTATTGCCTCGCTTAAAAGTGAAATCTGGATGCTGCTTCCGGTTGATGAAGAACCTGCTTTTGGCCCCGTTGCGCCTCACTTCGACTTCGTAACCATGATACTTAACTCGGTTACCGCCATACTCGCCGAAGGGGATGGTGGAGGGGAGCTTGTACCCGCGCTCGTTGAGCAAGGCGTACAAGGCTTTGTCGATCTTCTTGAACTCCGCCCGATTGGCGGGTTTCCATTCGTCGCTGCAATTCTCGGCCCAGCCGCCGGGCTTGCCTTCTTCTTTGGGCACATCCCTGGCACGCGTCAGCAGCTCGTGATAACCGACGTTGGTGCTCCACGCCATCCAGAAGTATTCACCTATCTGACACTCCCATTTGCAGCCAACGGCGCCATAGGTATACCAGGCGCCCTTGGGGTAGACCCATTTGCCTCCGACCGGTTTGACGGTCCGATCCATGCCCCGCGCCTTGTCCAGTGCCCGCGAGAGGGTTGAGGAGCGTTCCGGTTCCTCTTCTTCCGGTGTGCCGAAGTCATCCCAGTAGATCTGCTGATAGGCATTGCCAACGCGGTGGAAGAGTTCTTCGACCGAAACGTCAAATTCGCCGTCCCTGGAGTGGCCGACCCCGGAGTGGCCCGGCCGGAGCGCCTGGTTCATCCAGACGCGCTCAGCCCGTTTATCCTGGGAAAACTTGTTGTCAAACGCCTTGTTGTCGACAAGGATGACGATCACGCGCTTGCCGTCCTGGTCGCGAAGGTGAAAGTCGTAAATCTTCGGGTCATCGGGAACGAAATCCTGATCGCTGTCCATCAATTGGGCAAGGACCTTCCCCGCATGAATGAGTTCCGGCACCGGGGTGTTGGGCATGGCCGCGAAGGTGACGCCATAAACGTGCATGAAGGTGTCGAATTGTTTCTCCAGACCACAGGCGAGGCCCGGAATGTTCGGGTAGGCGGTCTTGTATTGCTCAAAAGCCATTGGTTCAAAAGTAGGCTTTGGGTAGATTCGTGCGGGTTCTGATTTTTCCTTCTGATCCCCGGTCCTTGCCGGATTATCTGCTTCCTCCGCTACGACCGCCATATGGCAGACTAATATGCTCACACATAACCACAATCTTTTCATACTGCCTCTCCTTTCATTGGCTGCAACGGAGAACGGGCGGGCTCAATCGCGACACGTAGCGGCGTCGAATTGAAGCCCGATGTTATGCCAGTTGTCAGCCAACTGGCTCATATGGCATCAGATCCTTCAACATTTGGGGGCCGTAATAGCGGGCCGTAATAGGGCCAGCCTTTGAACTAGTAGTTAATGCATGGCCCGCAATCGGCGAGCAATGCCCTTCTGAGTCTTCTCTATGGACTTATCTTTCTTCGACAACCCACTGAGTCTGGCGAGTTGTTTGCTGATGGCCCCCCCGCTGGATAGATTGAAGACGTTGGCGACCTCCCGCTGTGTCAGCCCGGCATGATCACATAACGCCTGGGCTGCAAGGGGTCGCGCTAGCGAGTCCCGTCGCCGAGACAGTAATTCAGTGGGATCAATACCGAGTACCTCACTGACACGCTTCATTACTGCGTCCACCGAATACGCGCCTCCCTCGCGGCGAAAAGAAACATCTTCCTTGGACTCGACCCCTTCGATGAGCGTTCGATACATGGCATCAATTTTGTCATGGAAGGCCTCCGAGCCAAGACAGAGACGAGACCGTCGTTTGCTCTCGACAAACGCAGAATCAATGTCCGCTATGCCCGATTCAACAAATCGGCGATAAGTCGAGGGCTGCTTGCGTTTCGTTCGACCCATCATGGTTAGAACGGGAGCATAGCTGACAAAGCTCAAGGGCTTCACCTTTCCTATATAGCTGCGGTAACTACTCCAACGATACTGCCGCAAGATATCTATACGCTCCTTCGTAGTTTTCTTGCGATAGGCACCGATATAGACGGGATTCAAGTGCACATATCGGCTGAGCTTGAGAATATACTCATCGGTATCGACCAAGGTGGCCCCATACCGGCCTTGCATGAGATGCCCACTCTCCTTGTGCCGCCGATTAAAATAAACGGTATACGCGGTCTGCAGGCGATGCATAAACTTCCCCAAATTACCCCGCGGTGTCTCGACGACCAAATGAACATGATTTGTCATCAGGCAGAAGAGGTAGACTCGTACATCGTAGCGCTGCACGCTTTCTTCGAGTTTGAAGAGAAAGCGTTCACGATCCTGCGTCGAGAGGAATATACCTCTCCTTTGGTTTCCACGAATGGTCACATGGTAAACTGCACCTGTGAATTCTATACGGAGTGGGCGGGCCATGACGTGCAGGATACAGGGCTGGGCCAGCTATTGCAATCGGAAAACTACTAATTCCAGGGCTGACCCCATTGCTTCGGACCAAACAGAGGCAACACAGGTCCAGTCAGCCAGACGGGTTCACTCGGCTCCCTGTAGACAAGGGCAGAAGGAAGAACGTACTGCCGTCAATCGAGTTCTGTGATGCAGATATTGCGGAACTCGAGTTGCCCGTTCTCTCCCTGGATCCCGACGTGGCCCGACAGGTTCTTGATATCGGTCGCCGTGGTAATCAACACCCCATTGAGTTCGACACGGAGAGTCTCGCCCTCACAGGTAATCTTGTAGTGATTCCATTCTCCAGTTTTACGATAGGCCTTGGCCAGCGCTGCAAGATCCGACTCATGCTTGAACTCTGGCGCACCATAGGGAATCATGGTCGCCAGGGGATAGGTGCCATCGATGATGTCCATGCACTGAATCTGATAACCGTTGTCCGGCCAACCGCCTTCCTCCTTGCTCGTGGACTTCGTCCGGACGAAAATACCGCTGTTTGCCTTTTCCTCCAGGAAGCGAAAATCCATTTCCAGGCAAAAATCGCTGAAGGCCTCCTCGCTGCGCAGCCAACCCGTGCCTCTGTCGAGGATCAGAAGACCGTCGCGCACCGAGAATTGCCCATCGTTCTCAATTACCCAACCATCCAGGTTTTCCCCGTTGAAGAGATCCCTGGCCTTTGAGCCACCGCCGAGGAAACCGAGGCCACCGCACCCGGAAATCAACAATACGACTGCAACAAGAGCAATAGCCACTTTCGTCATGAGAGAACACTCCTAGCCTTGATCATAGTTCGGCGATCCACCTGGGTGGTGGGGCCCTTTCAGATGTCAGGCTCTGTCTGAAAACTCGATCTGGCTTCGAGCGGCCCTTTTTTCCCCTGGCTGCACCCGGCTAGCATCGACGATAGAAAAAACATCGCCTGCTTCGCCGTCTTTGCCAGGCGTAAAAATGCCTCGCTCTCGGGCCAACGATGGAGTCTTCAGAAAGAACCTAGCGGTTATAATACAATGTTTGGCTTGATGTCAAGTGATCAGTTTCGTCGTGCCCATGGCTGGACAGGGTCCGTTTACCTCGGTAATCTTTCGAATGTCGATTCTTGCGAATCGATTGTGTTGGACTCTCATTGAATCGAATATCGATGAATTGCGGAGGCTGTTATGACGTCACATGCTCTTTCCGGGACCCAGGAAGCGACCATGACCGATCGGCCTCAGTTGCAGCGTCTAGGATCCTTAGATGCGTACCGAGGCATTGTCATGTTCTTGATGATGGCGGAGGTTCTGCATCTCGGACGCATGGCGGGCGCGTTTCCGGAGAGCGTCGTCTGGGGCTTCTTGGGCTTTCATCAGAGCCATGTGGCCTGGATTGGCTGCTCACTGCACGACTTGATACAACCCTCCTTCTCATTCATGGTGGGCGTGGCCCTGCCGTTTTCGCTGGCCAGCCGTCTGAGCAAGGGGCAGTCGCCCGGACAAATGGCCCGGCACGCCTGGATTCGCGCCCTGATTCTGATCAGTCTGGGAATCTTCCTGCGCTCCGTGCACTCGTCGCAGACGCGGTTTACCTTTGAAGACACGTTGACGCAGATCGGGTTGGGGTATGGGGTATTATTCTGGCTGGGGCAGCGATCCACGCGTACTCAGTGGATCGCGTTGAGTGTCATCCTGGTGGGGTATTGGGTGGCATTCGCCCTCTATCCCTTGCCGGGCGAAGGTTTTGACTATGGCGCAGTCGGTGTGTCCGCGGATTGGCCGCATCTGATGACCGGGTTCTCGGCGCATTGGAACAAGAACAGCAACTTGGCCTGGGCCTTCGATGCCTGGTTTCTGAACCTGTTTCCTAGCATACGCCCGTTCACCCACAATGGCGGGGGCTATGCCACACTCAGCTTCATCCCCACGCTGGCCACCATGATCCTGGGCCTGCTGGCGGGAAGCGTTCTTCGCGGCGACCGGTCCTCATGGCACAAAGTCCGCTGGCTGCTCTGTGCCGGGGCGCTGGGACTGGCAGCCGGATGGTCACTCAACGCCCTGGGCATTTGTCCGTCGGTCAAACGGATCTGGACCCCCTCCTGGACCCTCTTCAGCGGCGGCTGGTGCTTTCTATTGTTGGCCTGGCTCTATGCTCTGATGGATGTCGGAGGATGGCAAAAATGGGCGTATTGGCTGCGGGTGTTCGGCATGAACTCCATATTCGCATATTGCATCGCCCATCTCTGGGATGGTTTTATTCGCAGCTCCTTCAGCATCCATTTCGGCGAGCATGTTTTTGAGACCTTCGGGAAAAACTACCAGCCGCTATACAGCGGCGCATGCGTACTGCTGGTGTACTGGGTCATTCTCTGGTGGATGGCCAGGCAGAAGATCTTTGTCAAGATCTGAGAACACGTTATCCTTCCATCATCCATGCAATGAACGGCTGGCTCAAATTCGAACATCGTGACGGGTACTGTGGGCGCTGCACCAAGCAGGTGACCGTGAAACGCCGGGTGGTACGACATGCGCCGCATGTGCTCATGACGATTGTCACGCTGGGGATTTGGATTCCCCGCTGGTGGCGAGCCGCCCGGGTCGAGCCCGAACAGTGGCGCTGCTGCTCGTGTCACCAGGAAGTATTCAAACTGATGACACAGAGAAATGCGCAATGACGAGAGTCGTGGGTCGTGTCCCACCTCGGCTGCCAGGGTGATGTCATCCTGGTTGTAATACCCGTCGATCAACAGATCGCCGGTACCCCGACCGAAGCCAGATCGTGTCACCCGCGTGCACGGGGGCCCCAACATTCTTGGTCACGAGTTCGCTCTGCCGTGTGTAGGGCCGTTGGGCCCACTGCCGTGATTCCACCCACCCGGCGTCAAAGACCTCTTGGATCGGTCGCCAGGGTCGGTCCGCGCTGCCGTCACCCGCAGGGCTACCGTTCACCGGATCCACGTAGAATTCGGCTGCATGCCCTTGCAGTGGGGCAAGCCATAATCCCACAAACCGCAACAGCGTTCGTGTCATCCTAGTTCACAGCCCGGCCTTTGGCCGGAACCAATGATGTCTCTCACAGAGGCAAAGGCACGGAGAAAAACGCAGATAACTTCTGATGAAATACTACCTTATGGCAATTCCGTGACATTATCTGGAAGGAATTTCAAGTTCTTGCGATCTTGTAACACAAAGCGATCAGGTGTCTTTGTGCAGGTATTCGCGAATCTTGAGATAAATCTTCTTTGATTTTGACTCGTCGCCAAATACTGAAACACGGATGGACAATTCTGAAGTCGCATCCGTGAGATACTTGATACGCACCGACACCTTCTTGTCCGCTGCATCCCGTGCGGTAATTTGAGCGGACAGCGCATCCTTTTCATCGTTTATACGGGCAATACCCAGGTCGGCGAGGGCCGCCTGGGCGGCTACGAAGACCTCATTGACGGTGTAGGGTTCGACCGATTCAAAATCCCCCTTGATGTAAGCCACGGTACCAGCAGCCCCTGCTCCAACCAGAGCGAGGGCACAACCGGAGCCACACAGAGACATGCAAGGAATCAGCAGGAATAACAGAAGCGTTCTCATGGACTCACCTTGACCGATAAACTCGAACATTTTGCCTGGCATAACATGCCTACCAGGCATCTCACTCATAAATCATACAGAGTAGATTCGCTGGACTCAAGCCGTTTGGAATTTTTTTTGCCGATGGAACCTTTCTGCCTCTACTCGCAGAATTGCAGTTCCAGGAACTCCGCACTGGGGGGTCCTGGGGCGGGCACATCAATTCGGTGGCTGCCTACTTGCAGATTCCATCACAAAGGTTTATGAATGACGTGAAGATTTCAATTACGAGCCCACTTATTGGCTACATAAGGTCGACCATGATCGCTTATTGACCGATGAGGACACACCATGAATAAGCTGCCGCTAGCCTTGAAAGCAGTCTTTGCACTCTTTTTCGTTGCCTGCTGTTGGGGCGCCGAACAGACGGAGTCCCTGAAAGGCGATTACTTCATCAAGCCAGTTCCCTTCAACCATGTTCACGTCGATGATGCCTTCTGGACGCCGCGGCTGGAGACGAATCGCAAGGTCACCCTGCCCTATACCTTCGGTCAATGCGAGGACACCGGCCGCATCGCGAACTTCGAAAAAGCGGCCGGTCTGCGCTCGGGTGAATTCGAGGGAATTTACTTCAATGACTCGGATGTCTACAAGATCATGGAGGGTGCCGCTTATTCACTTCAGGTATACCCTGACCGCCTGATGCGTCTGTATTTGGACCAACTCATTCAGAGTAATGGCCGCCGCCCAGTGGGAGGACGGCTATCTGTTTACCTTTTACTCCGTGCCCGCCCGGCAACCCGAGAAATTATGGACGCGTATCGAGCGGATCCATGAACAGTACTGCGTGGGACATATGAACCAGGCCATTTTGGTTAAATGTCTCATCGAACCGAAAGGGATCGGCAAGAAATAAGTTGGACAATTTGGGGTCCAAGTGTGCCCCATATTGGGTCGCGCCCGATTGAGCGGAACCACAGACGTAGCTGTTCTACGTCGCGGATTTCGCGATTGAGAAGCGGTCAAAGATGGGGTGCAAATGGGCATTCAAATGCGGAAGTTATTTCTTGACGGTTCCTTAGGGCGTGCAGCCGAGACCAGGGAGTTGAGTCTCTGCTCCTTTTTTACGCACTTCTATCTATGAGTCGAAGCCGCGTGGCTGAATCACTCACGGAATGACTCTATTCTGTCTCAAAGTGACTTGCGCGCCCCACGTGTGCCCCTAGGAGCCTAATTTTTTCTTAAACTCACGGTCGAGCGGATTACCATGGGCCCCTGACATGAAAC
>JADFMM010000088.1 GCA_022563885.1 Planctomycetota bacterium | reverse complement strand
TTGCCGCGGTCGTCATACGCAAGGGCTACATCGTCATGGAAGTCGAGCGGGGCAACAGCAGTAAGACCGATTCGCGCCGCGTGGCCTCCGTCTCGAAGGCCATCTGCGCCACTGTGCTGGCCATTGCGGCCGGGGAGTCGGTTCACGGGGTATGGGCGAAGGATTCGGGTCGCTTGTTCTTGCCCCAGTAGGCTACTTCAACGTCCTGTCCGTATTTGGCGATGCCTTTGGCGCGAACGGCCTTCATGATGTTTGCGAAATGGCGGGCCGGGTCGATGCGTGTGCCGGTGGTTGGGGATCCCTGGTAGGCCGCTCTGAGGATCCTGCCTTTGATGACGGCCTCCCGGGGCTCAATCTCCAGTGTAAAATGAAAGCCGTTGTCGGCCAAGACGTCCACATTCGGAACCGGCAAAGAGAAAGGTCGCGCGGGGGGCACTTCCGGCAAACAAGTCACGAGCCAGGGTGAGACGTGACCGTCGCCGTCACCAATGTCGAAGTGACGTCGGTAGACACTCAAGAACATGAGATCGCCTTTGAACCAGACACCGCGCATGGCGGCGCTGGCCTTTCGACCCACGCGCCGGGGTTGGCCCCCCAGGTGTTCGAGGGCCTGATTCAGGTACCGGGTGACTGCCTCGGAATAGGAAAGCTGCGGATTCTTGAGCGCAAAACCAGCTATGCAGGCACCCAACAGGTTTGAGTAGTTGTCTTCCCAGGTGAAGGCCGACTGGAATTCAGGCCACACGACGATCCCTCGGTATCCAAACCAGGTGAGCATCTCATGCCAAGTGGATGCCGTGTAGGCCATGTGCTGGCCGAGACTGATGGCCATCTTCTGGGCGAGTTTGTCTTTTTTCGCCGGGGCGAGTCGTTGCCAGTGGCTCGGATAGCTGAGTGTAAGGTAGTAGCGGGAAGGCTCCCAGAGACGGTAGGTGAGCTGAGTGTCGCCCTGCATCAACGCCTTGTACACCTGGCTGGTCAGATAAGCGGTCCAATCGGCGACCTTGCGAAAATGCGCGATGTCGATGTGGCCACCTCGTGCCGTGTAGAGGATTCCGTTCTTCTCGGAGAGGCTGAACCCATAGCCATGCTTGCCCAGCTTGAAGGGATTAATGAACCGCGTGCCGACCGTGGCGGTTGGCGGCGAGGCGAGCCTCGCCTTGGGGCGCCTGCGCGCGAGTCGGTCCTCCAGGAGCCGTGCCTGTCCCAGACTGCACAGGCACACCATCAATATCCACCCAGAAACCAGAAACAACGGCGCTCTATTTGCCGGCCTGATCATACCAATCCCCGCTCATAGCCGGTTCGGTCCGCTCGGTCTTCGTAGACCCTGCGCCGAAAATCCGTATGCCAGTCTTCCCGAACCAAACGGCCGGCCATGAACGATTAGGTGCTCTGGCGCGACCCACTTTTAGACGAAGCACCAGTGTAGCAGATCTCTGGCCCGCCCGAAACCCCTTCGATCGCTCCGACCGGCTTTTCTCGAGGGAGGTGCGGGTGCTTTTGTTTGATGACAGGGGTGGTGTCATCGATTTTATAGGACTAAGGGTTGTTGGCGCGGTCCTGAGGAGGGGAACTGAGGTGGGCTGGATGGTGAGGGAGAGGTGGCTGCTCCGCTTGACGGGCAGAGGGAGGTGTGGGGGGAGTTAGATCACTGCTTCTTGAGGGGCCTATCGAATCACCAATCAAGATCATCTGCCAAGTGTTGACGGGCTTGGTGAATTACTCGATCACTGATTACTGATCACTTCCTTGCCAATCGGCCTCCACGCGTAGTTTCCGTTTCGGAGTAGCGTTGCTCGTAGATCGCTTTTCCGCCGAAGACCTGCCGTACCGTGGCTATGATGATCTTGAGGTCCAGCCGCCAGTTGGCCCTTTCGACATAGCGGACGTCGAGAGCCAATTTGGCCTCTCGGGTCAACTCGCCGCGGCCGGAGGTCTGGGCGAGTCCGGTCAGACCGGGTTTGACCTCCAAGCGCCGGCGCTGGTGCGGCGTCCATTCCGCGATCTGCGCCACGTAGAGCGGACGCGGGCCCACGAGGGTCATGTCCCCCTTGAGGATGTTGAACAATTGCGGTAGTTCATCGAGAGAGGTTTCCCGGAGGAAACGGCCGAAGGACGTGAGCCGGGGGTCGTCGCCCGATTTTGGGCTGGCGCCATAGGGGTCCGCCTCCAGGGTCATGGTCCGGT
This sequence comes from Planctomycetota bacterium, assembly GCA_022563885.1. Taxonomy (GTDB): domain Bacteria; phylum Planctomycetota; class Phycisphaerae; order Sedimentisphaerales; family Anaerobacaceae; genus JAIPFM01. The sequence continues at coordinate 19,863 of JADFMM010000088.1, read as the reverse complement.
ACTTGTAAAACCTAAAGGCTCTTCCGCCCAGGCCGGCTCGTTCCTGTACGAAGATCGCCGGGCCCTTGCTGGTCAGGCGAATCAGCGTGGCGATGACGATCAAAAGGGGCGATAGTCCCAACAGCAGCGTCCCACTGGCCCCGAAGTCGAAGATTCGTTTGGTCATGGCGTGCAGGCCCTGTCAATCACGTCCGCAATCACCTGTGTGCAGTGTCTCTGCTCAAAGCCGGCTTCCACGCGTTGCCGTCCCGCCCTGCCCATGCGGCTCCGGAGCGCCTCGTCGTCCAACAGTTCGGCCATTCGTTTGGCCAATTGGGTCGGATCCTTGGTCGGGATGAGATACCCCGTCTCCTGATCCACCACGGCATCTTCACAGCCGCGATGGCGGGTGGCGATGACGGGCTTGCCACAGGCCATCGCCTCCAGGATCGAGACGGGCAGACCTTCGAAATAGTGAGTCGGCAACACAAAGAGCTCGGCGCAGCGCATCAGACGGTCCACGTCCGTCCGCCAGCCCAGCACGCTGAAACGCCTGGACATCTGCGTGACATGCACGGTGGTCGTCAGGGCCTGTTGTTGGGGGCCGTCGCCGGCGATGAGAAAATGGACATCCGAGCGTCGTAGGCAGACCTTCCGGGCGGCCTGAAAATAGACATAGATTCCCTTCTCCGGGATGAGGTAGGCGATGCAGAGGACGATCTTGCTGCCCGCAGGGATCGCCAGTTCTTCCTCGAGGGCCCGCCGCTCGTCGGCACTGCCCGTCTGGTGATACGTGTTCAGGCAGATGCCCATGCCGGGCACGCGAAAGACCCGACTAGGGCTGCGCATGATCCGCTTTTCACCCAGGGCCTGGTCATAGCGATTCATCACGATCAGTCCCGTCGTGATTCTGGCCAGCAGCTTCTCGAGGACGAACCAGAGGATCCATTTGATCCTGTTTTGGCCGGGGGCACAGGGCAGGCCATGGGCAAAGTAGAGGACATGCGGCACGCCTGCGACCCAGGCGGCGATGCGTCCGACCCCCGCTCCCAGGGGACTGTGACAGACCACGACCTCGGTCGCGTGCTCCTTGAGATGTCCCCTGATGACCCGAATCGCCTTCATGATCGTCCAGGGGTTCAGGCTGCGTTGCAGCGTATGCACACACACATCCATCCCTTGATCGAGCAGGGTCTCGACGTCCTCATCGTCGGAACCACAGACGAGTACGTTGTGACCTCGGCGCTGCTGCTCCTTGATCAGGGGAATCATGAATTGGCACACCATCAGGGTGGCCCGGGTGATGTGCATTATTCGCATGAGACGAGCGGGTGGCGACCTGTGGGGGGGTGAGGGCTACGCGGGGCTCCTGCGCGGGGTGTCAGCGCCGCGGACCAGAAGGCATCCTTCTTCGCCTTGATCCGTTGGGGGGTAAAGGCTTGGGCCCGGTCGAAATTCTCCCGGGACATGCGGGCCAAGGTGCTCGGCTCCCTGATCACTGCGAGCACCTTATGGGCCAGGGCAAGCGGATCGGCCGGTGGGACGAGCCAGGGGCTGTCGAGATACTCGGGCACCCCCCCCACCGCCGAGGCCACGCAGGGCAGGCCGCGGCCCATGGCTTCGATGAGCCCGCGTCCCATGCCCTCGGTCAGCGAGGGCAACACATACAAGTGGGCCCCATCGAGGTGACTGAGAAGCTCAGGCCCGCGGGGAATCTTGCCCCAGAAGAACACCTGGTCGTGGATCCCCAGATCGTCGGCTTGGCGTTGCAAACGGAGACGCTCGGGACCGTCACCCAGCAGGTGCAATTCGACCGGTCGCTCGGCCTGGGCCACGATCTCTCGGAAGGCCTGGATCAGGGTGAGGTGTCCCTTTTCGGGGGACTGTCGCCCCGTCGCGATGAGTTTGATCGGTCGTCCTGAGAAGAACTCGAGTCCTCGGCAACTGCCCATGAGGTCGGGTGTTAGCTCGAGGGAAGAAAAACACCACTGTCTCTCCGGCGAAGGCAAGGGGTAGCGTCGCCTGAGATAGTCACTGACATAGCTGGCTGATGACGCTCTCTTCACCAGGAACCTGGTCAGGGCGTCGAAGAACCCCGCATAAAACCGAACCCAGGGCAGGTGGCCCTTCGCCAGTAGGATGCCCTGCCGGCAATCGGCCACCACCTCGACGGCATAGGGTCGCCGTGTCATCCACAGGATCAAGCCGACCAGAGTGGCCAATGCATCTGGCAGCTTGAGAGTGTAGGCGTCCGCAAGGCGCAGCGCCTGCCGAATACGGCGGACGAAGGTGGGCAGGCTCAGGATTGCCGCCCAGGGTGATAGAGGGTCGGGCAGCGCTTGGATCCGGACACCGGGTCCGTCGATGCGAGGCAACGCCGGATCCACGCTCTCCACTTCCCGGCTTCTTACCAAGACGGTGACTTCGTCACAGTACTCCGTGTACCGGGACAGATAGTCCCAGGTGATGATGGCGTCGCTGGCGTTGTAGTGCATGCCCCGGCAGGACAGGCAATGGATCTGGTTGGTCGTCAATAGTCGCATCGCCTATCTGTCCTCTCTGTTCCGTTGCCGGGTCGGGACGGTCCCATGGGCCGCGTCCGGCTGTGCGCGTTTCATGACGACCTGCTGAACGTAGTCATTCAGTGTCTGTGCTGTCGCCGTGGCACTCTTGCCGTCGGTATACAGAAACACCCCTTTGCGATGGGACCACATCCCGGAGAGTTCGAAGAGATCCGAGACTCGAAAGAAAGGCAAGGTCGGCGACCTGGGATTGTAGCTCTGCACATTGACATAGGCGCCGAAGATCTCGAAGGGATAGTGCACCCTCTTCAGACGGGCCAAGCGGTTGTAGTAGGTGCTCTCGGCAATACGATTCTCGCCGAGTGCGCTCAGGATGTTGTAGGGGTGACTCTTCTCGGTGCTGCCGCCCGGCAAGAGATAATCCACTTTCTCGGCCTGTTCCAGGACGCGTCGTATGGTTTCGCGGAGGGCAGGTCGTTTGACGGCGGCCCTGCCCTTCGCGCTCTTGAACACCTGCTTCATGGGCGACGCCCCGTAGGGCTCGATGTCCAAGGCGACCGCGTCCGCGCCCATGGCTTCGGCTTCGCTGCGCAGGTGGCGGATCTCCCGCAGGTAGTAGTTGGGGTCGTAAATGTCCATCGGTTTCACGCCCCGGAGGTCATAGTAGGGCCAGAGGTCACGGCACCAAATCAGCCGGGCGGGGGATGCCTTGACCAGACGAATGGCCTGCTGCGCCTTGTCGCTGGTCTGCCAGTCGGCGTCAAATCGATGCATGTAGAGCATCAGGACGTCGGTGATCAGGCCGCTGGCCAGGGCCAACTCGAGCGATTCCAGGGGATTGCTGCTGACACTGTGAAACCAGATGATGGTGGGTTGGGTGACAGGTGGTCGGGTGACGGGCGCGCCGGGAAGGGCGCCCGAGGGTTTGGAGGCGGCCGCCCGGCTAAACCGCAGCGCCGAGCCCGTGACCAAGAGCAGCCCCAGGATTCCCGCGACCACCCCTCTCTGCCATGTCAGCGCTTTGGGCAGACTCATGACATTCTCCTCAACAGGCCGCACAGAGGGCCATCTCAACTTGCCGCTGGGCCTCGGCGGGTCCATAGCGTTCGAGCACAAAGGCGCGGGCGTTGGTGGTCAGTTCCCGGGCCAGCGGCCCGTCCGTGAACACTCTTTCGATGGCCGCGGCCAAGGCCACTTCGTCGTCCAGCCCGAAGAGCAGGCCGGTCTTGCCGTCCGTGACGAGATCTACAATGCCGCCCACGGGGGTCGCAACCACCGGACACCCCAAGAGCATGGCCTCCCACACCGTGCGGGGAAATCCCTCCGTGTGGGTGGGTAGCACCAGCACATCCGCCCGCGAGACCAGGGCCGGGAGGTCCTGGCGCTGGCCCAACAGATAGCAGTGGTCCTGCAAGCCATATTCGCCAATCATGTTTGCCAGGCGGCGGCGGTATCCCGGCGCCACACCCATCTTGACGTCACCACACAACCACATCACAAAATCATGGCCGCGTTGCTTGAGCAAGTGCGCCGCTTCCAGGGCCGTGTGTTGTCCCTTGGTGGGGACCAGCTGGGCAGGGACCACAATCCGCTTGGAGCGGTCCATGTGCGGGGGCGGATCGGCAAGCGCTAGAGCGCCTTGGGCCATGACGTGATCCATGTCCATGACGGTCGGTGCCACATGGATGCGATGCCGGGGCACCCGCCATTGCAACAGCGCCTGGGCCGTCGCCGGCGAGACCGCCAGGATGCAGTGACAGCGCTTGATCAGGTAGCGGGCCAGGAGAGGTACTTGGGATCGTCGGTACCAGCCCCGGGCGTAAAATGCGACACGGGAGCGTGAATAAATGCCCGAGGCATATAGAAGAGCCAATGCCTTGTAGCTGTTCGTCAGCAGGATGTCAGGCTGCAGCGCATCGACTCTATCCCTGAGCCGCCTTCCCAAATGCCAAAGAGCAGGCAACTGGCGGACCAAGTTCAGGACCCTTTTCATCCCCTGCCCATTGGCGCCAATATAGCAAACGCCGGCGCCCGGTTGGAGGACGGTGACGTCCACGTCCTGCGCCAATAGAGCCCGCGTGTACTCCTGGGATACGCCGTAGGCGTCCACCACATGAACGTCAAAGCGGGACGTCAGGGCCTTGAGCAGGGTCACCGTGGAGCGCTGTGCCCCACCATAGTGGGTAACAAAGTCGAAATAGACCAGGCGCCGTTTCGTCATGATTCAGTACTGCCCGATGGGCCCGATGAGCCCGATGAGTCAGTTTGATTCAGGTTCTCGGTGCTCACACCCAGCTGTTCGAGCAGGGCCTCGACCCGCAGGTTGCAGAGTTTGTTGCGGCAGAAGTTTCCCGGCTCGAATCGCCATGTCTCCGGATGAGGTTCGTACACGAAGCGGCCGGGTTCGCCGTCCACCATCGGTATCCCCTCGTCCACATGCAGGCCGAAGGTCGTTTGCAGTTCGTTGGCCAGATAGTCTCCTTCGGCCGTCACGAATACGTCCAGGGCCATGCTGCGAAAATCTCCCTTGTCCGTCGTCTCTCTCACCCAGTTAAGCAGCCGGTCCGGCGGACGCTGGTATTGGAAGCGCTGCGACCCGCTGTGAAACTGGCCGCGTCGCAGTTTCTGGAAGCCCATGTAGGACTCCCCTACGCGAATCATGCGCCACTCGCGCACGTTGGAGAGGAATTCCTGGAAGAGGACCGACCCCCACTGCCGGTCTCGGGGGTCCCCCCCGGACTTGACGATGCCCTTGCGAAAGCAGCGATTCACCAGTCGATTGAGTTTACCGCGTTCGGTCAGGATCTGCACGCCCATGGACCCGGAGCCGAAGTCCGTCTTGAAGACGATCGGTAAGGGCGTTGCATCGGCAAAGGTCAAGGCCTCCTGTCGATCGTAAAACACCCAGGTGCGGGGATGGGGGACGTCGTGAGCCTGGAGCCAATAGTGCATGCGGCGCTTGCTCTCGTAAAACCAGATGGCGTCATAGCTGGGAAAGATGGTCTTGTCCAGGTCATGCGCAATGATCTTCAGACGCTCGTCAAACATCTGCTTCCAGACCGTAATCTGTCCGGAGGGACGCACGAGAAAGGCCTCACAACCGGACTCCCGGACCTGTTTCAACCAGTCGGGTCCTGAGATGTCTATGACCTTATACGGCACGCCCAACTCGCGACAGGCGCCGATATAGAAACTGTGGATGCGGGTGAATTCTTTGAGGATACCCAGCGTGACATCCACCTTGCCGGGGTAGGTCGAGACCTCCTCCACATCGGCATAGGGATCTTCCGCCAGCCACCTTTGGGGATCGTAGGACTCCAGGGGCAACAGGCGACGCCCCAGATACTTGAGGCGTTTGGGAATCAGGCGCTTTGCCGATTGGGCCCGGGCCAGTTGCCACAGGATGCCGCTCTGCTTGATCGAGGACTTTTCCATTTTACGTGTTCCGCTTTAACAGGGATCGGCAGTCTGTGGTCGTCAGCCAGAGGCAGTGGGCGAGATGCACGCCGAATTTTCGCATCACCACGCCCATGAGCAGCAGCAACAATGCAAGGTTTCCCAGGGTAGAGGCCGCGGCGGCCCCGCGAATGCCAAAGTGGGGGACAAATAGATAACTCAACGCCGCACTGACCCCAGCCGCGAAGATGAGCACGCCCGTTGATATCTCGGGGTGGCCACGACTGCCCAGGAACTGGATGATGACCTTGCTCAATAGATAGAGGACCGTCCCAGGTAAGAGGATCATCATGGGAACCACGGCGGGCAGAAACTCCGGACCATAGAGGATTAAAATGGCCCATTTGGCAAAGAGGAGAATCACCCCAATCACGCCCAGACTGAAGGTCGTGACAAAGCGCATCACTTTCTCGAAGTGGGGAGTGAGCTGGTCCTCGGCCAGGGAGGCCCATTGGCTAAAGAGCAAGGGCAACACCGCCTGGCTGGCCGTCACCACCAGCATGGCAACCTGCATGCCGCGACTGAAGTAACCCACGCCGTCGAAATCACGAATCAGATGTTTGATGATCAACACACTCACCGTGCCGTTGAGCAACACCATGACGTCTACCAGGCCCAGCCGGATCCCCATGCGGCCCAAGGTCTTGATCACCGCCATGCTGGGCCGAATGCGAAAGTTGACCTCAGGTCCTACCCAGAACCAACCCACGCCCATGCGAATCATCTGCATGACCATAAAGCACACCAGCGCCGTCCCCACCGTCAACTTATCCAGCGCCGCCAAGAGCAGGACCAAGCCGATAGAACCGAGGGCAGATAGAAGCGTCATGCTGCTGAGGCGTTTGGCCTGAACCCTGCGCAGGAGGCTGTTTCGGGTGATGCCGCCGTGAATCATGAACAGGACATAGAGTCCGAGTGCCAGGCACGCATACCAGGGCACTACCCCAAAATAGCCTTCACCGTGCCAGACCAGCATGCCGATTGCCAGACCACCGACGACGCCCAACAGCGACCCCGCCCAAATACAATTCGTCTGGTAGGATTGGGCCTGTTTCGGGTCGTGTTGGCTGTGATAGAGGAAGGCGATAGGCAGACCCAACGCACAGACCTGCGCGGCCAGCATCAGGACCGAGGTGACCAGAGAGTACTGGCCTATCAAGGCCGGACCGAGCCAACGAGACAAGAGGACGGTCTGCGCCATGCGGATGACAAAACAGACTAAGGCCACGCCGTTGATCAGGATTGCTTTTTTTAGGAAGGCCATCGGTCGTGTGTGCTCCGCACACCCCTATATTAATACACAACGGGTTCGTACATGACGCCTCTCTCATCCCGTGTCCCTTCCTCGAGTTCCTCCTCCAGGAACTCGGATTCCTCTTCCAGCCGCTGGGATTCCTCTTTCGCTATGGCCGTCGTGCGATCGATGAGCACGACCAGATAGAAGAGCAGAGCACGGGGGTATTGCGAACTCAAGGCATCGGCGCTGAGGGCGTAGACGCACCAGGCCACCAGGGCCCAGAGGCAGCCGGCCTTGACGCTTTGGACCAAGGGATCCTCGACCTCCTCACGCTGAATCAGCTTACGCACAAACCCCAGGATGAGGGCCACCGCCCAGATCACACCTCCGATCCCATAGACGGTGAGGGTGGCGATGTAGGCACTATGCGTTTCCGAGCCGTTGCGCACGATGCCCGCGCGATGTCCCTGCCCCAGGAGATAGATCTTGGGCGTCGCCGTCTCGAAATAGGATTGCCAGGTGTCGAAACGACCCGTCACGTTCTTGCCCCAGGCGCCCGCACCCCGGTCATAGACCGTTGCCACCCGCCGCTGAACGGCCTGCCGCATGCCCACGAACAGGGTCCCCACGACGACACCGGCCAGCAAGATCATCCAGGCGATCCTCTTATTGCGGCCGATCAGCGCCATCAGGGTGAGCATGCCCATCAGGGTCAACAGCCCGGATCTCGATTGCGTCATCAGGATGCCGACCAACAGAACCCCACAGAAGGAATAGAGCAACAGCTTGGACCCGTAGGACTGCTGGAGCTTGATGGCCGTCACCACCATCGCCAGGGAGCAGACCAGCACACAGGCCGCATTGTTGGCGTTGAGGAAGGCGCCGGTCGCACGGCGGGTAATGGTCTCGATCTCCAAGAGCAGCGGATTGGACCAGGCCTGCATGCGCTGGGGGAAGAGGCCATGCAGGGTGACGATCACCGCGCCCGCGACGGCCGCAAAGGCGAATAGGGTAAATTGGCGGCGCACGTCCCTGAGATCGTCGATACTGTGAAGGATGGCATAGAACAGGCCCCAATAGACGCAGAGCTTGAGAATGTCTTTGAGGTAGTGGACCCGCTCAAAGGCCGGCGCGTCCAAGGCGCCGGACAGAATGGAAAAGGACCCTACCCCCAGGAAGGCGGTGATGATCCAGAACGCATAACCGAATCGAATGGGAATGCCGCCCAGGAGATTGCGACGAATCGCGACCAGGACAAAGAGTAGGATACAGAACACATCGTCTACCCCGATGTTTAGGGGCAAGAAAGCGTGCCGATACCACCAGTTGTGGGGGTAGGTGAACAGGACCATCCAAATGAGGAAAGACCCCCACTTGGGTTTGACAAACACCACCCCCAAGGCCAGGAAGGTGCCCAATAGTATGAGGACCGATATCACGTCGAGATCTCTTGAACCTGCCACAACAGGCCCCGCTTCCGCAGACGGTATCTTTCCAGGACAAAGCGGGGACAGTAACCCTCTGCGCGGGACACAACATAGACGGGTCTGGCTGCCAGATGATGGGCGATGGACTCGGCATCGAAGTGGGGGGCGCCGGGACTGGCCATCTTCTCACTGACCACGTGCACATCGGGACGCAGACCCCGATGTTGCTGGACAAAGAGCAAGGCAGGGACCGTGGTCATGTCCGCATAGATCAGGGCATTGGCCTCTACTTGCTCCAAGACCTCGGTGGCGAACCGTGCCGCCCCGCGATCACCGGTTTTCCAGGGTTGTAGGAAATAGCGGTAGTCGTCCCGGTAGGGAAGATCCGCCCGAGTCCCCAGGGAAAACTGTTGCGCTCTGGCCCAGGCCGGTGCTACGCAATAGACACCGATAGGCACCAGGGCCAAGGCCAAGATGACTAGGCCTTGTCGGAAAACTCTGTCGTCGGCCCGAGAGCGAGCCATTTTTTCGCCTGGCAAAGACGGCGAAGCAGGGGATGTTTGTTCTATCGTCGATGCAGCCGGATGCGGCCAGGCGGAAAAAGGGCCGCTCGAAGCCAGATCGAGTTTTCCGACACGGCTTAGGCCCCCGCGACCGAAACGAGTGTGTTCTTGCACAACCTGCACGCCCATGCCGATCAACACGGCGACCAGCACATAGAAGGGAATGAAGAAGGCATAGCGATCCGGCACGGTATAACGAGAGGCGAAGAGCAGATAGAGGGCTGCCAATCCCAACAAGATCGCGCGGATGGCCTTATCACGGGTTAGACGAAGCAATCCCACGCCACCCACCCCGCAGAGGAGCAGATTGGGCGTGGGAAAATTCAAGCATAGAAAGAGAAGGTTTTCCTTCACGATCTTCATGGAGAGGGTGACATTGAGCACGTCGTCTTGCCAACGGTCTCCGAACAGGGCGGACGAGAGAGTGCCCCACCCATCTCCGCTTGAGAGCCACGCCTGGGCAACCAGCCAGCCATAGGGCGCCGCGCCCAGGCCCCAAAGCAATGACAGCGCGGCCAAGTCGCGCGCGGCTATCGATCTCTTCCCGGCGAGCACCATCAGATAGGCCCCGTAGCAGAGACCGGATATCACAGCCAGTAGATGGACGGACAAGGCCAAGCCATTGGTGAGGGCCAGTCCATAGAGATAACAGCGCCGGCCCGTCCGGGTATAACAGAGTAGCAGCAAGAGTTCCGCGGTGAAGAAGGCACACCACAGCGTGTAGGTCTCGGCCATACTGGCGTGCTGCCAAAAGGTGTGCGCCAGTCCCAGGGAGAGGACTGCCACCACGGCCGGCAAGGCGGATCCCAACCATAGCTTCATGAAGAGAAAGAGGTTCGCCAATGCCACGGCGCCGGCGATGGCTGCGATCATGTTCACCCGCCAGGGAAGTCCGCCCACCGGCAGCGCCCGCACCCAGAACGCCAGGTCATAGAAGAGAGGGTGAGCAAGTGCCAGGCCAAACACGCCCTTCACATCGTGGTTCAAGACTCGATACTGGATCAGGCCACTGTCTTGCCACAAGAGCCCCGGTGCGCAACTGAGGGAATAAACCGCCCCGGCGCAGACCAGGACCATTGCATACTGTAGAGAGAGGTTGCGTGCATTGGATGACATGGAGGAGTACTCTTGGCCTCGGCCAGTTCCGGGTCGCGCCCGCGATCGTTGTCGTTGTCGTAATCGAAGCCTTGAATTGGCTGCACAGGGTCATCGATTACGATGACGACAAGCGCTGCGCTGACAACGAAGGCGGGGTCGCTCGGAGCTAGCGCCCCTTCTCATACTCGACGACCATCTTCAGAATCTCTTCCAAGGGGGTCTTAGGCTCCCACCCGATGGTCTCACTGATGCGATCCGTACAGGGGACGCGTCGCATCATATCCTCAATAGAACGGCCGTAGGCATCCTGATAGGAGACATGGGTCTTGCCGCCTTGACTGCCGGTGACTTCAATAACCCGGTCGGCCAACTGCTCGATGGAGATTTCATCGGTGGAGCCAATGTTAAAGACCTTTCCCGCGGCCTTCTTCGTCAACATCAAAGCCATCACGCCCTCAACGACATCCCCCACATAGCAGAAGCAACGCGTCTGCCGTCCCGTGCCATAGATCTGGATAGGCTCATCCCTTAGGGCCCATTGCACGAAACGAGGGACCACCATGCCATAGCGTCCCGTCTGCCGGGGACCGATGGTATTGAATAAACGACCGATCACCACATTCAGTCCATACTGTTCGAAATAGGCCTGGCCGAGGAACTCGTCAATGGCCTTACTGCAGGCATAGGACCAACGCGAAAAGGCGGTGCTACCCAGGACAAAATCATCCTCTTCACGAAAGGGGACGGCTTCACTCTTGCCATACACCTCACTCGTGGAGGCCAGAAATATCTTCTTGCCAAAACGATTGGCCTTCTTCAGGACGATCTCGGTGCCGCCTATGTTGGTTTCAATGGTGTGAACCGGATCTTCCGCGATGAGTCGCACACCCACGGCTGCGGCCAAATGGAAGATGCAATCACACTCCTTCACAAACATCTGCACCAAGTCACCCTCTCGGATGTCCCCGTGGACAAAGGTCAGATCCGCGTGGTCTCGAATGGACTGGAGGTTTTCGAGGCTGCCCGTGCTGAGATTATCTATGATGGCGACTTGATGGCCTTCCACCAAGAGTTTCCCAACCAGATGAGATCCAATAAATCCGGCGCCGCCGGTGACGAGTATGTTCATGATCAATGGGTTCTTCTTAGGGCTATGGGTTGCCGGTTGCCTGTTGCCGCGTCGTCCGCGCAAACTCCGTGCCCGTCGGCTGCGCATGGAATCACGTGCACGGCCGTGAGACAACCCACCCCATTCATTCTCATTGTCGACAAACTCAACATAAGCATCGGTATACCAATAAGATAGCTTTAGTGCAACCGTACAGCGGGCATCCTTTCCTGCCACGTTTGCGAGGGAGAGAAGGGAAAGAACCGAATAAGGGACCGGCAAGAAATAAGTTGGACAATTTGGGGTCCAAGTGTGCTTCATATTTGGTTGCGCCTGATTGAGCGAAACCACAGGTGTAGCCGTTCTACATCGCGGAATTCGCGATTGAGAAGCGATCAAAGATGGGGTGCAATTGGGCATTCAAAAGTCCAAGTTAATTCTTGCCGGTCCTAAGCCAACACCGAAGCTCAGTCCTGCAGAGTGACGGTGAAGCGGCGTGCTTTGCCCGATAATCTTCTCCTTGCTCTTGGCGGCCGCGCAGAAATAACTTCCCATTTATAGGGGCACTCTTGACATTATCTTCGGCCGCTTCTCAATCGCGAATTCCTCGACGTAGAACTGCTACGCCTGTGGATTCGCTCAATCGGCACGACCAAATCTAACGCCAATTTGCTCCCTCTAAATTGTGAATTTATTTCTGCGGGACCGCTTAGGGACCGTCGTCCCTAAAAAAGACAAGCCACTCATCTAATAGCGGAGTATGATGGGGCGGTTCAGAAGGAAGATCAATTGCATGCGCGAATGGATCACAAATCATAGAATACTGCTCGGCTGGTTAGGGGCTGCCACTGTCGTGACCTTCCTGGCGACGCTGTTTACAGTGCCTTGGTTGGTCGTCCGTATATGGATCATAAATCACAGAATACTGCTGGCTGCCTCTGTCGTGACCTTCCTGGCGACCCTGTTCCTTGTCCCCTGGTTGGTCATCCGTATTCCGGCGGACTACTTTACCCATCAAAAACGACATCGTCAGGCAAAGCAGAGTCAGCATCCCATCATACGGATCACCCTGATCATTGCGAAGAACGTGTTGGGCTGTCTCTTTGTCGTGATCGGCTTCATCATGCTGCTTGTGCCCGGCCAAGGCATCATGACCATGCTGATCGGGGTCATGTTTCTCGATTTTCCGCGAAAATATCAACTGGAGCGACGCCTGGTATCCTATGGGCCGGTCTTCCGTTCGATCAACTGGCTGCGCCATCGAGCAAGACAAGACCCGTTGATGCTGGAGTTCGCAAAGAAAGAAACACCTGTATCCGGCGCTAAGCTTACAACCCGGCGATGAGCACACGGGCGATAAAACCGATGCTCATGGCCCAGACAAGGTTGACCAGTGTCCCGCCGAGAAAGAAACCGGGATTCTCTTTGATGTCGTCGCGACGTACCAAAGACTTGGCAGCGAAGATCAGGGCCAAGCCGGTTTCCTGGCCAATAAGGACAAATGTGACGGTGATGATGTTCTCACATTTGCCAATGAGGCGGCCTATGTTTCGGTCGTTTCGCGAGATGATGGGCATAGATTCGCTATCCGTCTTCGGGGTATTGGCGGGCGTCTGTGATGAGATTTGCCTTTCGGGCCGCAGAAAGGCTTTCATCGCCCAACCGATGACGGTACCGCTGAATAGTAGCGTGATGAAATAGGCCAGGGCAATGATGGCTATTTTCACAGGCACAGATTCTACCAGCGGTGGCAGCCCAACCGGCCCGTCCGATGTAGCGAGCAGCGACTGAAGAGAATCAAAAAAGAGGTGGGGACTCATGAAGGTTTCTCCATAAAATCCAACCCATTGCGCAGTACCCTTTCCGTGGCCAGGAGCACATCGAGATGACCGCGACGGTGGGCTTCGGAAACAGCCTGTTGGCTACAGTTCAGCACACGGGCAACTTGGGCCTGGGTGGGTTGCGATCCATCCAGTGGACGGTAATGACGAATCGCCGGCGCGACGCCCGGCGTCCATGTCTCCATAAGGCGGCAGTACAAAGTGGCCATCTGTTCGACCATCTGGGTTTCGGCCGCGTCACGACTGTCGAAGTGGACCGCCAACATCAGCTTGTTCTCGCGAGCCCGTTCTTGGGCGTCGGCACCTCTGTGAAACGCTGGGCCATCCATATCGGCAGACCGGCCTGTCGAACCGACCACGTCGATGGTCCCCTCCGCCAAAGCAAAACGGAAAGTCTCCGGCCAGACGGCGAGATTTATTGCTACCATCATATCGAATGCCGCCCGAGGTCGCCGTAGCAATGCGGATAATTCGTCAATCCCGCGGGTCAAAGCCAGGGGCCCATAGAACTCATTGGAAAAGCGAGCATTGATGGCCTTGAGGCAACGCCTGATGAGATCACCCAGTTTCTGACGATTTTCCGCCTTTCGTGAAGAAACGAGATCGCCGGTCAGGGCGTATGCATGAAATGGGCAGTTTGGCAGGGAATCCGACATTCCAGTCTAAGCATTCCGTTCACGATAAGTTTCGTCCTGTTGGTCCCATGTACAAGTTATATAACTTGTTATCACAATAAACAAGTCTATTTACTTGTTTTATTTGAATTGGATCAGAACTTCCGTTCTGGCTTTCTGGCGAGTGGAGGGCCTTGCGGCCACCACATTCTCAGAGTGACCCGTGATCCCACCCTCGGGACGAGTCCGCTTCCAAGTTCGACGGCTTGACGTTGAGACCTAACTAAACAGCGCACCTGAAAGCGTCGATCAATCAGGCATGTCGGTCGTGGATCCGGCGAGGCAGAAATGACGTCAAAATGAATTCAGGGCGAACGATTGACGCAACGGATGCCCGGGCGAAAAAGAGGGGAAGGGTGGCTAGGCTCTTTCTGAAAACTTCGTCGTCGGCCCGAGAGCGAGCAGTTTTTTCGCCTGGCAAAGACGGCGAAGCAGGCGATGTTGGTTCTATCGTCGATGCAGCCGGATGCTGCCAGGCGGGAAAAGGGCCGCTCGAAGCCAGATCGAGTTTTCAGACAGAGCCTTATACAAGGTCCGATAGAGTCTTTCGCGATCCATAGCAATGAGTAACGCAAGCAGTTCAGTTGGGTATTTGCAGTCCCTGCGCGCCCGGGACATCATGAGCAAGGACGTTTTCTGGGCAGATGCGGAGGACAGCGTCCAGACGACATTGGCGACCATGGATCGCTGTGGTGCGGATTACGTGCTGCTCCGCAGGGCCGACAAGCTGGACGGTATCGTCTCCAGGTCCGATTTGCTGGGCGCGGTGAGCCTCTATTTGAGACCACAGTTCTGCCAGTACCGTCGATTGTCGGACGACGCCTCCCTGCAAATCAAAATCAAGTGGGTCGCCTCTCGGCCCGTCTATACCACACAGCCGGATACAACGGTCATGGTGGTTATGGAAAAAATGTGCAGGTTTGGTGGCAAGTGCCTGCCTGTGGTAGATGAAACCGACAAGGTGCATGGCTTGATGCTTATCTCTGAAATCCTGGCCGCGATCTGTCCGGCCGACGCGGTGAGCCATGCGAGGATTGGAGTGAGCGCCGATACAGGAAATCCGCAAGCCACAGGAGAGCAGCATGAGCCGGATGGCGCCCAGGAAACCAGGAGCGGACGACACGTTAGTGAGGACGAAGTCCCTAAGGAGAGCCAAATGAAACAAGCCACAATGACACCACAGAGTCAGAAATTTCACGCGGAGATACAGGGGAGCCTGAACAACCTTGAACAACGCCTGGAGGACCACCGCGTCGAACAGGAGAAAATGAAACAGACGCTGGAGCAGCAATCCGCAGAGTCGACTCAGCTAAGGGAAACCCTAGAGCAGCAGACGAAACAAGGCGAGCAGTTGCAGTCGCAACTTACAGCCAAGACCGCCGAGTGGCAGGCGGCGCAGGACCTGTTAGAGACCCAGACACGAGAGTCGCAAGAGGCTACGGAACAGTTCCACAGCGAACGCGACCATTTGACTCAAGGCCTCGAGCAGCAGAGCGAAGAACTTGCGAAAGCGAGGGAAACCCTAGAGCAGGAGAGCGGCGCGTGTGAACAGTTGCGCTCGGAACTCGATCAGCAACAGCAGGACGGCCAAACCCAACTCGACGCCATGAAGAAGGCCCACCAGGTTGAGCTTGATAGCGTTAACCAGACGCTGACGGAAAAAGGAGAGGCGCTGGCGCAATTGCAAGACGCCCTGCAACAGCAAGCCGAGGCATACGATCAAGTTCATTCACAACTCAGCGATCGAGGAAGTGCACTGGAAACGGCCCAGAAGGAACTCGAAATGCAAAGGGTCCGAAATGGGCAGGCTCAGAAAGAGCTCCAGGAGGGACGCAACATAGCGGAAGAACTCATTGTCCAACTTCAGGATCAGTTCGTCAACATGGCGGATTCGTTTGCGGAAGAGGAGATGGACGGAGAGCGCTTGGATGCAGCTGGCCTGGACGAGGTTCGGTGATCAGTGGCCCGTAGTCGATAGTCAGTACTTGGGCCCCGGTCTCTGGCCCTCGGTCCCCTAAGTTACCCTGGGATCCATCCCTTACGTTCAATGCAAGAAACACCAGTCCCGGAAGGTGGCCGCGACGGGGCGGACAATCTGCAAGGATGTCTACACGACCCACGGCCTCCAGCGTCGTTAGTTGGCCGGTGTCAGTAACGATGTAGTGTGTGCCTGGGGGGAGGTTTCGGAAATGCTGGACAAATTCGTCCACCTGGTCATGCCGTTCGAGTGGAAAGCGAAGATAGTAGATGATCTGACTCTCGGGAATGGCGACCACATAAAGAGGCACCCCGCGCGGCACGCGCCTGTCTATCACCCGGGCCAGTTCGGCCTGACCCCGATAGCTGTCGAAAGCGCTCATGAAAAAGAGTTGAACACCCACGCCCACAATCCAGCAGGCCAGGAAAATCGCGGCGAAGGACCCTCGGAAGGATCCGCGTTGAGCCGAAAGAACCGCCACCACCAAGCACGCTACCGCAGGCAGTGCGACCAGGAGCAATGGCCCAGCGTAACCAGGCTGCCGCAAGGCAACGAACCCGATGACCGCCGCTCCAGCCAGACCCAGGGCCACGAGTCTCCATTTCGGCCAGCGTAGGTTGGTCGTGTCTCTCACCAGCGCCCATGCGCTAGGGATGGAGAGGGCCGGCAGGAGGGGGATCAGATAGTGCTTTGCCTTCCACGCGCTCAAGGTCAACAGCAACAGGCCCACCAGGAACCAAGCCAGAAAGAAGCACCCACGAGCGCCGAACCGAAACCCCTTGGCCCGCCCCCGCCATAGGGCTGCCACCGTCCAGGGTGTCCAAGGCAAGAGGAGCGCCGGCACCCTGAAAAGATAGAAGGCCCATCCCCATGCGACCGGAGAATCGACCCACATTGTGCATCCACCAGGCAGACAGGATGTCGGGTTCCTGCCGGTAGGCCAGCATCGGCCAGAGCAGCAACAGCAAGATGAGCCACCCCACCGGGCTGACCAGGGCGGGGAGAACCGGCCACGCTCTATTCATCAGGATGTAGAGTCCGCAGCCCCCCAAGACGAATGCGGGCCCAATAGAGAACTTGGTCATGAAGGTAAGACCCACTGCGGTGTAAAAGCCCCACACCATAGGCCGCCGCCGGCGCGGTTGGCAGGCAGGCTCGAGATGGGCGGCCGCAAAGAGGACCATGGCCATCGTCACCCAGAGACAGAGGAGCATATCCGCCTCGGCCAAGCGGGCCTGCATCAGGACGTAGAAAGGGGTCAGTTGAATAAAACCGCTCAGCAGACCGACCCGGCGCCCGTACCACCGCGTGCCGAGCCACGCCACCATAGCGCCGTTCCCACGGCAGCCAGCACACTCGGCAATCGACACACCCATTCCGTCTGACTGCGACAGAGGGTCATGCAGAGGGCAATCAGCCAGTGGGTAAGGGGGGGTTGTGTGTGTTGGGTTGGCCGATCGTGCGAGGGATGAGCCAGTCCCCGGTCATCACCATCTCTCGCGCCGGCTGGGCAAAGTTGGCCTCGTGATAGGTCAATACCCGCGCAGAACCCAGACCCATACCCAAGAGCGTGACACCAAAAAGCACAAGGGCCAGTGCATCGCATGGCTTGAGCCCCTCCGGTCGCTCTGCCGCGTCCAGCACTCGTTCTGTCTCTTTCATGAATTCCAAAACGCCCGGCGCCGCTTCACTGCGGCTGAGTCTCCTCGATCTCGATCACCTTCAGGTGCTCCCCGGTGTCGCCGGCAATCGCGCGATACCAAGATCGCGGATAGTGAAAGGCCTTCGTTCTCATAGTTGACCTTTCTATCGGATGCACAAGTCAAGTCGCGCTTATCAGTCTCAAAGAAGGTCATGATAGTCCCTTACGGAGGGAAGTAAATGGGCTGTTCGACCCGCATGAGGCCATTGACGACAACCTAAGGGACCGCGCATAAATAAATGAGTCATTTATCGCTCAGATTTGCGTCAGATTCAGTCGCGCCCGATTGAGCGAAACCAGAGTTGTAGTTGGCCTACTGCGGAGGATTTCGCGATTGAGAAGCGGCTGGAGATGGCGTGAAGATGAGATGAGAAATGGATCATTTATTTGTGCGCGGTTCCTAAGACCAAGTGATAGTGGTTCGACATCAGCACATAGGCAAAGAGCCTCCAGCCAAATCGGGAACAGGCTTGGAACAGAGTCTCTTCGAAAGATTCGCCAGCCTTCTCCACGGAGAACAGATCCGTCCGGTAGTTCCCGCGATTCAGCACGTGGTAAACGGCACCTGGGTATTCGATTCTTGCTTTGCGAGGCATGTCCGCAGACTACGAAGAAGAGTCGCTACCGTCAATAGCTAAATAAAAAGCCTGACCCCTATTCCTACCTGGAAACCCCAGTGACGGTCCGGCAAACGACCTGCGCTCGCATCAGCACGGCCTCCCCTGACACTGTACCGCGCCGTGGTCCCCTATTGACCGTCTAGGCCCTTGGGAGGTGGAGGCCGAGCCTGTCCGACTCGCTCGGGCGACCGATCAGCTTCCATGCATGCCGACCGAGCACAACCGAGATCAGATCGCCTCTACCGGCATTGAGCAGCCGGCACAGCAGGAGGATCAGGGCGAGCACGCCCCCGGCGATGAATCCGCCCAGATGCGCCCAGTGAGCCACCCCGGTCTCTGCGCCGATCGCGACATACAGGATGTCGAACGCGATGTAGATGAGCACCGCCCAGAAGCCGCGCATCGCCCACATCCCGAGTCGAAAGAAGAACCACCACCGGAACCACGCAGCCATGTGCATTCGGTTGACGGGGAAGAGAACGAAGTACATGCCTGCCAGTCCCATGATCGCCCCAGAAGCGCCGATCATCGGTTCCGGTTCGCCGCTGGCCGCCGACACCATGTGGGCCAGAGCCGCGAGGACGGCGAGAATCGGATAGAGCACGACCGTGGCAATGTTTCCGATCAATGCGGTGACGCGCGACCCGAATATCAGCAGGAACAGGAGGTTGCCCGCCAGGTGAAAGATGTCGCCGTGCAGGAGGGCGTGGGTGCCCAACTGATACCAGCGGAAACGACCAACGACCTGCTGTCCGGGAGGCAGCGCGTTGTGGGCTTCGAGAATGAGCTCGGCGCTGGGCGATTCGTTGCCCGCCCACAGCATGAGCTTCTTCCTGGAACCCATCTGGGCGTCGGTCGAGAACCAGAACCAGACGCTGACGAAGACCGTGAGCACGGCAATCGCCCAGGTCGCATACGGCCTTCGCGAGCCCATGGCCTCGGAAGCGACGGGCAGGATCCCGGTCGGCACGATCCAACTGATCCCGCGCAGGACCTGCTCGGCGTTGCTGTAGACCAGGCCCTCATCGAGACCGCGACTGGTCACGATGGATCTGCCCGTGGCCACGTTCACGCCGCAGTTAACGCAGATCTTTGTGTTGGGCGGCAGGGGGCGGCCGCAGCTCGGGCAGGCTGCCGACGGCCGGCTGGGCACCGGGGCCTGCTTGCTCTCGGGCGCCGGCTCGGTTAGCACGTAAGGCTGCCCGTGCGCGTCCGGCGGGGCCGGAGCCCGGGAGCGCGCCCTGGCCGCGGCCTTCTTCTGGTACCGCCGCCTGGCCAGCTCGAAACACGGCTTGCAGTAGTAGCGCCCCTTCGGATCCTTCGTTCGGGGCCGGTTCGAGCAGTCCTCCCCGCAGACCATGCAGATCTTTTGTGGTCGCCCCTGCGCCATTCTGGTTCAACTCTCAGCCACCCCCACCGGTGCTGGTGGCCCATTCTCTTGACGTCCTTATTTGAGCCGTCCGACCCGACAACGCCCTGGGCCGCCCCGGTATATTAATCCGACATTCCCCATTGACCTTCGCCCGGCTCCACCGCCGAGCTTTCCGGGCACGAGTGTAACGCCCCCCCCGTGATGAGTGTTTGCTTACGGCCTCCCCCGATACTCGTACGCCCCCATGTCCACGATCGGCTTGTGGCGGGGCGGGTTGCCGGTGTCG
>JADFMM010000331.1 GCA_022563885.1 Planctomycetota bacterium | reverse complement strand
GCCTTTCGGCGTCGTGGCTCGGCCCGCTACGCCGTCCACCCGGAGGACTGGCGCAGCGTTATCGGTTTTCGCGTGGTCTGCTCCCAGTCATTAAAAACAGGCTGATACTCTGGTTCTCTGTCAATCTGTTACTCTGAACCCATTTGAATCACGAGGGGATTTATGATAAACAAGGCCGAGATGCTGTAGATCTAGCGTGGGTATAATTTCTCGTAGGGTGGGCTCCGCCCACCGAGTCGAAGACTTTCATGCACATCGCTCCTACGAAAAGCGCTGTGTGGTACACACCCATCGGCCTGGAAGAAACATAGCCCGCTTCACCGACAGCCTTCTTCATGTCCTTCATGCTTCCATGGTTAAACATGTTTTTGATTCCGGGCGGAGCCAATGATATCTCTCACAGAGGCACAAAGGCACGGAGAAAACAGGGGCTGAAAAAAGACACCTCCGTGTCTCCTCGCCTCCGTGAGAAAATATCTAACCCTAGCACTGTCTAAAGCATATGCGTGCGGACGTCACATTATCTGCAAAGATTTCCAGCTCATACGAGCGTGCAATACAGAGAGGTAATGGCCGCTCTCTCAGACGTTATGAAAAGGGCTGCATCCCGGCGGGTCCTGGCGCCTTGGCGGGCGACAAAGAATGGTGTGCGGAGCACACCCTACGGGTTTATCGCGCGCAAAGACGCGAAGCCGCCAAGATGAGAATCGGATAGATGGTATCTCCTTTCCTTGGCGTTTTTGCGTCTTGGCGCGAGGCAACAATTGGTGGGCGGAGCCCACCCCACGCGTGGCAATCCATGATGGGCGGAGCACGCCCGTGTCATTTTGTTTTCTCTATTCGATCGAAGAACAGCAATGTCTCGCGCAGGTGCTCGGTCCAATAGGGCCATTCATGGGCGCCCGGGAATTCCTGGTATTGGTGCTCGATGCCGGCCTCTTCCAGTTTGGCGTGGAGCTTCCTGTTGCCGTCGATGAGGGGGTCGTCGATGCCACAGTCGAAGCGCAGGGGCGGCAAATCGCTCCGATGTTTGTTTATCCAGTAAAAGACATCTGCATCTTCTAGACTGTTGATCCGGTGAGGATCCAGGGGATCTTCGACGAAGTCATCGAGTGCCTTGAAATCGGTCGCGGAGGAATGACCCGAGATCCCCGAGAAGCGCTGGCAGAACTTGGCGCCCAGGCGAAGCGCACCGTACCCACCCATGGAAAGCCCTGCGATATAGAGACTGGTGAATCCCTGGCTCAACTCCGGGAGGTGAAGGCAACAGTGGGGCACTTCATTGACGACCCAGTCTTCGACGTTGCCGAAGGTGAGCTCCAAGTAGCCGCTCCCGTCACCCCAGAGGCTGTCGGAGGGCATGGCTATGACCGTGGGACCGATTTCACCTTGCTCGATCATGTCCAGGGCCGTTAGGTGGGCCCGGCCCTTGAAGGACCAGTCCCAATGGCTGCCATAGACGCCATGCAGCAGGATGACCAGTGGCAGCTTGCCGGAGGCGTCGCTCTCGGACAGGTGGGGCGGCAGAAAGACAGTGACGTCCGCTCTTCTCTTCAAGGCCTTGCTCTTCACCGTGATGAAGCGGAGGTCTGTTGCCTCGATCCCCGGGTCGGATATTTTCACCGTATGAAAGTCTGTCATTGTCACTCCATGACTAAGACGCCCTTGGCGTTCTTGCCGCTTAACATATCGTCGAAGGCCTTTCCCAGGTCTTCCAGTGGATAGGTCTGTGTGACCATCTCATCGAGCTTTAATTCGCCTTTGCGGTAGAGCTGGAGAATCCTGGGGAAGTCGATCTGCGGATTGCACTGGCCGTAGAGGGGGTTGATGTAGGTCTTGTCCCATTCGAAGAGGTTCATGTCGATCGTGATCTCCTCTTCGATGCCGCTGACCTGGACGGCGACACCGGCGTTGCGGATCATGGCCAGGGGCGCCGCCCCCAGGGCGGCAATGGCGGTGCATTCAAAGGCGTAGTCCGCGCCTCTGCCGTGGGTCATTTGTTTTATGGTTCGGGAGGCCTCCAACAGGTTGTCGTCCTCTCGCCGGGCCAGCACGGTGTCGGTGGCGCCAAATTCGCAGGCGAGTTCCAAGCGGTTTTCGTTGATGTCTACGGCGATGATCTTCTCCGCGCCACTGATGCGGGCCCCCTGGATCACGTTGAGCCCCACGCCGCCTGTGCCCAAGACGACGACAGAGGAACCTGGAATCACCTTGGCCGCATTCACCACGGACCCGAAGCCGGTCATGACACCACAGCCGATGATGCAGGCGGAGGTGTGGGGAATATCGATGTCCACTGGGATGACCGCCTCTTCCCGCACCAGCGCCACCGTCGACATGGTGCCGATGTTGAAGGATCGCCCGATGGGTTTGCCTTTTAGCGTGGTGCCTCCTTCGTGCGCCGATCCCCTGCCGGGGTCCTGGGCCGTGACCACATTGTGGTTTTCGCAGAGATGCCTGTTGCCTTGGACGCATTGGAAGCAATGGCCACAGGGAATGGCCCAATTGAGCAGCACGTGATCTCCCCTGCGGACGGAGGTGACCTGGCTCCCCACCTCCTTGACGATGCCGGATCCTTCATGTCCCATCACGGCGGGTTCCGGATGATTCAGGCCGTCATAGTCGGTATGGCAAACTCCCGAGGCCTGGATCTCGACGACGACCTCGTTGGCGTGAGGCGCATGAACCTCAATCTCTTGAATGCTGAAGCTCCCTCTGCCATCCGAAACCGCCGCTCTTGCCTTCATCGAAAGCTCCTATGGAATTCGACTTGCCGGTCCCTTACCATTGTTGAGAAAGATAAATGAAAGGAAAAGGATGAATGATGAAGGCTGAAAAGAAAAGGATGAATGATGAAGGCTGAAGGATGAATCTAGCGACAGCCCTTTTTCATCCTTCATCCTTCACCCTTCATCCTTTCTCTCCCTCCTCTCACCCTCGGGCAAAGAAAAGCCAATCCGTCACCTCTTCATTGATGTGCGTGTTGGTGAAGGTCACCGGTTCGATACGCACCTCGCGAAACACCTGACGCAGGGCATCGGCAAAGGGCGAACTCTCCGCATAAGACCACACGCCTAGGACGCCATTCTCGGCCAAATGGTGTCGGGCTCGCTGGAGTCCTGCCTCGCAATAGAATGAATCATGGGCCCCGTCAAGAGGATCCTCCGGTGAGTGATCCACATCGATCAGGATCACATCAAACGGTTTCTGGGGCGGGCGCCCTAGTCGCTCAAAGACATCACCTTGCGATACTTGCAAACGACGATCGCTCCGCAGGGCATCTGCTAAGGGAATCAACCCCCGATCAAGCCAATCAATCACCTGCGGCAACAACTCGACCACTTCCACCCGGTCCACCCGTTCACAGGCCAGGCATTCCGATGCCGTGTATCCCAGTCCCAGACCACCCACCAGCACCCTGACATCCTGACCGCCAAACAGGTCCAATGCCACCGAGGCCAAAGCCCTCTCCGAGGCGGTATGATAGCTACTCATCAGGAATTCGTGGTTCAAGATCACTTCGGTCACGACCGTCCCCGGTTCACCGAGCAACGCACGACGACGCAAACAGAGCACGCCCAAGGGAGTGGGCTCATACGCTAAGATTTCAAGATTGGATGGACACATCAGTTCAAGCATGCAACCTAGTGGTAGAGCCTACTCCTTCACCCACCGATCCAGCCAGGCGATCACCGTTTCATGCCACTGGATGGAGTTGCTGGGTCTGAGCACCCAGTGATTCTCATCGGGAAAGTAGAGAAGTCGGCTGGGGATACCCCTGCGCTGCAGGGCATTGAAGGTGGCCAGCCCCTGCGTGTCGACGACGCGAAAATCGTGGGCGCCGTGGATGACCAGCATCGGGGTCTTCCATTTCTGAACATGCTTGATGGGGTTGTGCTTCTCATAGCCGCTGGGGTTGTCCCAGGGCGTCCCCTCATGGTCCCACTCGGGAAACCAGAGTTCCTCCGTGTTGAAGTAGGCCATGCGCTCGTCAAGATTGCCGTCGTGGTTGATCAGGCAGCGGAAGCGATCGGGCCACTGGCCGGCGATCCAGTTGATCATGTACCCGCCGAAGGAGGCACCCAGGGCGCCGACGCGCTCACCATCCATCCAGGGATAGCGATCCAGGGCCGCGGCCAGTCCCTTCTGTAGATCGACGAAGGGCTTGCCGCCCCAGTCGCCGCGAATGGAATCGCAGAAGGCCTGGCCGTAACCCGTCGAGCCATGAAAGTCCACCATGACCGCGGCGTAGCCGGCGGCCGCGTAGACCTGGGGATTCCAGCGATAGTGAAAGGTGTTGCCGAAGGAGCCCTGCGGGCCGCCGTGAATGAGGAAGGCCACGGGGTAGCGCTCCTCCGGATCGAAGTCGATCGGCTTGACGATGTAGCAGTAAACTTTTTCATCGTTCCAACCCGCAAAGGAAAACTGTTCATAGGCTCCCCGACGGGCCCGGGCCATCCGTTCGTCGTTGATACGGGTCAACTGTTTCAAGACGCCGGTGCTCGGTGACACTGAAAACAGTTCCACCGGTGAGGCGAGGTCGCAGCGGCCGAAGTAGACGCGCTCGCCCTTCGCCTGCGGTGAGCGGATGTTGCCGCTGTGCACGAGTTCCGTCACTCGACCGGTGGTGACATCGATCGAGTAGAGTGACTTCTGCCCCAGATTGGTGGCGGTCGCATAGATCGTCTGGTTATCCACGGACCAGCAGAGGGATGACGGGCTGCGGTCCCAATCGGCCGTCAGTTGCCGGGTCCGGCCCGTGGCCCAGTCGCGGAGCAGGATCCGAAAACGATCCGATTCGTAGCTCGGCCGATCCATGGCCAGATAGGCCAGCGTTTTTCCATCCGGCGAGAAGAGGGGGTTGGTGTCCCAGGCCCGGTTGCCCTCCGTCAGACACTCGGGCGCCTTTCCGGCATCGACAGGGACCCGGTAGAGATCGAAGTCCGTGGACCAGGGCTCGTTGTTTTCCGCCTCCCGCGCGGCGAAGACGATCTCTTGGCCGTCGGGTGTGAAGGCGATTTCTTCGGGCCCTCCGAAGGGTTTGGAGGGTGTGTCGGCATCCATCTTCGGCATGACATCGATGGCGGCACCGCCGCCCAGCGGCAACACGAACAGATGAGATCGCCGGCCATCCTTCCAGGTGTCCCAGTGCCGCACGAAGACTCGATCGTAGACGCGCCCACTGGCCTGGCGGGCCTCCGTCTCCTCCAGTCTCTCTTTCGTCTGGGCAACGGTTTGCAGTTCGACGAAGACCTCCATGGTAAAGGCGATCGACCGGCCGTCTGGAGAGATCACCAGATTGCCGACATCGAGGGGCTGCTCCGTCACCTGCTCTGCCTCGCCGCCATCCACGGCGATCTTCCACACCTGGGATGATCCGGAGCGTGTCGAGAGGAACAGAATCGTTCTGCCATTCGGCAGCCAGCGCGGGTTGAAGTCACCCGCCTCGTGGCTCGTCAGCCGCCGCAGGCCGTCGCCATCGCTGCCGACCAGCCACAGGTCGGTCCTGCCGCGATCGGCCTCCAGGTCGGTCGTCCGCAAAACGAATAGGATCCGTTTCCCATCGGGCGATACTTGAGGGTCACTCAGTCGCTGAGCGGCCAGCATGTCGTGAATCGAGAAAGGATGCGTCTGCGCGAATCCCACGCAACAAATGATGAGTCCCAGGACCAACGATTGGCCTCTCCATACCCTGTTCATAGTTTTCCTTTACTTGCGTTTTTCGGTATCGATGTCCAGGCGTCGGGTTGCCCGGCCAGACCGCGAAAGTGTACCGCCGCCGGCGGAGGAGAGGCAAGATGTTTCTGATGACATGCTTGGGAGGGGGGCGCCCGCCTGACGTCTGATTTGCGGACGGCACGAAATAGGGGCCTGTGCAGAAAGCACAGGCCCCATGGTTTAAACATCAGGCTGTGAGATGGAGGGCACTACTCGAGCTTGGCCTCATACAAGCGCACGTCATCGATGAAAAAGACACCCGGCGCAAACGCGATGTGCCAGGTAATGGTCGCCGGCGTCACTTCCGCGGGGATGACCCCGGTGGCGACGGTATACCCGACCCAT
>JADFMM010000330.1 GCA_022563885.1 Planctomycetota bacterium | reverse complement strand
TGGAGCACCCCCTTAAATGCTAGTTCCAGAGCTGACGCCAATTGCTGACCCGCCGATAGCTCGTTGACGTACAGCCGGATGTCGTCAAAGTACATCGTGCCGGAACCACCAGCCGCCGCCACCTTTGACTACCCAAGCCAATCGCAATCTTGTCAACGTCGGTTAGGTTGATCCCCTGATCGACAGAGGCCTTCAGCGGGTAATCAGGCAACATGCCTCATGAGAGGGAAAACTCCATTCCCTTCAGGACCCAGCGGGTCGCGGCCTTGGAGAGTGACTGGCCGTCCCCGTGAAATCCCTTGAGATTGCCAAAAGGCCGGAATCTTGCGGCGGCGTAAACGATTTCGTTGAACTTCTCGGCGTATTGGATGACCTCCATGATAGCCTCGCGCTTCTCGTGCTCAAGGATTTTCCTACCGTGCACGACACGATCTCTGACCCCTTCCGCGTTCTCAAGTAGGTTGCAGATCGCAGTTGGCAAGTCTAGATTGAAAACCGTCTTGAACATTTCAAGAAAACTTTCACGAGTCACGTGGTTTGCATCAATTGCGGCGCCGGCAACTTCTTTGCTGGCGTTGTGGATTTTGACGACACCACAGTAGAGAGCCATGTTGTGTGCCAGTTCTACGCGCAAAAAGACGTAGGCGAGTGCGACATCGAGTGGGAAATTCTCAAGGAGACCGAGGAGGTCAGAAAAATACTCCCGCACTTGTTCCGGAGCATCGTCGAAGTGTTGTTTAAGCTGGCGCCGGTTTGCAGGTATGGTCAACACATTCTCTTTAATCATTTGGTAACCTTTTTGTTGACCCTCTTTGTCCCCCTAGGCTGACGGCGATGATCGTCAACATGGACAGAGCAAAAGCCGGGACGAGGTTGTACACTTGCGCCTGCAGGTCGGGAAACTGCTTCCAAATTACGGCCGTGGCGACACCCACGATCATGCCCGCCAGCACCCCCCACCCTGTCGTTCGCCGCCAACACAATCGTAGGATCAATGCGGGTCCAAAACCGGCTCCTAAGCCGGCCCAACCATAATCAAGCACGAAGCTGAAGACGGATCGGACCTCGACCAGGGCGATGGCTGTCGCGATCGTTCCGATCAGCACCACGGCCGCGCGATCGATGATCATCTTGGTGGTCAGCGACGCATTCATTTTGAAGACGCGCACGAGCAAGTCGTGGCTGACCGACGAAGCGGCTACCAGCAGTTGTGAGTCTGCCGTGGAACAGATGGCGGCCAGGATGGCGGCGATGATCATGCCGCCGATGAAGCCCGGCACGATGCTGGGGTCGCGTGCGATGATCGGCAGGATTTGCTCTGGATCATCCAGATGTCCAAAATAGACCCGGGCCGCCATCCCCAACAGGACGGCGCCCGTGAACAGTATCAGCACCCAAGCCGAGGAGATCATGCCGCCGCGCTTGATCGCGCGCCGATCCTTCACCGCCATGAGCCTGACGAGGACGTGTGGTTGTCCCGGGTTGCCGAGCGGGATACCCAGCCAAAGCGCCAGGAATCCGATCAGGGCGAATCCCGATTTACCGCCAAATGGATCCGTTAGTGATGCGCCATCCGGCTGGGCTCCCAGTTTCTCCCAAAACTCGACGGGACCGCCGACCTTCGAAATCAGGATGGCAGGCAATAGGATCATAGTCAGGATCATGATGATGGCCTGCACGACGTCGGTCCAGGCGATCGCGCGGAAACCGCCCGTCACCGTGTACAACAGAACGATGCCCGCTCCCAGCAACACGCCAATCGGGTAATTCCAACCGAAGGTGCCGGCAAATGTCTTGCCCGCGGCATTCAACTGCGCCGCCACGTAGGCGGTCAACATGGACAGAATGATTAGGACACCGACACAACGAATCAGCACCGCGACCGGACCGCGAAATGGCGCAGCCAACACATCGGGCAGAGTCAGCGCATCGTGTTTTTCGGACTCGCTCCTCAGCCGCCACGCCAACACAAACCAATTGAAAACGAAGGCGGCGAAGGTTCCCACGACGATCCACAGCGCGCCGGCCCCGACCTTGTACGCCATGCCGACAAGCCCCAGCGTGACCCAACCGCTCTCCGCCGAAGCGGACGACGAAAGGCCCGCTACCCACGCTCCCAGGCCGCGGCCGGCCAAGAAGAAATCAGACGCCGATCGCTGGGCAAATCGGGCACTGTAGGTGCCCAGCGCCACAATTGCCGTGGTGTAAACGATAAAGCTAACAAGAACGGGATCCATTTAATTCGGGAGATCAAGCAAGGCAATAGACAGAAAGGGGACTGGCGGAAACTCAAAAGATCTAAATCAAAGAATCAAAAGCCCTTTTCCCTTTTCTGAAGAACCACCGACTTAGCCACGGTTGTGAATTTGCATCGTACGACGTCTTCGGGCCGCGGTCGTTTACTATTTCAAGGTCTCAGCAAAACACGCAACGCTGCCATCTTCCAGAGCTAAGAACAGACGATGATTCGCAGCCGCGGCACCATGAAAGACTGGCGGCGCCGTGAGCGGGTGCTCGCCGATCGTTTTTCCATCGGTTTTGCGAATCCGCCGTAACACTCCGCCCAGACGTCCTTCGAATGCGCCCAGGGGATCCTTCGGGTTTACGGTGTCAGGCGGTCCGGCCACGCAGAGTTGGTTGTCCGTGACGACCAGGGCCCGTCCTCGAATCGGCACCCGCCGGGACCAGGTGCTCCTGCCGCTGGTCAGGTCGCTGGCAAACAGCAGGTATCCTTTCTTGCCGGGGGTAAAGTAGACCTTAGGATCGAGTCCCTTCAGACTGTCAAACATGCGTAGGCAATAGGCTTGCGAGTCGTCGCAGACCAGCACCCGCGCATGACCGCTCTTTCCCATAGACCAGGGCATGCGCTTGAAATAGGCATCGTCCAGAAAACCGCCGACCGCCTTTAGCTGAGCTTCACCGGTTTGTGGGGTAAAGTGACGATCGAACTTGGAGGCACGCATGAACAGGGAGTCTCCTTCCATATAGAGGATGTCCGGCAGATGGCCCATGGGGAGCTGGAAGTTTTGTTGAATATCGTCGACGCCGTAATGGGGACCTGCGAGGGTCTTTTCGTGCAGCACTCGGCCACTGCGGGTATCCACGGCGACCATGTGCAAGCCGCCATCGAGATGGGAGGAGCGCCCGGCTGCAAAGTAGCCCACGCCGCGCTCCACCAACACGCTGCCGTGCACGGGCCAAGCGGATTCGAATTGCCCGTGTACGCCGATAAGCCGATCCTGGGGTCCACCCCGCAGACGCCAGACGAGTTGGCCATCGGCTGCCCTCACGCAGTAGACCCAACCGTCTGCTGAGCCGAATAAGAGGGCGCCGCGTTCGTAGGTAGGCGGGGAATCAATGCGTGCCCCGGCAGTGAAACGCCACAACTCCCGACCGTCCTGCACGTGTAAGGCAACGATCTGATGTTCGTCGATCAGGGGAACAAAAGCCCGTTCGCCCACGCTAATCGGAGCGCCCACGCGGCTGCCGACCGGCACCTGCCAGGCCAAGGTCATGTGCTCTGGCAACATCGTGTGCACCGAACCGGAGCGTGCTGTGTCGCCACGCAAGGTGGGCCAGTCAGAAGAAGGATGAAATGTGAAGGATGAAGGATGAAATGAATCGTATGCGATCCCTTTTTCCAGCCGTTTCCCTGCGACCTTCACCCTTCCGCCTTCATCCTTCACCCTTCGTTTCGGAGCCAGGGCATTGAACCCACTCAGTTTTTCGTCGATGTAGCACTTGCAGGGATGCGGTGGTGCGTATTGCAGGCCGTTGGCCGGCATCATGCCCATATGGCAGGCACCGCGTACCCAATTGTTGACCGTGTGTGCGCCGCCCCTTAGATCGATGAACTCGCTGCCGCGTCGGCTGGTAATAATGTAGTTCACTGTGGCCTTGTTGCGGTAGCAGCGATGGTGGTGGTTGGCCTTGAAGATCTTTCCCAGAGAGACTTCCCGCTTCACCGCACCACTGCGCAGATCGTATCCCTTTATACTGACCGGCCAGAGACTACTGCCTCTGCCCCCTTCGAGTTTTTCTTTGACCAACTCGGCACTCCAGGTCCAGACCAGGCCATCGATGACAAAGACGTCCTGCCACTCGTACCAGAGGTGCTGCAGGTACTTTTTCGGTGTTGCCACAGGATTTGGCCTGTGGTTGCGGAGAAGGCCGCCAGTTGATTCGGGCTGGCGTGTACGACGACTTCGTCCGTGACAATCATGGCGCCGTTCCAGAGCTTCTTTTGCGTGTTGATGCGCCCGGCATTGAAATCGGCTTTAACCAGGGGGAAAGCGCTGCGCCAGCGTTGGCGCCCGGTGTATAAATCGAGGCCGACTATGCTGTCACCGTCAATCAAGGCGACGGTATTACCGTGCGCCGCTAGATCCAGAGTTGGATCCACTTTTGCGGGCTCAACGTTGCCGCCCCTGGCCGTGAAGCGATAGTAATCGACGGTCGTGCCCGCATAGCTCTTTTCGGATTGCCAGATGATTTGACCGTCTGCCAGGCTAATACGCTTGATGACGGCCTGATCATCCTGCAGAACCGTCAGTATCAATGAGTCGTCCAGATGTAGGATCTCAGATGTGCGCTCCGTACCCGCGAACGTGCGGAGGATCTCGCCGGTTCGTCCGTCCACTTCACTGACCGGTGCACGAAAACCCAAGGTGACATAGAGTTTTTCACCGGCAGCCACCAGCCGTTTGTCGAGGTTCAGGGGTATCACTCCCGGACGCGGGGTAAACCAGGACGGCTTCCATTGGCGCCAGCCCCAATCCTTGATCGGACGCTTCCAGAGCAGCGTGCCGTTGAATGCGTCACGCGCCTGCAGAAACCACTTGTCAGGGGGTGACTCGGGGCCGGCCAGACTCGTGGGTGTTTCGTTGACAATGAAGTAGAGACGTCCCCTCCCTGTCACCAAACAGCGGAGATTCGTGTCGGACTCGTGTGACTGGGCCCACGTGGGTCCGGCGATCCATTGATAGTGCCGCGGTGGCCCCACAATGGAGTCCTGTGCCACGGGATTGCCGTCCGGACCGTGTAAGAAATGGGTCCATTCGTCGATCTGCTTGGGCCAGGCCTTGGTGATTTTCAGCCAAGGCGTGTCGAGGTCCATGGATTCGACATGAGCGCCGCCGAGCCCACGCAGGGTTTCGGCGAGCTGTTGGTTCCATGCGCTCGTGTCACCGGCGTCGTCGGTGGGGATGCGAATATAGGCTGTGCCCAAAGGCGTGAGTACACGCAGCAGCTCATCCAATGCCAAATTGTCTCCGCCTACTGAACTGCCCTCCGCCACAACCACCAGGTTAACCAGGTTGTCGGTATAGGGTAGGCGCAGGCCGTCGAAACGAATGGCCGATACCCGCCCGTAGCATCCGGCCCTCTGTATGGCCTGGCGTCCGCGCTCGACTCGATCTTTATCTGTAGCGAGAGTTTGAACCACAAAGCGTTCATCACGGCCTAATGCCAGCGTAAGATTAACATCCTCACCATCGATGACGACAATCATACCGCCAGGTAGCCCACTGCGGCTTATCAGCATATTCAGGGTCAGTCATGTTGTGCAGGGCGGCAACGATAGTGGGAATCGTCACGCTTGCGACAGCCTTGATGGTCGTGCGGACGGGGTTGTCCTTCATCGCCCGAGCGAACCTGTCTATGCCCTGTATTCTGGCGTTTTGAAATGCGGTGATCGAATGGTATGTCTTGAGAAGATCACTGCTGCCCTGCAACGAAAAATCCGTGGTGATTTCTCGAAACTCAAATCCCGCTCGCTCCAAGGCTGTCTTGCGCGGTGTGCCTTGTGCTGTCTCTTTCCTGAATGCTCTCCTAGCCGCTCCCAGACGGGTCCCCATTTCCCCTGCTTGTGCAAATTCCTGGAGCAAATAGAATTGATTTGTAACCAATGATTTTGCAATATCCTTCCATCGTCCACGCTCACTTCTTTCTAAGGATTTCATCAGCGATTCGCGCATGGTTTTACGATCCAGCGAAACCAACGTGGACCGTAAAGCGCCTGAGCGGCGCATATCCTGATAGAAACTTGTTTTGCCCATTTCATGA
>JADFMM010000329.1:5183-6086 GCA_022563885.1 Planctomycetota bacterium | reverse complement strand
GTCTTGGCGCGCTTGGGTTGGGCGGGTCAGACAACGAACTTTTTTGAACATTCCCTCCCACTGACGCGAGAAGGCTTACCTGGAGCATCTATGGGTCATGGACCTGAAATATTCAACAGACCCAAACAACATGTGCCTTGAGGCATAGATAACCGGATTGTTCTGGAAAGGTTAAGGAAAACAAGGAAGACGATAATCGAAGACCGTGGGCTTAGGGTTCGCGCAAGAATAACTTTCCCTGTTGGGGTGCTGAGACGCCTGTCTGGCAAGGCGCGAGGACTGCGCATACTCCTCGTATGGAAAGGACGAGCAACGCCGCTAGACGGGATGGATCGACTCCCAAACAGGGGAAGTTATTCTTGCGCGAAC
Organism: Planctomycetota bacterium; assembly: GCA_022563885.1. Taxonomy (GTDB): domain Bacteria; phylum Planctomycetota; class Phycisphaerae; order Sedimentisphaerales; family Anaerobacaceae; genus JAIPFM01. The sequence continues at coordinate 5,717 of JADFMM010000329.1, read as the reverse complement.
CCTTAAGCTAAACCCACGGGTACATAAGACTGGCTAAGGCTTAGCAGCACCAACCGGAAGTGTTTTTCGTTTTTTGCGAGTGGCGGCTTCAGCGACTTCAGGCGTTTTCTCCTGAATCAAACGATGCTTCATAATCACCGGGTCAACCACTTCCCCGCAGGCCAAACAGCGCCAGCCTGGCATCCAGAGCTCGCCACTATTTTCCAGGTCAATGAAATAGTCGGTCACCATTGTTCCCTGGCAGCGTACACAATGCATAACGACCTCCTTGAAAAAGACCCGCTGTCTCTTTTTTCGGTTGGGCAAAGGAGATCTTGAGGAGAAAGGGAGAGGAGAACTCTACGAACAAGGACCGAATGAGACGAAGTTTACGCAAAGGGAAAGAAGCCGGTTGGATTCGTTTCTAACTTCAAGGTTTCGTGTGGCTTAAACCCAATCTCTCCCAGGTTCAGCCGTTCGACAATGGAAAGAAGGGGTCTTGTCCGGATCGTACAGGCAGTATTCCCCGAATTGGGGATGTGTGGTTGTGCACCC
>JADFMM010000329.1:0-5175 GCA_022563885.1 Planctomycetota bacterium | reverse complement strand
GTAATGTCATGGTCATTCCCGGTGTGAAGGTGCTTCACTCTTTGTCACCCAAAAATCCGGGAATGGCTATACGACGAATAGCGTAGTATGTGTACATTGAAGCACACGCCAAAGGATCGACCAGCATCCTTACTGGAACGTGTGCGGATATTCATCATTAAGTGTCAGAGGCGAACGAGTCCAGGAGTCTGATTGCAAGCGTTCAGAATCGCTCTTTAAGTGGAGTCTGACCCTAAAAAATACAAAATGGGTGGCACCTGCTCCTTCAATGGTCAGTTCTACTCGCCATAGCCAGCCTTATGAGTGTGGGTTGGCCGCTCCATGCAGGGGCAAATCCGAAAGGAGGAGTCCTGGTCGAAGGGTCCGCGACCATTACTCAAACCTCAGCAACACGCCTAGACATCAATCAAAGTTCTGATCTCGCGGTTTGGGACTGGCAAAGTTTTTCCATTGCCAACGATGAGCACACCCATTTTCAGCAACCCTCAAGCGGATCCATCTCCCTGAACCGAGTGACCGGAGGAGACCCGTCTCATATCTTTGGGCAATTGACCTCGAACGGGCGCATATTCTTAGTCAACCCGAACGGGATTCTCTTTGGACCCGGATCTCGCGTGGACGTGGCTGGCTTATTGGCCACAACGTCTAATATAACCAATTCGGACTTCATGGCCGGTAGGTTTGAATTTTCTGCTCCCTTAAACACCAATGCCGGGATAGTGAACTTTGGCGAAATCACCGTGGAAGAAGGAGGCCTTGTTGCACTGGTAGCCCCATGGGTCGAAAACTCGGGGATTATTACGGCTCGATTAGGCAGTGTCAGCCTCGTTTCTGGTAACAATTACACCCTGGACTTGTACGGGGACCAACTCATTCAATTAGCCATCGACGACACTGTCCTTGGTGAAGTTATCGGGATGGAGGGGGAATCACTTCAGGCCCTGGTCACCAATTCCGGGACCATCACGGCCGATGGGGGACGAGTCTATATCTCAGTCGCCACGGCCCAAAATGGCCTTGATACCGTGATCAACATGGACAGCATCATCCAAGCCCAATCGATCCAAGAGCACAACGGAGAAATTATCCTCAATGGAGGAGAAGCCGGCATTGTCGAAGTGGCGGGTCTCATTGACGCGTCTGGGTACGACAAAGGCGAATCTGGCGGTCAAATAGTGATCCTTGGAGAAAAAGTCGGATTGTTTGCATACAACGCTGAAGAGACGGCTCACATCGATGCCTCGGGTGATGCAGGCGGAGGCACGATTCTCATTGGCGGAAACTATCAAGGCCAAGGCCCTGAACCAAATGCAAAAGCTACATATGTTGCAACAGAAGCGACCATTCAAGCCGATGCCGTCACCGGAGTTCTGTGAGAAAGCTGGCGGATTCTGGACCAAGGAGAAGGTGATGTCCCCGACCGTGACCCCATCAGGCAGTGCGCCCGTGGGGATTTTGAGGGCTAGATTAGGGATCGACGTCTTAATGACGGTCCGGGCCGCTTCTGGAACTATGGTCGTGACAAGTGGATCGCCAATGTCTGTGGCACCCGCATAATAGATGTCTTTATTGCCGTTGCGCTCATCGACCCAGACGACGTAGGGATTGCCGTTTGCCACGCCAACGGCCGGCTTGCTCTGAGCGCTGGTGCCGGTGTCGTCGTTGACCAGGATGTTGGTGCTAAACGGGGAACCGTTTTCGGCGAAATAGATGTCCGTGTCGCCATTGCCGCCGTCATCGCGTCCGTCCGTCCAGGCGGCAAAGAGCTTGGCCTTGTTGCCGGTCAGCCGCAAGGCCAAAGAGGGATCGCTGACGGTCGTGTTCGCTTCGTCGACGATGCTCTCGCCCGTGACCGGGACGGTCTGATCGTTTCCGTAGAATACCTGACTGTTGCTGCCTACGTCTCTAATCCACAACGCATGGCCGACACCGTTTACCACCGCCGAGGGAGCGAATTCATTGCCCGCCCCGGTCACGTAGGCCGTGTTGGTCCAAGGCCCGTCCGAAGAGGAGGCGCCGAAGATATCCAGACTCCCGGCATTACGAGCGTCTGTCCAGAGAACGTGGGCCGAGTTGTCACTTTGGGATACGGTGACGTCCGGTTGGGTCTGGTCGGTGGGATCGTCGGTGATCTGGGTCTCGGTCCACGTGCTGCCATCCGTCGAGCTGGCCAGCCAGATGTCCTGGTTACCGGCCCGATTGTCTTCATAGGCAATGTAAACGGTGTTCGGATTGAGCCGGTCAATACCAATAGAGGGACGCATCTGACTGCTCTTGCGGTGGAGATCTCCTACATTGACCACAAGTGGATCACTCCAGGTGCTACCATCCGCAGACATGGAGACATAGACGTCCCAGAAGCCGTTCGGATCGATGCCTTGCCAGGCGACATACAAGGTATCACTGCCGTCGACGGCAATCACCGGATGACTCTGGTTAAAGGGGCCCATGAAGACGGGGTTGCTTGCACCAAAGGAGTCCCCGGCGGCGGCAAGCTGGCCTACATAGATGTCCGTGTCCCCACCGGCGGTCACCTGATCCCAGACCACCCAAGTGTTCCCTAAGGAATCCACGGCCGTGGCAGGATTGTCCTGGTCTAGAGTACCGCTATCGGAGTTGACCTGGGCGTTTTGCCCAAAGAATCTGGTTTCAGTGGTAAAGTGATAGCTCACAGAGGTCTGATTGCCCGCATTGTCGATGGCATCCACGACCACATTGACCTGCTGCTCGAAGTCAAAGGTCGTGATGGGCGTGAAGGAGAATTGGAAGTCCGCAGCCGTGCCGGTCCGCCTGAATACGCCCCGGACGGACTGACTCGCGGTGCTAGTGTCATATTCGCCGTCTGCGGTTTCGTTAGAGCCGTCGTAGATCAGGTCGCCTTCGACGGTAATCGTTACCGTACCCCCGTCATATTTTACGCCGGAACCGGCGTCTGTTATGTGCATTTGGATCAAAGGCTTTCTGGGGGCCTGCTGTGCGTCGACCGCAGGGATTAATCCGGAAATCTCCGGGCCCTGGTTGTCGTTGATCGTGGTGGTCTCTGCTGGGGCGGCGACGGGATCGGTTTCATCACAATCGATGGTTAGACTGCTATTGGTGATGATTCCGCCGTCCAGGCTACTACTGACTCTCGCTATGAAAGTCACGGTCTGGCCGGTCACCGTGGCCCCTATCGTCCCCACAGACCAGGTGATGGTCTTGCTGGCATCGTCATACACCCCACCTGCGCTAGAGCTGACATAGGTCAGGCCGGCAGGGAGTGTTTCCACGATGGTACAGGTATGGGCGTCCCCCAGGCCTATGTTGCCGTAGGTGATCGTATAAGTCACTTCCGTGTTGGGATCCACGGGATCTGAACTGTCTGCCTTGACAAGGGTCAAGGCCGGATCCGCTGTGATGGCAAAGACCAAGCTGTCGGCTGGGGTAAGCCCTCCTGATGCGGCGGTCAATTGATAGCCTGTGCCCGCCCTGTCGACCTTGAGATCACCGAAGGTCGCTACGCCATTGAGCGTGAGCTTGGTGAGGGCGGCATGGCTACCGTCTACCTGGCCGACGACCTGAAGCACGAACGCAAGGTCGCGCTCAAGGTCCTGAAGCCGGAGTTAGCGGCAGTCGTCGGTGCCGAGCGTTTCCTGGCCGAGATCAAGACCACGGCTAACCTGACTCACCCGCACATTCTGCCACTGTTCGATTCGGGCGAGGCAGACGGGTTCGTGTTCTATGTGATGCCCCACATCGAAGGGGAATCACTCAGGGAGCGCATCGACCGCGAGAAGCAGCTTCCGGTGGATGAAGCGGTAAAGATCGCGACGGACCTGGCCGAGGCGCTCGACTACGCTCATCGCCAGGGAGTGATTCACCGCGACATCAAGCCCGCGAACGTCCTGTTGCTCGAAGGCAAACCCGTGATCTCGGACTTCGGAATCGCCCTGGCAATAAGTGCGTCGGGCGCGGGAGAGCGGCTCACGGAGACGGGCCTGAGTCTGGGCACGCCGTACTACATGAGCCCCGAACAGGCGACAGGCGACCAAGCCGTGGGGGCCTCCACCGACACGTATGCGCTGGGTTGCGTGTTGTACGAGATGCTCGTGGGTGATCCCCCCTTCGCTGGTAGCACAGCCCAAGCGGTGCTGGGCAAGATCATCGCGGGCAAGCACATCTCGGCGACGGAGGAACGTCCATCCGTTCCGGCTAATGTGGACGCGGCCATTCGCAAGGCGCTTCAGAAGCTACCAGCGGATCGGTTCGCTTCGGCGCAGGACTTCGCGAAGGCTCTCGGTGATGAACACTTCCGATATGGGGAATTGGCGACGGCAGGTGCAAATGCCGCTGTGGGTCCGTGGAATCGGCTGAGCATTGGCCTGGCGAGCTTAGCCACTGTCCTCACGCTCACGCTTGGCTGGTCAGCGCTCCGACCGGCGCCCCCCGAACAGGTCGCGCGCTTCTTGGCCCTAGAGGGCTTCGACGGCTTCCAGACGCCGGCCCTCTTGCCAGACGGTTCGGGGATGGTGTTCAGACAAGTTGACGATGGCGTTCCCAGCCTTTGGCTGCGACGCTGGGACAACCTCAATCCGTCTCGTATCGCCGGGACCGAAGGTGTGACCGTACTCCACGGACCTGAACTCTCACCAGACGGGCTGGAAGTGGCCTTCATTGCTAATCTGACACAACTGAAGGTTGCGCCGTTGTCGGGCGGTGTGGTTCGCACCTTGAGTAACGACGGCCGCTGCTGCCTCCGCTGGGGTAGTGACGGGTTCATCTACTACAATTCGCAGCCCGGTAACATCAACCGGGTGCGCGCTGAGGGCGGAGCAGTCGAGCCTGTCACGCAACGAGACGGCGATTTTCCCGCCACCCACACTGACTTTCAGGTGCTGCCCGATAGCGATTTGGGGGTGTTCATGGTGGGCGGTCCGACGCGAATCGTGGCCCAACGCCTCTCCACGGGTGAGCGAAAGGTGCTGGTGCCGGGAATGAGACCGTTCGTGACTCGGACGGGGCACCTGGTGTTCGCATCGTTGGAGGGTCAGATCCTGGCCGCGAATTTCGACGCCGAGGCCATGGAGCTAACGAGCCCTCCGACGCCTCTCGTGGAAGGAGTCATGATCAAACCCAACTCTTATCCACTCTTCACCGTGTCCGAGTCTGGGGATCTGCTGTATGTAACGGGTACCG
>JADFMM010000328.1 GCA_022563885.1 Planctomycetota bacterium | reverse complement strand
CCTGGAGATGATGAGGTATTTGTAGGATATAGTCAAGGCGAGGTGTCCGAAGCACTAAAACGTTTTAAGCCACCCGCGGATGCGAACGACAAAGCGAGCTTGTACGACTTGTCATCAAGATACAATGCCAAAACTCTGTACATACGCAGGACACTAGAACAGCAGACTAGTTTCAGCCAAACTCCGAGGTACACATTCGAATGGTTGCCGGCCGGCACGACCACGATGGTTACACAATCCTTCGAGCTACCCATGATTGCAAACTACGTGAATATGCCTCATTACTTTTATGATCGCGATTTGACGTTAAGAAACATGCAACTTGAAATAGAATACTTCGTAATGCCTCGAGATGTTGCGAAACTAATTCAAACAAAGGAAAGTGAAAGACGCAGTACTGGGGAACAGTCTATAAGTGAATCTAATAAGGCCACATTGTGGGCAGCCAAGAGCTCCTTGGGGACTATCGGATATGTAGGCAACAATAGATTCAACTTCCCTTACCCAAACCCTAATATCGAGTGGAAGCAACAGAGACATTTTTTAAGAATTCATCTCCAGGGCGTGAGTATACCATTTACCGATCAACTGACGCTTCGTTGAAACACTTTAAATCGGCATGAGACAGCCTGGGCGAGCTTTGGGGTCGGTGGAGCATTAGTCGGCGATTTAGGTCGGCGATTTAGGGTCAGACCTTTCCTTATTCCTTTAAGGGTCATTGGTGGGGTCAGGCCGGTCTTTTTACACTTTTTGTGTTGACTCCGGTTTTGCTGTCTGTAATCAGGATCTATGCCTAGAAAGCCTCGCATTGAGTACGAAGATGCTATTTACCATGTATTGAATTGCGGTAATTACCGCGAAGCCATTTTTTCGGTCGGTGATGCATGACAGGTATTCGAAGAAACCCTGTTTACGCCTTGTGACCGATTCGGCTGGATTCTTCATGCGTATGTCGTTTTGTCGAAGCGCTTCCACATCGCTTTAGAGACCCCTGAAGCGAACTTGGTACGGGGGATGCAGTGGCTTGAGAGTACCTTTGGAAACAGACTTGGCCGTTTGGTACGTCAACGTGGCCACGTATTTCAAGGTCGTTACCAAGCATTGGTCATAGAGGGCGGCGATTATCTGTTACAGCTTGTCAACTATATCATCTCAATTCGGTGCGCGCCGGTAGTGTGACGCTTGGTGGTTTTCGAGCGTATACCCTGAGTGGTGTTCCGAGGTTATTTCAGAAAAAGCGTGTCAAGGATTGCTAACCCGTCGGAGATGTCACCCGTACCGCCGGCGTTGCTGTCGCCGGGGAGGAATGCAACGTCGAGGCCGACCGAGTCGGAAAACTCGGCTGCAGCATGCACGATCCTGCCATCGATAAGGGTCAAGACTGAAGACAAGGTCCGAATCTCATCCTCCGGCACGGAAAGATAATCGTCGCTGAGCACCACGAGGTCGGCCAGTTTGCCGACCTCAATCGAGCCGAGGACCTCGTCGTCAAAGGTGTGCCAGGCGCTGCCCCGGGTGTAGAGGCGAAGGGCTTCCATGCGGCTGATCTGCTGGCCGGCATTCATCACGGCGCCGGAGGCAACCCTGCCGGTGACCATGTGATAGATCGAAATCCAGGGACTCATAGGGCTTATCGCAGAGGCATCGGTGCCGCCTGAAACAGGCACACCACTATCGACGAGGTTGCGATACGGAGGTCCGCTCCTGCCGATCATGTATTGCTGGTTCTGGACTGTCACGCCGGCTCCGATCGCTTTGAGACGGTTGATGTCGTTGTTGCTGATACTGAACACGTGTTCCAGCGCCCAGCGCAGATCAGCGATTGGAACGGTGGTGTTGACCGTCTCGAACGCCGAGATGTGGGCATTATTCTCGGCGTTGCTGATGGAATGCTGGCGCAGCGACCACCCGCGCTCGGCTATCTGGAGGTAGGCGGACGCAAAAGGTGCACCGGTGTCGCCAAAGCGACCCACTACAAATTCGCCCGTTGTCGTAAAATCGAGCCAGTCATCGCCGCCTCCCAGATTCTGCAATTCCTGCCGGGCGGCTTCCGTGTTGGGCACGATCTGATAGATGCCGGCGGCGTCGGTATTGGTACCGGTGGCTCCTGCCGCCGTACGCACCCGAACCCGCAATTCGCCTTGTTGCCACAGGTCGAAATAGTTCCCTTCACAGAGAATGTCCGGCCCCACCCGTCCACCAAATCCTCCGCAGCCCGAGAAGTTCTGGATGGTGGTCAACCCGAGGGAGGCTGAGAATTGCATGTATTCTCGCACTGTTCGTAGAGCATCATCGTTGGTGTATTCTCCGAAGAGCGCCTGCACCGCCGGGGCCGCCTGCCCTCTGTTGAACGTACCGCTCTGGTTCACAGAAACGCCGCGCGCCTCAAAAAAAGTCTTCCCCAAGGTATTCGTCACCGCGGGGCCGTCAAAACTCACGTGCAGGTAAACCGGGTGCTTTGGTGCCGCGCTGTCCAGCTCCGCCAGCGTGGGCAGCCGGTTCTCTGCGAACTGCGCGGGGCGAAGTCTACCGAACGCGGTGATGAATTCTCCCGCGGGCACCGACGTCGTGCGCTCCGTCAGAGCGTCGAGCAAGGCGGCGATTGTGAAGGTCGTTTCGATGTCTGAGAAAATGTATCCCGGCACATGCGAGTCGCGAAAATAATGGATGTGCGAGTCAATCAGGCCGGGCGTCACGGTGCGCCCGTTGAGATCTATCACTTGGGCGGACGGGTCGATCTCCCCCATACTATCGCCGACGGCAACGAATCTGCCGTCCACGATCCTGACGGCTGAGACAATGGATTCATCGTCGTCCATCGTCAGAATGTTCCCATTGATTAACACGAGTTCGGCCGACACAGGCGTGGATACCCAAAGCGGGTCGGCGCTGTCAACGTCGGGAGTCGCGCCAAGAAAGCCATTATTTCCCGCTGGCGAGAGGTCGGCCACGGCCTGTCCCGTTCCCTCGTCGAAGGCCCAATAGCCCACCAGCGCTGCCGAAAGGGGATCTATCCCGCCGCCGAAGACGGCAGCGATTTGCGTCTCAGAGAGGGCTACGTTCCACATCGCCGGTGCGTCGATGAGTCCAGGAAAGAACCAGGTAGGCGGCTCTATTCCGCCGGGGGGCGGACCAATCGTTCCGAACGTACAACCAATCGACAGGTCTTGGAAGTTGTTTGAAGAAGGCACGCCCGTTCCCTCACAGCCAGCCCGCCTTTCTCCGTCAATATAAAGGGCCAAAGCGCCTGACGCGTCACGGGCAACAGCCACGTGATGCCAGTCGTCGTCAGCCACGAAGAGATCGCCGGTCACTGTGCATATGCCCATGGGCGCACAGTTATTCAACGGATAGCAGTAGTTCCGTTCGTTTGAATCCTCGAGCATGACCTCAAGGGTGCCGTCTCGTGTCACGTAGAGTTGCCAGCTCAGGTTAAACGAATTGTCGTCTTCTCCACGGGCGATGATAGCGGCGCGCCCCGCAGGCTGTGCGAGCTTGATCCAGGCGCTGGCTGTGAAGACTTCAGTCGGGAACGATGTGTCATACGGAACCGTAACCCGATCGTCGGTGCCGTCGAAACTGAGGGCACTGCCCTCTTGGGCGATGGAGGTTGAAGCGAAGAAGAGAGTCACGAGCAGGGCGAGCGCTGCGACCTTCATGGTGTGCTCCATTCGCGACGGACCCTGGTCTCTCCATGCCGGAGAGTCTGAGCAGACCACCTCAAGGACATTGTGTGTAGATCGTGCAGTCGCCATGGGACCTCCTCGGACTTTCTATCACTCATCGTCTGTTCAACCTGCCAAGTCATACACCAGATAAAGCCTCGAAGCTGTCGGCAGTTCGCTCTGTCCCATAGGTGTCCGCCCCGTTGACTTGGTTACAACAATAGGGCGGCGAATCTCGGGGCAGATCTTGGACTCTCCGGGCATTTCAGGCCCGGAGCCTATTAACACTACATCGCAAGTTCGTTTCGAGCACTGGTTGTAAGGACCTATTATATAAACACCTATGTTACCCTGGTTAAAATCGAAGTCCGAATCTCGAAATCCGAAACAAATTCAAAACTCAAATGACCAAAATACCAAATGTCTGTTGCGGATGGATGGCCGGTTTTGTTTTGAAAATTCGTAAATTGGACATTCGATATTGTTTGGGATTTCGTATTTCGTGCTTCGGATTTTAGTTCCAGAAAAGAGTTTTTGGATACTACATCTCGCTGTAGTATTATAGAGACACTCACTAATTGGAGAATATGATGAGACGACATGGGATACTGATATTGGGGCTGATCATCTCTGGCCTGCACGTGACTCCCGGCTGGAGCCAAGAGACGGAGACGCTCCATCTGTCGGGAACCGGCAGTGACGACACGGTGACCTGGGAGTTCTACTGCAGCGAGGGACGCAGCAGCGGCGCATGGTCACCCATTGAGGTGCCATCGAACTGGGAGTTTGAAGGCTTTGGCCGCTACAACTACGGCAGAGACCGGAAGAAGTCGCAGGAAACGGGGCGCTATCGTCACTCTTTTCGGGTCCCCCAAGACTGGCAAGACAAACATGTCTCGCTGGTCTTCGAAGGGGTGATGACCGATACGGAGGCATGGATCAACGGCCAGAGCGTCGGGCCCATCCATCAGGGCGGCTTCTATCGATTCTCCTATGACATCACCGAAATGATCAGCCCCGGGCAAAGCAACCTGCTGGAGGTGCTGGTCCACAAGGTCTCGGCGAATAGCAGCGTGGAGCAGGCCGAACGCCAGTCCGACTATTGGGTCTTCGGCGGGATATACCGACCGGTGTATCTTGAGGCAGCGCCGCAACAGCACATACGACGTTGTGCCATTGACGCCCGGGCACATGGCCAGTTTTCGGTTGATGTCTATCTGTCACGGCTCAATGCCACTGGAACCCTGGTTGCAACCATTACCGGGCCGGGCCTAGCGAGACCCTATCGCGTAGTCGCCTCGGTGGGCCCAGGACGGCAGAAAGCGACGCTGACAACCACGGTTGAGGGCGTCAAGCCCTGGACCGCCGAAACGCCCTCGCTGTATACAGTCGATCTGTCTCTGCAACAGGAAGGCGAGACCGTTCACTCGCTCTCCCAACGGTTTGGCTTTCGTACCTTCGAGGTCCGCCCGGGGCAAGGGCTCTTTCTCAACGGGCAAAAAATCATTCTCAAGGGTGTTAATCGTCACTGTTTCTGGCCGGATTCCGGGCCGGCCGCGGCTTCGTCGAGGTCGGTATAGAGCGCCCGGGCCTCGGGGGCCGGGCCGCGCCGAGTGCCCAGCGCCTCGATCCGGATCACCCGGATGCGATCGCCCTGGGGGAAGGTCAGCACGTCGCCCGGGCGCACCGGCTGGGCCGGCTTGGCGACATGCTCGCTGTTGATCCGGAGCCGGCCCGACCCGGCAAGCTCGGCGGCGAGGCCGCGGGTCTTGAAGAACCGGGCTTGCCACAGCCACTTGTCGACACGGACTTTCTCGACGCGTTGTTTGTCGGCCTGGGGGTTTTCCGGAGAGGCGGCCTCGGCCATGCGGCGCTACTTGTCCTTGAGCTGCTGCAGGATGGCGAAGGGGCTGAGCGGATCGACCGGCTTGTCCACGCGGCGCGGCCGGCCGGGTTTCGGTGCGCCAGCGTCGCGCTCGGGGTCGCGCTCGGGCCGGTTCCGGCGCGGGCCCTTGCCCTTGGGGCCGCCCTTGCCGTGGCCCGAGGCGCCATGCTTGCCGCCGTCCGTACCCCCGTCCGCAACTCGTTGCGCGCCCCCACCCGCACCACGGCGGCGGGGTCCACCGGAACCGGGCTGGTGACGGGGGCGCAGCTTGAAGGTGTAGAAGACTTCGATTTCCGGCTCGCCGGTTTTGGTGCTCACGCTAGCGCCAGCAGGTTCGCCGGAGGATTCGGCAACCTCGGCTCCCGGCTCCGCCCCGGAGTCCGGTTTGGTGGTCTCCGGTTCGGCGGGTTCCGGCTCAATCTCCCCGTTGATGGTTTTGGGGCCAGTGGTTTCGGATTCGGCGGGCGCTTCGGCCATGGGTTCGTCGGGCACGGCTTCGCCAGCCACCGTCTCGCCAGCCACGGGCGCGGCGGCCTCGTCCTCCGGCTCCGGCGCTTTTTCACCCTCCGGCGTGGC
>JADFMM010000327.1 GCA_022563885.1 Planctomycetota bacterium | reverse complement strand
CATCCACCAGCTCCTTCCAATCCTGGATGACTGAGTCGCAGGATTCGCCGTCTGCTCGTAGCCCGGAAAGGTCGTACATCACGGCTATGGCTCGACCGTGCTGTCGGGAAGCCGTGAGTGCATGGCCCAGAATGACACGTCCCCGGGCACGGCTCCTCGCGGTCCGGGTCACATTGAAAAACCGCTGCATGAAAACGCCGTCAATGCCGTAGTCCTTCATCCAGCGAAAGTGCAGATCGAGAGTCTCGGCGTCCCAGGAACTAAAGACCTGGGCCGGCGATCCGTCGGCATGCTTGAAAACCGTGGGATAGAGCTTGATGTACTCCGAGACATCCGGCCATAGATCGATGGTGAGATTCTCTGCATCGAATCGGCCTCGTCTGCCATAGTGCACCCAGCCTCGGCCGGACCCGTCACCTGCCGCACGAAACCACCCCTGATAGCCGCACATCACCCGGCCTTCATAAGACATGAAACGGGAGGCCGCTGAATGCTTCGATGCGGCGCACACCTCCGCGAAGCCGAATCCCAGCAGTAGGACCAGTAGCAAATGGCGTCTCATCGACATCTCCTGGATTGGCAGACGACCATTCGACCCCGCTCACGAACACGCTGCAGGGCAACTGATACTGATAAGAGATTTGATTTTGCAACCATGGAAATGATTATACGCCCGAGGGGAAGGCCGATCAATGGATAACAGCCCCGGGGTGTGTACCCGGTCCATTAGAGTCAACGTACCAGGAAAACAGCGGCTTCCCTGGAGCAAGCTAGCCGCGACAGCGGCATGAAACTACTCAGGAAAGCGCTCCAATCCGGCCCAGAATCTGGTCTGGACCGTTGAAGAACCGGCGCTTCGCGAAGTTCAATCACTCTTGAAAGCGAAACGAATAGAGATCCGCGTTCGTCAACCGAAAGTGCAGACGCACGGGCTTTCCCGCCCAGGAACCGACGTCGGCGGATTTGCCCCATCGGACAGTCTGATCAACTGCGTCGCCCTTCAAAGGGCGGCAGTCATTCAGTGAGAGCTGCTCGAGAGGCTTGCCATTCACGTCCTGCAATTCGATTTGAATCTTCCCGCCGGTGGACGTTGCGAAATTCACGGTGAGCCGCTTGCCATCAAACGTGATCGGTTTCGTCACAATGTCCCCAGCCTCGTCGCCGGCGTGCGCCGAAACAAATCCGTCGACGCGATAGGTGAAGCGGCGTACTCGGCTGTCGGGACCGGTGTAGTACGCTTCGGTGGCATAGACGGAATACTCTCTGTCATTGTGTGGAAGTTGAAGTAGACCCCAAGCCATGTAGTTGCTGCGGTTGCCGCCACGGTCCTCGGGCGCGTCTTCCCCAATGACGGCGTCGGGCCATCGATGAAACGATAATCCATCACGGCTGGACATAAACACGGGCTCGACGCGGCTCGCCTGTTTGGGCAAGTATCGGGTGGGAAAGCCGATCAACAGGTGCGGCGCCCGTTCGTAAACTCGAACCGCGTTCGTATAGAGGTGTTCTTGCGCGGCACCGGGAAACTTCAGCAGGACGGGTTCGCTCCAATTCACGAAATCCGTTGAAGTGCCCGTCATGATGGCGCGCACACCATCGACAAACGTGCGATGGTATTCCCGATAAACGTTCGCATGCCGATCCCAGAAGGCGAGGTTCTGTGAATCGAATGCGCCTTCGGTGATCACCGGTTCCGTCCGCAGCAGCGACCAGTGGATGCCGTCGGGTGACTTAAAAACGTATAGTCCCTTCTTACCGCGCGGACGTCCGCGCGAAATTCCCTTGTAGCGGGCAGCCGGTGGACATTCGGGATTCTCGTCCTTGAAGACCACGAAACAATGCGTGCCGATGCCGTCCCACACGATGTTGTTCTTCTTTGAACCATTAAATTCAAACAGTCCGAGTTCCGGCTTTGTCCAGTGGATGCCATCGGTGCTCTCGGCATAGCACGTCACTTCGCGGTGAGCGGCCTTCTTCGACGTCTCATCGTAATGCGAGCCGCGATAGTACATTCGGTATCGGTCGCCGTCACGAAAGATGGTGTAGTAGGCACACGTATTGCCCTCCCACGGTTTGTCGGTCGTCAGGACGACTTCTTGAGGCTCCGGCTTGTGGAGTGTTAGGGCAGCGCCGCCACTGAGTTCATCGATCAGATAGCGGTCGACGAACAATTCGCGCCGCGAACCAATCTCGATCGGTTCAGCGGACTGCCCGATGCGGCTCGCCGCCGATTGCCCAAATACGATTGCCAGAAGTATGACGACATGCTTCATGAGGTAGGCTCCGGTTCCTGGGTTTTCCGACAGAGCCTAGCCCGATGCAGCGGCAAGGACAACCAAATTCGTGATGTCCCCCACTGGGGTACTTGTCTTGACCCACATTTTGAGCTGTCCCGTAGAGACGCCTGTGCTGGATGACTCATCAGCACCTCTTCCACATACCACTGCTACCGCTTCTAGTTGGCCGCAGGCTTCCTGGGGCCGAGGTTGGTGCGTCGGTCCCACTCGGCGTGGCGTTTCTTGAGTTCGGCGACCTTTTCCGGCATCTCGGCGGCGAGATCGTTGAGTTCGGTTCCGTCCCTGGCGAGATTGTAGAGTTCCCACGGCCCCTTGTCCGCGGAGACGAGTTTCCAATCCCCGGCGCGGATGGCCTTACCCTTGGCGTGCATCCAGAACAGGGCGTCGCGCGGTTTCCGGTTTTGCCCTGTCCCCGCCAGGACCCCAAGAAAGGACCGGCCTTCGACGGGGATGGGCTTCTGTTTCACGCGTGCGGCACCGGCAGCGGCGAGGAGCGTGGGCATGAGATCGATGGCATGGCAGACCTCGCGGGGTATACTGTCGGCGAGTTTTTGTGGTATCCCGGTGGGCCAGGACACGATGAGCGGCGAACGGGCGCCGCCCTCGTGATCGTACTGTTTGAAGAGGCGAAAGGGCGTGTTCGAGGCGTTGGCCCAGCCGTAACCATAAGATTGAAAGGTCGTTTGGGGACCGGGCATCAGGCCGGGGATGTTGCCGGGCTTGATGGGGTGTTTTTTGCCGTCGGTCGTGAACGCGCGGCTCCACGAGCCCCTGCGCGTGGGGCCGTATTCAACGTGGCAGCCGCCGTTGTCGTGATGATAGAGAACGAGGGTGTTGTCGAACGCGCCGGTCTCTTTCAGGTAATTGACGATGCGGCCGACGTTGCGGTCCATGCAGGTGATCTGGGCGGCATAGACCTCCATGCGGCGTTGCTGCCATGCTGCGTGGTCGATGCCTTCCCATGCCGGGACCTTCGGGTGGCGTGGCGATAGCCGCCAGTTCGGATCGACGACGCCGATGTCTTTCATGCGGGCGTGACGCTGATCGCGGAGTGTGTCCCAGCCCATGGCGTAACGCCCCTCGTAATACGCAATGTCCTGGGGCCTGGCGTGCAGCGGCCAGTGGGCGGCGGTGTAAGTCACGTAGAGGAAGAAGGGTTTTTGGGTGCTTGATTCCTGGTTCTTCGTTCTTGCCTCGCGCAGGAATTCCAGGGCGTGGTCGGTGATGGCGTCGGTGTAGTAGTAGTCGGGATTGTCCTTCCACTCATGCGTCATGCTCTTGCCGTCGAGTTGGAGGTCGACGGGAGCGAAGAAATCGGAGGCGCCTTCGATCGTGCCGTAGAAATGATCGAAGCCGCGGTGGTGCGGCGCGTTCGGTCCGTCGGGGTCCTTTGAATTGGAGAGGTGCCATTTGCCGGACATGAGCGTGGTGTAACCGGCGCCGCGCAGGGCCTGGGGAAGCGTCGTCGCGTCTGGATGGAGGCCGCCGGCGGCGGATCCCTTTTCGGGAAGCGCGGTCTTGGGATAGAGGCCGGTCAGGAGGCTGGCCCGCGTGGGCCAGCACATGTTGTTGACGTAGAAATTTCTGAAGCGCAGGCCACTTCCGGCAAGCGCGTCCAGATGGGGCGTCTTGATCTCGCCGCCGTAACATCCGAGGTCGGAGTAGCCCATGTCGTCGGCGACGATGAGCACGATGTTCGGTCGGTCGGCGTAGAGAGGCCCGGAAATGAACCCGAAAAGGAGGAGCAGGCGGAGCAGTTTCTTTATCTTCGCTCTTCTCATGGCATCGCCAACCTCTCCCGCAAAGTCCCCGACATCCCGAATTCAATATCATCAGGGTGTGCAGCAATGGCAAATGCTTTTCTCGTCATCGAACTCTCCGAATCTACGTTGTAACCCCGTAGGGGTGCATCAAACATTCCCCTTCAGAGGGTGGACACAGACTCCCCGCGTTCAGACCGATCGGGATCAAAGACCGGCTCATACCGGCGGGACGTCGGTCGATCTCTTTTCTCGAAACAGGACCGCAAATAGGATGAGGATCACGACCAGATAAAAAACGGGGGTCATCCAGAAGGCCTTCCAGGTGGTCAGTGGATCGTCGGTCTGCACGCTGGGCCAAACCCGATTCACAAAGATCTGGGAGCTGAGGAAAAACCCGATACCTTGAGTAAAAACAACCAGAAGACCCTGGGCCTGGGCACGGATTTCCTCGCCTACGTGCCGGTCCACATACAGATATCCGGAAATGAAGACAAAGTCATAGCTGAATCCGTGCAGCAGAACGGCCACGACCATCATGGTCATCATGGTGGCTCCGGTGCTGGTGGCCGCCCCGGAGAAGAGGACGAAGCGAATGATCCAGGAGGCGATGCCGATCAGCATGGTCCACTTGATCCCGAACTTCTTGATAAAAAGAGGCAGGACAAAGGCCAGCACGAAGAGTTCGGCGACCTGCCCCATGGTGAAGAACGCGCCTGAACGCTCAATGCCGAGGTCATTGGCAAACGTGCTGCCCAGCGCCCAGTAGGGCATCATGCTGATGCAGGCAAAGAGGGACGCGAACATGAAAACGGCAAACCCCAGATGCTTGAAATAGGGGAGCGTGGCGGCGCCATACAGTTCGGAGATGCGCACCGATTTGCCCCTGGACGGCGGAGGCGTGGCGGGGAGAAAGAAGCTGTAGATCCCCACGGCAAAGGCAGCCCCGCCGGCCACGTAAAACTGCATGGGTGACCGCTCGGCCTTGAACACGAAACTGACGACGAGCCCGGCGACGATCCAGCCGGCGGTGGCAAAGACGCGAACAATGGGGTAGTCCTTGTCGGGATTGGACAGGTGCTTCAGGCAGATCGTATTCGAAAGGCCCAGGGTGGGCATGAAGCACAGGGTATGCGCGAGGAGCATGGCCGTAAAGATCTTGGCGGACTCGGGCGAGGCAAATTGAGGCGTCAGGCAGATAAACAATCCGCTGAGAAACAGAAGAATGGCTTGAAGCTTTTCCGCATTTATGAAGCGATCGGCAAAGACGCCTATGAAGAAGGGGGTGATGATGGCCGCAATGGGCGCCACGGAATAGGCCCAGCCGATGTATGCGCCCATTTTGCGTTCGGTCATGAACGACCCCATGGTGACGTACCAGGCGCCCCAGACGAAGAATAGAACGAACATCATGCCACTGAGGGTGACAAAAAGGCGGAGTGGAGAACGGTTCGCGTCTGACATGATTAAATTCCTTTCACCGGGGGCGCCCGTCATTTGAATTGCTTCATATACTTCAAGGACTCTTTGACAGCCTTTATTCGACCTCCATATTGCAAATGGGAGTATGTGAAGCGTTTTCTCTGAACAGTGGTTTCTAAACCCCGGTCAAGGCAGTTCCCGAATTCGCAGATTCTTGAACTGGATCGGGGAGCCCTCCGATTCGAGACAGAGATATCCGACGCTCGGTTTGCAGCCGGTGCCGCCGGACACCTCCTCTCCGTTGACCCAGAGCCGGACTTCGCCGTTTATGGCGCGCACGTAATAGTGGTTCCATTCGTTGATGCCCTTGCTGAGGTTCTTGGAGGGGAAACTTCGCTTTCCGTTGGGCGCCACGGGGGGGAACGGTTTCATCTGGGTCCGGACGGGAAAGACGTCGCCGTGCGAGGTGTACCAATCGGCCTTCTTTTTTCCCCCGTATTCGAGATCGAGCACTTGGACCTCGATGCCGTCGGGAAGACCTGGCTTGCCCGCCTTGGTGAGCCGTTCGATCGACTCTTCCGTGGTCCAGACGAAAATCCCGCTATTGCCGCCGCTTCTCAGATGCATCCACTCCCGAACCATTTCGAA
>JADFMM010000326.1 GCA_022563885.1 Planctomycetota bacterium | reverse complement strand
AGGAATACTGGATTCAGGCTAGCGCATATGAACCCAAAATAATGTTAGCGACAGCCCGAAGGTTCTGCTTTTCACCCCCTTCTAGGGGGTTTCCTAAAGCCACGTCCTCCGGGCGTGGACCCTTACTTCGACGGCTTGTCCAATCAGCGGCCCGATAATTTCGGCCGGGGGGACATTCACAAATTCATCACCATGGGCACCCCCCACTGGGGATCTCCCGTCGCCTGGCTCACGAAGACCCTCCGAGATCACAGCAATCCGCTCATCCAGCAGTCCTTCCTGGAACTCATCAACGCCTTGGGGATGGACATCTTCTCGGGCGCTATTGACGGCATGTGTCCAAACAGTGCCGATCTGCAGGACCTGGGGGAAAGCGTCGTACCCACCCACACGATCCAGGCCTGGTATCTGGATGGCACCGACAGCGATGTGAGTTTGACCGGGCTACTCTCCAGCATCTTCCAGGACACGCTCGACATCAGAAAGGGCAAGGTCAAGTTCACTCCCATTGCGGCCCTGCTTGCGGCCCTGGGCTATTTTGCCGAAATCTCGGTGGATGCCCTCTACATGTTCGACAAGACCGATTTCATGGTCACCACGACCGGTCAAGACGGTGGCATCCTCAACCTGGGGGCCACCAGCGTCTTTGACAATACGACCCACATGGCCTTGGGGACCAACCTCTCCCCGTTCATCGAGAATGAGACAGACAGCGCCCTCATCGCCGCCCACGTCTTTCACCTAATGGACCAGCCCCTGGACGGCCCCTTCGCAACGGGACTCCCCGCACCCGAGAGTCAAAACTCTGAAATCGAATGCCAGGCACCCGCACCCGATCAGTTCCAGGCCATTCGCCTGGCCGCCCACGGCGTGCCACACGTCACCGAAAGTCTGCCCATCCTAGCGCCTCTCGATCGACAAATTGTGCACCCCGGCGACATAGTAACTGTCACCTTGGGAGAAATCGACGCGCCATTGATCTCGGCGCTCTTCCTCAGTCGCGCCGAAGTAACGTTCATCGAGACCGACCCCTTCCAGGCCCAAATGGAAGTTCCCGCCGAGACGGTGGGAGAGTTCCCCATCGTCGTCGCCGCCCGAGACCTGACAGGCAACCTGCGGATCGGGAAGGTGACCCTCCTGGTCGAGCAGAACGCTCAGTTAAACGAACTCATCGTCCAACCGGCCGGTCTCTTCATGAAACCGGGCATGCGGCTGAACCTGAGAGTCGACGGACTGTTCTCCGATGGCGTGACACGCAAGCTCACGGACTCCGGCACCCTCTACCTCTCCGCCGACGAGGGAGTTGTCACGGTAGACGAGTTTGGCTCGGTTGAATATCAGGGTCCGGGCGGGACCACGATTCTGGTCACGAATGGCGAGGTGGAGCAGGTGGTCAAGGTTCGGAACTAACTCGCGATCGTCATCGTAGTCGTTGTCCCAATCGCAATGGAAACAGCGAACGGGCTCGATAGAACCTTCGATCACGACAGCGAAGATCGCTTTGCTGATCAAAATGACCGAGGTATTGGTGTCACGACATCCTGGACTTTTGTGTACGAGAACTCGGCGTTTTGGGTGGGGGAGGGACAGTTATTGATGAGTGCTCGTGCCAAGGCCCCAATATGGGAGGCAGGACTTAGCAAATTCAGGTTTAAGATACCCAGGCTAGATCATGAACCTGGATACCAGCGAGCCGACTGTACTTGACAAGGATCGTGCATGCTGTGCTTGTCAAGCGTCAATGGGACCGCATTATCGTCTCAAAAAGGGGATTGACACTCCATTAAGGAATTCACGGGTGGGACAGGAAACTACCCTAGTTTGGGGGTCGCAAGGCTATGATGTTCGCCTTAGCGACGAACGGACCGGCATTGGGGACGATGTCGAGGTTCTTGTCGATCACGCTCGTTCAGCCCTCCCCGAAAGTGAGGAAATACCGTCTCGTAGAGTGCATTTGTAGCAGGGGTGGGCTCGAAGTGGCAATTGGAGCATTGGACGCCTAAATGCTTGAAAACTCGTATGTCAGAGCAGACCTCAGGGTGGTCCGATTGGCCCTTGGCAAGCGCACCCTGACTTAGTCCTGCTGAAACGGCCTTGTTTATACTATAAATGCGGCCTGGTTCAATTCTGGGTTACACGACTCGACGTAGGAATCGCATTCGTACTCGTACTCGTACTCGTACTCGTACTCGTACTCGGCTTCTCGGCGTTCTCGATTACGATTACGATGACCGCTTCGCTGAGCACGAGCGCGAAAACAGGTCAGAGGGACTGTTACCCTATGCACACTCTTGTGAACCAAGCCCTAAAAAGATGGACAGCGGGTTTCTCATGAATTAAGTTACCCTGCAACCGATTCGTGGGAATCAGGTCATGGCCGTTCAATGTTGAAAGGAGACGACTCATGAGAGTCTTTTGTATGCTGCTGGCACTGGCGTTTGTATTGGCTGCTGGGTGCAGTAAAAAGGAAGCTGAGAGTTCAGAAGAGGTGACTCCAGGTGAAGTGACAGGAGTCGAGGAAAGCCTGATTTACTACACCTGCCCCATGGAATCACATAAACATGTTCACAGCGGTGAACCCGGCAATTGTCCTGAATGCCAGATGGCGTTAGTAAGAGGCGTCACCACTTCGGTAGAGAACATGGAATTCTACGGATGCCCGATGGAGACCCACAGCCATATTCGTGGCAGTGAGCCAGGCACCTGTCCTGAATGTTCTATGGCATTAAAACCGATGCGTTTAGATAAGAATCAGGCCTAGGAATCCACAGGTTTCCCGTATACCCTACTTGCCGATCGCCGCATTGGCGCGCCCACATGGGATAGACCGTAGCCCTTAACATTTTCGAAGCAGGCTATTGTTTTGACCCACTACACAATAAACCAGACGCCAGACTTCATTGACCGAGAGGGAAGCCGACAACGGCGTTCCTCCTCCCGGTCACATCCCACACAAGCTACCGCGAGTGTTCTTGCCGCTAGTAGTCGATGGGCTTTCAATTGCGATAAGGGAGTTTCTAAACGGAATCCTCGAAGCTCGGTCAAGACTGAGGTCCAGCCTGCTGATATCTGATTCGTGAGGGGTGTGGACCGGCGGTGTTAGGGGCTGCGGGCCCCTTGGTCTTTCTCCTCCCAATGGGGGCCGGGGCGAGTTTTCGAACCATCGGCAACGGTTCGCAAATGGTGGATAGCTTTTTGGCCCAATTTCGACGTTTTTGGCATTCCAGGCAGTCCAATGGTTCGCAAACAGAGAGTTTTGCGTTAGCATCTCTGGCTGTCTAGATATAATGACAGTTTGCGAACCATATCGGATGGTTCGCAATCCGATGAATCTGTAAGTTATTGTATTATAGTTGGTTAGATAGTCATCGGTGGAAACCAAGGTTCGGAAAGTGCCTAGCGACTACGAAAGCAGCCTGAATCTAAAGAAGCGAGTCGACAGGATCCGTGCCAAGAAACCGGACTTTATTGCCGTCTCGAACCGGGAGTGGTATTCCCTCTTCCGCGACGAAATTCGCAATTCCATCGCCATCGAAGGGGTGTTCGCGAACCGCAATGATCTGCGCGATGTGCTGGAGCGGAACAAGCGGACCAACAAGGAAAAAACCGCTGCGATTCTTGGCTACTTTGAAGCGGCCAGCTCCATGTATGAATACGCCAGCAACCAGTACAAGGAGAGCGAGTTCGTACTGCGACTATCGGACATCAAGCAGGTACACACCCTGTTGATGCGCTACGAAAAACAACTGGGTACCTACTCGGGTGACATTGGCGAGTTCCGCAAGGGCAACATCGAAGTCGCGCAGGCTACGTTTAGACCGATCGATGTGTATTCTATACGCAAGGCCATGACGCTGCTGGTGAAGTGGTTTAACGCCCAATGTGCCGATCCCAAAGTCGATAAGATTTTGTTGGCAGCGATCGTTCATGCCTGGTTTGAAACCATTCACCCCTTTCGTGACGGCAACGGTCGTAGCGGTAGAATCCTCCTCTCGTATCTCCTGATTGGTGCCGGTTTTGTGAATGTTGCGATCAAAGGCATTTCGCGGAGAGATCGCGAAACCTACTACAACGCTTTGGAAGCGTGCGATGACTGCTTTGAACAGCTACACACAAGTATTGAACAGGGAGAGGCCATAAGTCTCGGTGATGTGGACGTAGCCATTGCGGACACGGATTTTTCTGTCCTTGCAGACATGTTCCATACGTCTCTGCAAGACACCGTGACACGCCTGCAGCAGCAGGATCGGAAGCATCCTCGATCCGGTGATGGGGTCCCATTGCGTGAGTTGGCCCAGCTGTTCGACTATTCGCAGGACTACCTCCGGAACCTCATCAACCGTGGCAACCTCAAGGCGGAAAAACGTGGCAAGCTTTGGTATGCAAGAGTAGGAGATATGCATCATTACTTGAAGGGCCGGAAGAAGAGTTGATTGGGAACGTAAGGGGACACGTCTCAAATATCAATTATTCTTCTAGATCTGAAATGCTTATCACCAGGTTTGCCCTTAACCGGACGGTATGTCAATAGTCTATAATTGACACGTGACACTCAGGGCTCAACACCGAAAATGAGCGGTTCTTCGACTGGCAAGGATGGCCAAGCTAGGCGGTGCCAAACGCATCGTCGATACAAACTGACGCTGGCAAGACTAAGGCCCTGTAAAACAATAACTAATGCAAAATAGCTCGTAATTTCGATATAGCTATGTATGAACCAAGAAGACATTGTACTGAGAAAATATCACATGCTTGCTCCAGCGCTAAATGAAAGGACGCTTCGTCTTTTTGCGGCGGCAGAAGCGTTATCTTTGGGGCGAGGTGGAATTTCTTTGGTCGCTCGAGCACTTGAAATTTCTCGTGACAGGATTTCTCGTGGCATAAAAGATATTGAGTCGAAAAAGAAATTACATCCGACCTCCATTCGACGGAATGGCGGGGGGCGAAAAAAACTGTTTGAGTCCGATCAGACATTAAAAGGTGATCTTGAAGTGTTGATTTCTCCTTACACCAGGGGTGATCCTGAATCCCCTTTGCGTTGGACCTGCAAAAGCGTTCGGAAATTGGCGGACGCACTTAATCACAAGGGGCACTTAGTGAGCCATAGCACGGTGGCCATGCTTTTGGATGAGATGGATTATAGCCTTCAAGTGAATCAGAAAACAACAGAAGGCAAGCAACATCCTGACCGCAATGCTCAATTTGAATACATCAGTAAGCGTGTTCGGTCCCATCAGAGAAGATCTCAGCCGGTGATTTCCGTGGACACCAAGAAAAAGGAAAAGGTCGGTGATTTCAAGAATGGTGGGAAAGAATGGTCTCCACAGGGTAATCCTGAAAAAGTCCGGGTCCATGATTTTATAGACAAGGAGTTGGGCAAGGTAGCACCTTATGGGGTGTACGATCTCACGAAAAACAAAGGCTGGGTTAGTGTTGGTATTGATCACGACACAGCAGCCTTTGCCGTAGCTACCATTCTCCGGTGGTGGCGAAAAATGGGGCGTCCGATATATTCGAAGGCCTCTGATCTTTTGATCACCGCCGACAGTGGTGGCAGCAACAGTTCACGAAATCGCTTGTGGAAGGTCGAATTGCAGAAAATGGCAAACCGAACGGGACTGACGATTACGGTTTGCCACTTCCCGCCTGGGACCAGTAAATGGAACAAGATCGAGCATCGCATGTTTTCTTTTATCACACAAAACTGGCGAGGAAAACCACTTATCGACCGAGCCACCATTGTGAACCTGATAGGATCAACGAAAACAAAAGGAGGATTAAAAATCCGTTGTGAGTTGGACACCAAGACTTATCCAAAAGGAATCAAAGTACCAGATGCTCAATTGGAAAAGGTAAAATTAAAGAAACATACATTTCACGGAGACTGGAATTACACAATCTATCCGAACAAAAAAAGCGAGATCAATTGACGTGTTTATTCTTTTACAGCTCCTAAGCGTCTTGGGTGAAGGCGGGATGGGGACTGTTTACCTGGCCGAGCAGAGGCAGCCGATCCGACGCCGCGTAGCGCTCAAGATCATTAAAATTGGTATGGACACCAAACAAGTCATTGGTCGATTCGAGGCCGAACGCCAGGCCCTGGCCCTGATGGATCATCCACATATCGCCGGAGTGCTCGATGCGGGCACAACCGAAA
>JADFMM010000325.1 GCA_022563885.1 Planctomycetota bacterium | reverse complement strand
TTGGCGGTATTTGCGGCCATCCTGGCCGTCCTGCCCTGGACGCCGACCTTCCTCATCGGCGTGCCGGTCGGCATCTGGGCATTGCTGGTCTTGAAAGAGCCGGACGTCAAAGCAGCGTTTCGACGTAAAACCAAGACGCCGCAGACCACGGAGAATAAGGAGAAGTAAGCCAGACCAGAGTCAACTGTTCAGACGATCCCTGAAGCACTGATTGTGGTAGCAATGATTCCGTCGCTGGTCGCAGTTGGGGTTGGCCTTTAGCTTAAATTTGTTGCCGGAGGCTGGGATTGGACCCTCACTCCGAGGCAGTCCAGCCTCCTGTTCGCATTAACGTCGATGGCAGTCACATCGGGTTTGTACGCGTTGTTCATTGGTGCCGCGGGCCTCCTGGTGCGTCGGGTTCGCGGGCGGCTGTTTGCTCTGCTGTCCGTCGTCATTGCCGGTGTGTTCATTCCGGCCGTTCTCGCACTGAATGTCATCATGTAACACGAGCACATGGGCAACGAATGGATGGTCATCATCCCCCTTTGGGATCGGCAAGAAATAAGTTATTTCTTGCCGCTCCCTTTGGCTCAGCATGCCCATCTGCCTCTGGGCAGCCCTTGTCCTTTGCCGTAGGAACGTTCGCGCCATGTTCCATGAGAACCATGCCGGAAGGGCGGACAGTGATGTGCAGGCCGAGCCTACCGAGGCCATCGGCCGTTCTGCGAGTCGGGCGCCGACTTCCACGCCCTCGGGCGGGCGTGGCAGCAATGGTGGTCGGAGAGAAATAAGCACATGACAAAGGCGACCAAAGCGTTCACCTCTGGTCGACGTCGTCCAGAAGGCCTCTGCCGCGTTCGCAGTTCCTTACGAGGAACTACGGCGGGCCCTTGGGGAAGAACCACACCTGGGAGTCGACCCGCTGCAAACTCTGATTCGTTAGACGGCGGCTATTCAGCCTTCTCATACGCTCGCCTGATCATGAAGAATGGTATCAAATAGGCCGTAACGAAGACCAGGCATACTGCCGCGAAGACAAATCCCAGCTTGGCTGCGGGGCCATCGAATGCGTCGAGTTTAATCCAGATGGGCGCCAGTACTAGGCCGAGAACTCCATGCAGGCCGATCCAAACGTAGACTATTGGCCTCGCTTTGAGGTTCGTGTGGCAGTGGGAGCATGCAATTTTGAAGGGGTTCAGCGTCAACAAGAATTTCCCGAAGGATAGGATCCTTTGGTGGCAGTCTGGGCAGATCATGGCGACACTTCTTTGCACCCACCTGTACGTCCAACAGGTTAGTGTTTTTCACGGCCTTAGGGATCGGCAAGAAATAAATTGGACAATTTGGGGTGCAATTGGGCATTCAAAAGTTCAAGTTATTTCTTGCCGGTCCCTTACACCAGGTCACAGGCCTCTGCCGGCATCCAATGGGCATCTTGGCCATCCCACTTGACGTTGCAGCCAATCGGGTTCGTCAGCGGCGTGCTGATGGCCTGGCCCGCCAGTAGTTCGATCAGGGCCTTTTCGAGATCATTGACGGTCATCTGGCTGGTGTCGCGGGGGCTGTCGACGCCTCGGCCGGTGTAGACCAATTTGCGATCCTGGTCAAAGACATAGAACTGCGGCGTCCGTAGCGCCCCGTACGCGCGTGCCACGTCCTGGCTGGCGTCGTGGAGGTAGACCCAGGGGAACTGATGTTCTTTCATCCGCTGCACCATGTGGTCGAAAGAGTCTTCCGCGTAGGTGTTGGCACTGTTGGAATTGATCCCCACGAACCGGACCCCCTGAGAGGTGAAGGTCTTTGCCGTCGCCCGTGTCACCTCGTCGGAACCGATCACGTAGGGGCAGTGGTTGCAGGTGAAGAAGAGTACCAAGGCCTTGGCATCCGCGAAGTCTGAGAGTGAGTAGGTCTTGCCATCCGTCGCGGGCAGGGTGAAATCTAGTGCCGACTGACCGAGTTCCAGTGTGAAAGCCATGGTATCGTCTCCAAAGTTGAGCCTGGTTTTTATTGGGTTGGGCCCCCTTTGTAGCAAGTGTTGACCCCAATTCAAGCAAGAAATGGCGCCGGCGCTCCAATTGCTGAATCCATCGTGGCTTGGCGCAGGGGCCGACGTGTCAATTGTCCTGCGGTCCCGTTGCAGGTCGGATGAAGGAGGCATGTCCAGGGAGTGTTCGCCGTCTTAGGACGAGGTCCGGCTCGGCCAATGCTGCGGTGGCCATCTCTGGGTTCTGCAGGATTTCCTCCGTATCGGCGTAACTGCTGACTTTGAACCGCAGTTCATCCTCGGTCAACGCCAGGAGGGCGAACCAGTCGGGCAGGGTCCTATCCTCCGGTTCCTCCAGAAAGACGCCCAACAGGGTCAGCCCCTTGATTTCAATCAGGTAGCCTGAGAAAACCAGCTCTTGGGCCTCCTCTTCTTGACTCAAGAAACGTAAGTCATAGCCTTGTTTCTCTCCGGCCGTGACGGTCAGTATCCCATTGGGGTCCTGCCACCGGCCGGGGAAGTGGTCGTTGCTGACGATATGCCCCTTTTGGTAGAGCCGTGAACATCGTTCCAGATCCGCCTTCGTTTCCCAGAGGTCATTGTTGTCGCTGACGGCCTGAACGAAGGCCTGAAGCGCCGCACTGTTGCCTGTCAACAGGAGGTTGTCCCCGTCCTCCACATAGCTGACCGAATGGGGGTCTGCCTCTTGCATCTCCTTGAGGGCATCGACCTTCAGCCGCCTCAATCGAAGACGTGGGGCCGCCAGATCGACCTGCAGTATGGTGTGCGTGGCGACGAAATGCGCATTGAAGAAGCCTGTCGTCTGGGGCCACGCCGGTTGTGGTGTCGGTGTCAGATCCAGATAATAGTCGTCGCCCAAGCGTAGCAAATGCCCCTTGAAGTGGCCGGAGGAGAGCAAGTCCGCCACGCGCACTTCATAGTTGCCCTCTTCGGTCTCGGCGAACTCCCAGACCCCGCCGTCACCAGTCCATTTGCCCAGCAAGTCTGCCTCGAAGGCTCTGTTCGCCGGGGTCTGCAGCGGATGGAGCGACAAGACATACTTTTCGCAGCCCAGAAGGCCCAACAGCAGGAGCCCCAGTGTCCACCTTGTCATGTCGCCTACGCGCATCATAGTGATCTCCTTAGACTTAATGTTCAACATGCCTGCCAGTGTGACTATAGAGACTTGGCCCTCAGGCGGACCTGTCTTTCAGGAAAAAGGGGTGACAGACAGAAAAAAGGTGGTACTCCCGCGAATTGAAGCAGTTCGCCAAAACGGTTCCGGGTTTACGGTCGATCGTTGCCAAGTCGGGACCTCCTTTTTATAGTGGGCACTACAGGGACTCGCCGATGCGGCAAGACCCGCTCGTTCACAACACAAGGAGTGCAGATGAAGACCTATCACTGGTCCTGTCGTCGCTATGCCCTTCTCTCTTCGATCGTTGTAGCCCTGCTGTCTCCCTGCGCGTCGTCCTCGTCGCCCACCGCACCGACCCATCTCCGCAGTTTCGACAAGGTCCACCCGGTGGGTACGGATAGTCGACCCTATTTCGGTTGGTATGTGAACGACCCGGACGATGACGAGATTCAGATGGCCTACCAGATTCTCGTGGCGACCAGTCAGGACAAACTCGATGCCGGCCAAGGAGATCTCTGGGATAGTGGGCAGGTGAAAGTCGGCAGCGCAGAACTACGTGTACCACGAGGGCCGGGCGCTGGCCCACGGGCGTCGCTACTACTGGAAGGTCCGGACCTGGGACAAGAATGGGAACGTCAGTCCCTACTCCGCGCCCGGACAGTTCGACACCGGCCTGTTCACCACGCGTCACTGGGCCGGCGCCAAGTGGATCAAACGCGACACCGAGGAGGCCGATGATTACACCTATTACCGCAGGCAAGTCCTGCTCCCCGACCATACGATCCAACGTGCGATCGTCTACGTCACGGCGGGCCACAACTACGAACTCTATCTCAATGGAACATTGGTCGGCCAGGGGCTGGCCTATCACTATCCCCAATACCACTACTATAACGCCTTCGATGTCACCTCCGCCTTGACGTCCCAGACGGACAACACCTTTGCCGCGCTGACCCACTGGTATGGAGGCGGTCAGGGCCGGGCTCGAGGCGCCCGGGGGTTTCTCCTGAAGGCCGTGATCGAGTACGTGGATGGGACCACCACTGTCATCGGCACCGACCGGCACTGGAAACAGACACGGGCGGAGGCCTGGGTCACGGGACAGCGACAGCGAAACGGCGAAGGAGTGGGTTATATCGACAGGATCGATGCCCGGAAGCTGATGCCAGGCTGGCAGACAGGCGAGTACGACGATTCGGCATGGTCGGCTGCCACCGAGATTGGCGCTCCACCGGTCGCCCCCTGGACCTCCAGCCTGCAGCCGGATTTGACACGAGTCATAGAAGAAGAGATTGTCCCCGTCTCGGTCACCGGCCTGGGGGGCGGCACCTATGTCATCGATTTGGGGAAAGTCTATGCGGGAATGCCCAAAATTACCTTCTCCGGGGGTGAATCCGGAACTACGGTGAACATGCGCGGGGGCTATACCTTGAATGATGACGGCACGGTGTCGACACGCACGGACCAGAACACCACCATGAGTTACTATTTTGTGCTCGACGGCGGCACGGCCGTTTTCCACCCAGGGTCTATCTGGGCATGCGCTACCTGCAGGTGGACAACGCGCCCAAGCCCCTGACCATAAACAGTGTCCGCTTCGTGCGGAGGCACTACGAATTGGACCGTTCCCGTTCCAGTTTTCGCTCCTCCAACCCCATGCTCAACCAGGTCTGGGATTTGATGAAACACTCCCTGACCCTGGGTGCCCAGGAGACCTTCGTCGACACACCCACGCGGGAGAAGGCCGGTTTCCTGGGAGATGCCTGGTCTCAGGGCGTGGCCGCCATGACCACCATGGGCGACCGGACCATGAATCTCCGCGTCTTGCTGGAGTTCCTCGACTCACAGGATCAGTACTGGCTCGACGGTCGACTGAATGCCGTTTACCCCAACAGCGACGGCCGACGAGACATCCCCGACTATACCCAGTCCTATCTGGTCTGGGTCTGGGACTATTTCATGCAGACGGGCAATACCGAATTCCTCCGTGCCAACTACAACAGGCTGAGAAAGATCGGCGACTATGTCGATGCCCATAGGCATGAATCGACCGGATTGATCCACAATCTCGCCGGGGGCGGAGGGGACTATCTCTACGGCATCATCGATTGGCCCCCGCAAATGCGCTATGGCTATGACATGTCCGTGGCATCCCGTACCGTGATCAACGCCTACGCCTGTGTCGATTACGATATCCTGGCGCGAATCGCTACCGTACTAGGCCACGGCGTGGACCGCGAACGCTACACCCAGCGGGCCCGGGCCATGCGGCGGGCGATCAACACCCACCTGTTGACGGCCCGCGGCGTCTATTGCGATGGTCTCAATGCCGACGGTTCCCGCAGCCCTCATATATCACAGCATGCCAATATGTTTCCCCTGGCATTGGGTATCGTGCCCGACGCCCAATATGCGTCCGTTCTGGCCGCCGTCAAGGAGCGGCAGATGAGTGTCGGCATGGTGACCGTCCGCTGGTTGACCGAAGCCCTGGGAGAGTCCGATCAGGGGCCCCATCTCATGCGACTCTACACCGATACGGATTGGGATGGCTGGGCCAGAACCATTCTCTTGGGCGCTACGGCAACCTGGGAGTCCTGGAATGCGGACACGAATGGCCAGAGTATGTCACATCCGTGGGGCGCCGCCGGATTGATAGGGATTCACCAGTACATCCTGGGCATCCGGCCTCTCAAACCGCAGCATGAGTTGGTTCAGGTGAAACCGCTGGCCTTCGGGACCAGTCTGTCTGGGGCAGCGGGGACGCTGCCTACGGACCGTGGTGACATCTCTGTCGATTGGAATCGAAACAATGAGAGATTCCTGATGACGGTGACCCTGCCCGACAATGTCACGGCCAGGGTTTACCTTCCCAAGTGCGGCATCTCAGGCGCCGCCCTCAAGGTCGATGGCGTGGAGGTCACCGGGACTGAAGAGGATGGCTACGTCTTTCTGGACAATATTGGGTCGGGCATACACACCTTTGAGCGAGCCGCCGCGCCGCGCGGAAGGAAGTAATCTGTAATCAGTTGTCGGTTTGGGCTGAAGACTGATTAACCCTTT
>JADFMM010000324.1 GCA_022563885.1 Planctomycetota bacterium | reverse complement strand
GGCCGTGGCTTCTGGGAGGTTCTGTTTGGCACGGTGCGAAGGCATGCCATTTCCGAAGGCTTCCTGGTGACCAGTCTGCTCTTTCCCTTGATCATGCCGCCCATCATCCCCTGGTGGCAAGTGGCCCTGGGAATCTCCTTTGGGGTGGTCATTGGTAAGGAAGTGTTCGGTGGGGTGGGTATGAACGTCTTGAATCCGGCCTTGACGGGGCGAGTCTTTCTCTACTTCGCCTATCCCGGCGACATTACCGGTGATTCTGTCTGGGTGGCGGTGGATGGCCATACGGCGGCGACACCATTGGGGGAACTGGCCAACGGCATAACAGAATACAGCGCCACCCTGAGTGACGCCTTTTTGGGGCTGATGCCCGGTTCGATGGGGGAGACCTCGGTGTTGGCCTGTCTCATCGGAGCCGCATTCCTGATCGCCACCAAGGTGGGCTCGTGGCGGGTGATGTTGGGCGTGGTGCTGGGCATGGTGGTGACCTCGACCCTTTTGAACGTCATGGGTAGTGAGACCAACCTGCTCTTTGGTGTCACGCCCTGGGAGCACTTTGTCTTGGGGGGCTTTGCCTTTGGTATGGTCTATATGGCGACGGATCCGGTGAGTGCCGCTCACACCCGACCCGGGCAATGGTGGTATGGCGCCTTGATCGGTTTGCTCACGGTCCTGGTCCGCGTGATCAATCCGGGCTTTCCCGAAGGGATCATGTTGGCCATCCTCTTCGCCAACGTGTTTGCGCCGGCGATCGACAAGATCTACGTGTACAGGAACATCAAGAGGAGGAAGCTTCGCAATGTCGCAGGATAGCACCCTCAGGACGTTCCAGGTGGCGACGGGTATTTGCCTGGTCTGCTCGCTCTTTGTCTCGACGGCCGCCGTGATGCTCGCTCCGCGCCAGGGCGAAAACAAACGCTTGGATAGGATTAAAAATGTTCTTATGGCCGGCCATCTGGAGGAAGCCGGTAAGAGTGCCGGTCAAATCTACCGAGAGAGGGTGGAAGACCGCTGGGTCAACCTGACCACCGGAGATTTTGTCCCTGACGACCAGCTTGCCGACCTGCCCGACCCGAACGAATTTGACATCAAAGCGATGATGATGGATTCGTTCCATGGCGAAGACATCCCCGCCGATGAGGACATTGCTCGCATCAAACGGCGTCCGAAGAATATGGTTGTCTATGTGGTGAAGGAAGGGCAAAGACTCCAGCAGGTGATCCTGCCCATCTATGGCAAGGGACTCTGGTCAACACTCTACGGCTTTCTTGCCCTTAAGGACGATATGCGGACCGTCAGCGGTATTGCGTTCTATGAGCACAAGGAGACCCCGGGCCTGGGAGGCGAAGTGGACAATGCAGGCTGGAAGGCAAGCTGGCGGGATAAGCTGGCCCTGAGCGAAGAAGGCAGTGTGGTCATCGAGGTGATAAAGGGCCGCGTAGATCCAGAAAGTGAGCAGGCCCATCGTCAGATCGATGGACTCTCGGGGGCAACGATTACCACACGCGGGGTGGATCAACTGGTCAAGTACTGGCTAGGCGAGTATGGCTTTGGGCCTTTTTTGAAGCGGCTTCGGGAGGAACGCTAGCATGAGTGCGTATCGTAAGGCTCTCTTTGATCCGTTCTTCAACGATAATCCCATCGCCCTGCAGACGCTCGGCATCTGTTCGGCGCTGGCGATCACCACCAAGCTCGAAACGGCCGTCGTCATGTCTCTCGCGGTGACTTTGGTGACGGCGTGTTCCTCTCTGGCCGTGAGCCTGGTCCGCAACACCCTCCCCTCCAGCATTCGCATCCTGGGTCAGATGACCATCATCGCCTCTCTGGTGATCCTGGCCGACCAGTTTTTGCAGGCCTTTGTCTATGACATCAGCAAACAGCTCTCGGTCTTCGTGGGGCTGATCATTACCAACTGCATCGTCCTGGGTCGCACCGAGGGCTTTGCCATGAAGAATCCGCCCGGCCTCAGCTTTGTCGATGGCATTGGCAATGGCTTGGGATACAGCTTCGTGCTGGTCGTCGTCGCCGTCTTTCGTGAGTTGTTGGGTTCAGGCAAACTCTTCGGGGTGACGGTGTTGCCATTGACGACGGAAGGTGGTTGGTACACCGCCAATGGTCTCTTTCTCCTGGCACCGAGTGCCTTCATCCTGATTGCCCTATTCATCTGGGCCTTGCGTACGTGCAAACCTGAGCAGGTGGAGGACTAGATCGTGTTCGAACACTATCTGAGCATCTTTCTCACGTCTGTATTCGTTGAGAATCTGGCGCTGAGCTTCTTCTTGGGCATGTGTACCTTTCTCGCCGTCTCGCAGAAGGTCAACACGGCGGCGGGTCTGGGCGTCGCTGTGATCGTGGTCCAGGCGATTACGATACCGGTCAACAATTTGATCTACCGGTATGTGCTGCAGCAGGGGGCCTTGAGTTGGGCCGGCCTACCCGACGTCGATCTGACCTTTCTGGGCTTGATCACCTACATCGGCGTGATCGCCGCGATGGTGCAGATTCTGGAGATGAGTCTCGATAAGTTTGTACCGAAACTCTACAATGCGCTGGGCATCTTCCTGCCCCTGATCACCGTCAACTGCGCCATTCTCGGGGGTAGCCTCTTCATGGTCGAAAGAGGCTACGATTTCGGCGAAAGCGTCGTCTATGGGGTCGGTTCCGGGACCGGTTGGGCCCTGGCGATCGTCGGGCTGGCTGGGATTCGTGAACGCATGGCCTACAGCAATGTCCCTGCCGGCCTGCGGGGATTGGGGATTACCTTCCTGACGGCCGGTCTGATGGCCATGGCGTTCATGTTATTCTCCGGGATTGAGCTATGAGGGACCGGCAGACGTATGGCTGATTTGAGATTGATTGGCCTTGGCGTTTTGATGTTCACCGTGATTGTACTGGTGCTGGTCGCGGTCATCCTACTGGCCAAGTCCAGATTGGTGGCCAGCGGCCATGTCGAGATTCTCATCAACGATGATGCTCAGAAGGCCATTCAGGTGCCCGTCGGCGGGAAATTGTTGAACGCCCTGGCCGAAGAGAAGATCTTTCTCTCTTCGGCGTGTGGGGGCGGTGGGACCTGTGGACAGTGTCGTGTGCTGGTCAAGAGCGGCGGCGGCGATGTGCTGGCGACCGAAGCAGCGATGCTCAATCGTCGCGACGTCAGAGAGGGGTATCGTCTCTCCTGTCAGTTGGCCGTGAAAGAGAACATGAGCATCGAGGTCCCCGCGGAGATGCTCGATATCCAGAAATGGGAGTGCACCGTCCGCTCGAACCATAACGTCGCCACCTTTATCAAAGAGCTCATCCTGGAACTGCCGCCGGGAGAGAAAGTCGATTTTCGGGCCGGCGGGTTCATCCAGATAGAAGCGCCGCCGCATGTCGCTCGCTTTGCCGATTTCGATGTCGAAGAGGAGTACCGGCCGGATTGGGACAGGTTTGGGTTTTGGAAGCTTGAATCGCATGTCGACCGGGAGGTCGTCCGGGCCTACTCGATGGCCAATTATCCCGACGAGGAGGGGATCATCATGTTAAATGTGCGGGTGGCAACGCCACCTCCACAAGTCCCGGGGGCACCTCCCGGGCAGATGTCTTCCTACATCTTCAACCTCAAACCGGGGGACAAGGTGACGATATTGGGCCCCTATGGAGAATTCTTCGCCAAGGGGACCGAGCAGGAAATGGTCTTCATCGGCGGCGGCGCCGGCATGGCCCCCATGAGATCGCATATCTTCGATCAACTCGGTCGCTTGAAGAGCCGACGGAAAATCACCTTCTGGTATGGGGCGCGCAGCCTGAGGGAAATGTTTTATGTGCAGGATTTCGAATCGCTCGCCCGGGAGAACGACAATTTCACCTGGCATGTCGCCCTGTCGGACCCGCTACCGGAGGACGACTGGACCGGTCATCAAGGATTCATTCATCAGGTGCTGTATGAAAACTATCTGAAGGACCATGCGGCCCCGGAAGATTGCGAGTATTATATCTGCGGCCCTCCGATGATGCTGGCGGCCTGTACCGAGCTGCTCGACGACCTGGGGGTCGAACCCGAAAACGTACTCTTCGATGACTTTGGAGCCTGAGGTTGAGATTGTGTTTGTGCGAAGGTGTCTGTCTGTTGAGCCAGACATAATTCCGAGAATGGTCACAGGGATGATTACATCCATCCTGTGCGGCCCACAGAATCAGGTGAAACCGATGGATATATTTAGGACGGCAGAAGATATTTTAAATGAGAAGGGCAGTGAAATCCTCAGTATCGGCCCCGATGCGGTCATCGCGAATGCCTTGACCAAGATGGCAGAGCGGAACGTGGGTGCGATGCTTGTCCGCAGCGGCAGCGATTTCGTCGGTATTTGGACCGAACGGGATCTCATGAAGAACATCCTCAGTGAGGGCTTTGATGTGCACACAGCCAAGATTAGCGACTACATGACCCGCGACTTGGTCTATGCGCAACACAACGACAACATCTACAATATGGTTGACAAGTTCCTGGGCCGACGCATCCGTCACTTACTCATCCAACGCGAGGGGCAGGTCATCGGAGTGCTTTCCCCCGGTGACGTCATGCGGGCCGGCCTCCAACAGCGCACCGAAGAACTGGAACAGATGCGCCATATCGTGACATTGGAATACTATGACACGTGGCGGCGAAAGAAAAAACGCGGGAGCTAGACACCGGTCGATTGCGAGCCGGGTGGTGAGTCCCTTATGGTAACCTACGCAGCGGTATTTGGGTTTATGGTGATCGCTTTCCTATTCATGGGAGTGAGTCTGCACTTTGCCCAATACAAGCGCGGGGCGGCCGGTGGAACCGGGCGGTCCGTGGGAGGAGATCACGGTATCAGCCCCTGTGGGCCTTGTCCTAAGAGGGATGCGAAGGGCTGCGGCGTCTAAGGGCTAGCGACAGCCAGTGCATTCCCTACTGCGTATCCAGGACCTTCTCCGGTGTCGTCGGTTTAGGCGCTACGCCGGGCCAACTCTGATAGTCCTGGAACTCCTTCTCATGCCGTTCGAAGGCCTCACGGTTTCGATCGCTGATGCGCTTGAGGTTGTCCTGGATGGCGGCTAGGGTGTCCTCTGGGCGGATAATCTCCGCGCGAACGAAGATGTAGAGTTTGTTCTGTATGTCTTTGTTCGAGAACCCGCGGAACAGGCCACCCACCAGGGGCAGATCTCCCAGAATCGGCACTTTTTTACCACCTTTACTCTGGTTGAGTCTCAGCATGCCTCCCAGAATGATGGTGCTGCCATCGGGCACGGTGACAATGGTGGTCAGGTCACTACTGGAGATATCGGGAGGGCCCACGCCGGTGATATTGCCGAAGTCCGATCGTGTCAGACTGATGTCCAAACGCAGCAAGGGGCCCTCGCTGGTGTGGGGTGTGATCTCAAGCGTAATGCCCGCATCGTAGCCCTCGTAATCGATGGCCGTCTCCACCAAGGTACTCTGTTGACCCCCTGCCCCGGATACGATCGGGATAGAGGATTTCTTGGTCACATAGGTCGTGTTGGTCGTGCGAATGGTGCCCGCTTCATTATCATTGACTAAAATCTTGGGCTTGGCCAGGACACGGCCATAGTTCTTCGTGTGCATGGCTGTGAGTAGAGCGTTGACATGGGTGTCGGCATAAAAACCGGTGCCCAGGCCGGAATTGGACTGAAAATCGACGAAGCGACTGCGCATGCCCGGTTCGAGTAGCTTGTCAACCACGCTCTGGCCGCCGACG
Source organism: Planctomycetota bacterium (assembly GCA_022563885.1). Lineage (GTDB taxonomy): Bacteria > Planctomycetota > Phycisphaerae > Sedimentisphaerales > Anaerobacaceae > JAIPFM01. The sequence goes on along the minus strand of JADFMM010000324.1, from coordinate 496 downwards.
AGGAAGGAGCCGGTCTGTCCGCCCGTCTCGATGAGATCCGGGATACTGCCGATCAGGTTCAGGTCATAATTGAACTCGTCGGTCTTGCTGATCTCCACCAGAGTCACGTCGATGAGGACTTGGGGCCTGCCTTGTTACCACAAGTGCCTCGCGACTGTTGCGGAGTCCGATCCTCAGAAACGTGATGCTCTACATAGCGAATTATGTCGTGGCTGGTACATCGGAACACGAGAGGGCAAGAAGGCATTGCTCAAAGATATCGCGGCAGGTTCGCGGGTTGATGCCGATGTGGTCAAGGGTTACGGTGAGGAATATGCACAGGTCCTATTGCAGGAACGCCTCGGCCGCCTCTGCAGTGTGGGGTTGGGCACCGTTGGTTCAGTGAATACCTCCACATGGGTAGTATTTATAGTATAAGTAAGGCCGTTTCAGCAGAACTAAGTCAGGGTAGCAGACGAAAGCGGATGTGGCGGAAACTCGTAACACCTAAATCAAA
>JADFMM010000323.1 GCA_022563885.1 Planctomycetota bacterium | reverse complement strand
CTTGGACTTTTGAATGCCCAATTGCACCCCATCTTTGACCGCTTCTCAATCGCGACATCCGCGACGTAGAACAGCTACGCCTGTGGTGTCGCTCAATCGGGCGCGACCCAATATGGGGCACACTTGGACCCCAAATTGTCCAATTTATTTCTTGCCGATCCCTAAAGGGGGAAAAACGGCGTGATCGTGGCAAAGGGTATTTCCAAGAGCTATCGCTCGGGGCCGCGGACCATTTGGGCCCTGGCGCCGATCACGCTCGACATACGACCCGGCGAGTTCGCCATGATCCTGGGCAGATCGGGTTCAGGGAAATCCACGCTGCTGGGGACACTCGGCGGACTCCTGCGACCGTCAACCGGGCAGGTCTTGCTGGACGGCCAACCGCTCTGGGAGCTCCGCGAAAGTGAGCGGGCTCACCTGCGGGCACACAAGATCGGCTTTGTCTTCCAAAACGCCACGGTCATCCCTTCGATCACCTTGTTGGAAAACGTTCTGCTGCCCACGCTGTTCCTTCAATCATCGGTAAAACCGACTCGACAACGCGCTATGGCCTTGCTCGACCGAGTCGGTCTGAAAGACCGCGCCCACGCCTACCCGTCCGAGATCTCCGGCGGCGAACAACGTCGGGTCGCCTTGGCCAGCGCCCTCATGAACAAGCCGGCTCTGCTGCTGGCAGACGAACCCACGGGTGAACTGGATCCCGAGACCGAGGCCGACATCATGGCCCTCCTGGAAGAAACTCACCGGCAAGGCACCACCCTCTTGATCGTGACACACAACCACCAACTCACCGGCGCCGCCGATCGCGTGTTGACTCTAAGTGAGAACGGACTGAGCGAAGGGTGAAGGGGGAAGGGTGAAGAGTGAAGGATGAAGGATGAAGGATGAAGGGATCGTAATCGGTTCGTTCACAGGAAGTTCATCGTCTTCATAATACAATCGTTGTTTGCTCCGAGACCGGATATGATATTTACGCTGAACTGACAAAAAGATCTTGCCAATGACAGCCCGAGGAGAAGGCCATGATTGAATTTCGAGATGAATTCTTGAGTGAAGAAGATTTAGAGCCCCTACGCAAAATGATCGTCGCACCGAGAGCGAACGTTTTTGCCTCTGGCAAGGAAGGCGAAACAGGCCATCCGAGGATGGTCGATGGAGTCTGACGCCGTCCAGAGGGAAAATAAGCCGCTCGAATGCAGAGTCATTTTGCGTAGGTGCTCTTAGATCTGCAATCCTTACCAGATGATGAATTAGATGCCGCATGGACCGTCTGGTTGCGTCAGGCCCAGGTGACCAACGAAGAGGATCGCTTCACCTATTCGCATGGCGTGTTCACACACGAACCGCACGAGCCATCGTAGGCGCTGCGCAGAAATAACGGATCGGCAAGAAATTAGTCGGACAACTTGGGGTTCAAGTGTACGCCAAGTTGTCCATTTCATTTGTGGCCAATCCCTAAAACCGATCGATGACCGTGACTCCCCGCTCCTCGAAGCGATCCATACGCACTAAGGCCTGAAGCGATTCTTCCAGGCTGATGGTGCGGCCGATCAACTGGTCGGGCCGCACCCTGGCCCGGCCGATCATCTCCAGCATCTCGGGGTAACAGTGGGCCTGCATGCCGTGGCTGCCCAGTATCTCCAGTTCGTGGGCAATGATTCGGTCCATGGGCACGAGGGGATGCCGCTCGTTCCCCAACAGCAGGCCCACCTGCACATGCCGCCCCCGCTTTCTCAAGCTGTCAATCGAATCATAGCATGTCAGGGGACTGCCCAACGCATCGATGGAGAGGTGGGCGCCGCCTTGGGTCCGCTCGCGCACGGCCTCGACCACATTGGGCACACGCCCCGCATGCAGCGTTGCCACGGCACCCAGGGAGGTGGCGAGTTCAAGAGCCTCTTTTCTGATGTCGATAGCGACCACGCTGGCTCCGAGAGCGCTGGCAATCATGATGACCGAGAGACCCACACCGCCGCATCCATAAACGGCCACCCATTGCCCCGCTGAGACGCGGCCCTGGGTGACGACCGCCCGAAACGCGGTGGCGAACCGGCAGCCGAGGCTGGCGGCGGTGGTGAATTCGATGGCCTCCGGCAGACGGACCAGGTTCACATCGGCGTAGTCAATGGCCACGTACTCCGCGAAAGAGCCCCAGTGGGTAAATCCGGGTTGAAACGGGTGGTCACACACCTGATGGTTGCCGGACTGACACTGAGGACACACGCCGCAACCGCACACGAAGGGGACTGTCACGCGATCCCCCACTTTCCATTTAAAGACGCGTTCTCCCAGCGCTTCAATCACGCCGGACATCTCATGGCCCGGCACGTGGGGAAGGCGAATGTCGGGATCATGGCCCATCCAGCCATGCCAGTCGCTGCGACAGAGACCGGTTGCCTTCACCTCGAGCACAACGCCCATGGGAGGGGGCACCGGGTCGGGCACCTCCACCAATTTTAGTGGTGCCGCGAAAGCTTCGTAGAGGGCAGCCTTCATAAGGCCACTGTAGCGGAAAAGGGGTTAAATCAGAACCAGATTCTTGAGGATGGCCGTGGTCGAGTGGGCCTTGTTGAGGGTGTAGAGGTGTATACCGGGGACGCCTGCCTCGATAAGATCCGCGATCTGCCGCACGGCGAAGTCAATCCCAAACTGCGTGACAGCCTCATCATCGTCGCCGATACCCTCCAATGCCTCCAGCAGTGAGGCCGGTATCCGTGCGCCGCAGAGATCCGAGAAACGTTTGATCTGCCGGGTGTTCAGGATGGGGAGGATTCCCGGAATCAAGGGCACGGTCACTCCCAAGTCCTGCGTCATGTAATCGCGAAATGCGAAATAGTCGTTGTTATCGAAGAAGACCTGCGTGATCAGAAACTCGGCGCCGCAGTCGATCTTGTGTTTCGCATGCTGCCAATCAACCTCCCGCCCCTCTTTACAGGCAATGTGGCCCTCGGGAAAGCCGGCGCTGCCGATGGAGAACCCGCCGAGCTCTTTAATCACTTGCACGAGTTGATAAGAGTACTCAAATCCGCCCTCTGTCTTGGTAAAGGTCTTTTGCCCGGCCGGTGGATCCCCGCGTAAGGCCAAGATGTTCTTGATGCCCCGCGCCCGGGCCTCGGACAGGTACTGCAGGATGCTCTCTCGAGTAGCGTTGACACAGGTCAGATGGGCCATGGCCGTCAAGGCCTGTTCCGATTGGATACGTGCCACGATGTCCAGCGTCTTGTCGCGTGTGCTCCCGCCCGCCCCGTAGGTCACCGAACAGAAATCCGGCCTCAGTTCCATCAGTTTCGGGAGGGTCTTTGAAAACAGGGTCGCCTCGCCCCGCTCAGTCTTCGTGGGGAAGAACTCCAGCGATATCACGGGCCGATCACCCGGCGATCGTTTGGCGTAGATGTCGCGAATGGACTCCATAGACCTTCTTATCGGCAAACTCAAGCGTCCAAGTATAGAAGTGATCAGTAATCAGTAATCAGTTATTGCAGCAAACCGCCCACAGACTCACAGACCTATAGACCCACAGACCACTCTCTTACACGGAGACACTTTTCTTGTCGACCCACTCCGTCAATTCTTTGACGGCCGCGATGGACTTATCAAACGCGGCCTGCTCGGACGCATCCAGTTCGACTTCGATGATCCTCTCCACGCCCTTGGCGCCCAAGACCACGGGGACCCCTGCGTACACTCCAGAGACACCATATTCACCCTTCAGTTTGGCAGCACAGGTGACAATGCGTTTTTGGTCTCGTAGATAGGCCTCCGCCATCTTGATCGCGGACAGGGCCGGACTGTAAAAAGCAGATCCGGTCTTGAGCAGTCCCACGATTTCGCCGCCCGACTGGGCGGTGCGCTGGGAGATGGCCTCGAGCCGCTCCTTGTCCAAGAGCTGGGTGATGGGGATGCCTCCCGCCGTGGCATAGCGAATGAGGGGCACCATGGTGTCCCCATGTCCTCCCATGACCAGGGTCGTGACATCGGCGGCGGAGACGCCGAGTTCCTGGGCAATCAGACTGGAGAATCGGGATGAATCGAGGACACCGGCCATCCCAATCACTCGGGTCGCGTCAAAGCCCGTGATCTTCTGCATGGCGTAGACCATCGCATCCAAGGGGTTCGTGACCACGATCACCAGCGCATCGGGGGCCAATGCCTTTAGGTTTTCACCCACCGTCCTGATGATGCCGTAGTTCACATCCAGCAGATCGTCTCGGCTCATCCCCGGCTTGCGGGGCAAACCGGCCGTCACAATCACCACGTCCGCGCCGCGGACCTCCTCATAGTCATTGGTGCCCCGCAGTTGAACAGAGGTCCCAACAATCGGTGCTCCATGGAGAATATCGAGACTCTTGCCCTGGGGCATGCCCTCGGCAATATCAAAGGTGACCACATCACCGAGTTCCTTTTGAGCGGCCAGTAGCGCCATGGTGCCGCCGATCTGCCCGGCGCCAATCAGTGCAATTTTTTTCCGTGACATCATGAATCCTTTATTCCAGTAAAACTCAGAGATAGTCATTTCTTGGTTTCATCGACTGTCGTCCCTTAGGGACCGGCAAGAAATAACTTGGACCCCAAATTGTCCAATTTATTTCTTGCCGGCCCCTTATACCACAGCCTCGTCGGCGACATCCATTGAAAAACAAGCCGCAGGAGAGCATGGCCGAAGGTCATTTTTCCCTGGAATCGAAAGAGAACAGCAGTATCATCAAGCGGCAAGTCTTGATTCCGAAGGATTCTCGCAGGAACATGGACAACCCAACCATAGACTATCCATGCAACCGGTCTTACTGCCTCATCGGGATGGACGAACAACAACGTCGCAACGCGATTAGGGACTGTCTGGGAAAAATGGACTACCGGGTGGCCTTCTCTCATCGAAGCACAAGGGGAAAGTATGTGTCCCTGAACGTCGAGACCGTCGTGATCACCGAGTCGGCACGCGACCAGATTTATGATGCCTTCAGCAGGCACACCGCAATCACTCGGGTCATATAGGGACCGACAAGAAATAACTTGGACTTTTGAATGCCCAATTGCACCCCATCTTTGATCGCTTCTCAATCGCAAAATCCGCGACGTAGAAGAACAGCTACGCCTGTGGTTTCGCTCAATCGGGCGCGACCCAATATGGGGCACACTTGGACCCCAAATTGTCCAACTTATTTACAGCCGATCCCTTGACATGGCTGCATTTCGGACCCATTTCTCAACGGGGGTCGTGACAGGATACCTCGCGGCGGCAGCCAGCGTCGTCGCCCCCCTACACGTCACGCCCACTACGCCTTTTTACATATTCTGCGGTACCTGCGTCGGATCGATTTTGCCCGACCTGGACAGTGACCACAGCACACCCTTCACCATCGCCTTCGGCGTCTTATCGATGCTGGCAGGCTCCCTGGCCTTTGCCTTCTGTGTCCAACACCGGGAGATGGCAGCCTGGCGATCTTGGCTTTGGATTCCGCCTCTGGTGGCGCTGGTGGTGCGGCATGGATGCTTCAATATGCCTTGAGATATGGATTTACTCCATCCCTCTATACAGGAAAACGAGATCGCAGAGTCGGCGTAAATACATTGAAGGGGTCTGCGAAAGCTGATGCCAATCAAATGCTCAACGCTTTATACGGAGCGAGGATTATTTATGAGCGCACAGCCATACCGGGCTTAAAAGGGAAACGTGATGAATCCAGTAAATTCTGGCATGGATTATATCGACGATTCACCAACGATCTGACTTTTGCCAATAGCTTGATGTAGTATTGATGAAATGGCACAACTCGGCTATACTGTTGTTTAAATAAGGAGAAAATATGGGCTGTCAAAATTGCGGAAATACAAGTAGCAAGAGCGGTTGTCAGGGCTGTGATAATTGCGGCAGTAACAAATGCTGTGGTTGCACTCCAAATGATCAACAAATCGTATGCATTGCTACTCAGAATCAGCAGATCAAGATACGCACCGATCAGTTGATGGGTTATATTGAGTGCCTCAATGATGAGGGTCTTCAATTTGAACCGTTGTGTCCGATTCAGGAATGTGAATTACCTGACTGCCCGAACCCGGGAAAGGTTTGTGATGGCGGATCTCCCACAGGTAATACGGTCGGAGGATTAGATTGCTGTCAAGATGAAGCTGGCTTGAATGAGTTTTGCCAAGAGCTTGGAAAAAAGGTTCGTAACAATGGGAAGAGGCTTACCAAAGTCGAGCGTCAGGTTTGCGAAA
>JADFMM010000087.1 GCA_022563885.1 Planctomycetota bacterium | reverse complement strand
ACGAGGCCCTCACCGAAATGGTGGTGCCACAATCGATTGGCGGCCACGCGGGCCAGCTGCTGACCGGCCCCTGTCGTTGCATCCGTGAGCCAATACGCGACGCTTGCCCGTTGAAACGTGGTATTGATTTCTTTCTGCTCTTCATCTGGCTGCCACAACGCGTGGTCATCGTTGCTCCATAGGGCAAGCACCCCCATCTCCAGTTCTTCACCCAGAGATTCGACATCTCCCCGCAAGAGCAGATGGCCCTTTTCCGGCTCACGTGTTCTCTCGGTGTAGGTCTGCATGTACTCAATTTTCGGGAGGCCTTTTTTCGCCTCTTTTACCGCATCTTCTAGTGACTGCCATGCCTCGAAGGACGCTGCGGAGAGTCGATCTTTCAAGAGTTTGGCGTCGTTCGGCACGTTCTGCTGGGCCTGGTTAAAGTTCTTTCTCAAATCCTTATAGCGCTTGAACGTGTTCTTTCCCAAATCCCGCTGACCCGTGTCTTCAATGAGACCCTCGATCTCCGATGCCTTGCGCTCGGATAATTGGGGATTATTTCGCACGAATTCGCTCTCGATGGCCTCGATCTCCGCCATTAGCTCGTCACGATATTGCTGGACGATATTTTCGATAGTTGTTTTGTTCTGCTCCTGCCAAGCGTTGTAGGCCGCTTGAGACTCGGACACCCGCGCATTGGCAGCCTGCCACGTGTCTTTGATGTCTTCGGTGAGCAAGGGCAGCTCCGTTCGTTTGGCGGTTCGGAACGCCGTGGTCAGTTGATAGTATTCCTGCTGAGTGATGGGGTCGAATTTGTGGTCGTGACAACGGGCGCAATTGATCGACAGTGCCAGCGTAGAAGAAATGACGGTGCTGACGATGTCATCGAGCTCATTGGCTCGATTCTCCAGTTTGTTGCGTTTTGTGCCTTCGTTGCGTTCCTTCGGGCCGACCGCGAGCATCCCCGTGGCCTTCAAGGCTTCGTTGTTCTCCGGTGCAAGTTCGTCGCCGGCTATCTGCCAGCGAATGAATTGATCGAAAGGCATGTCATCATTGAATGCTTTGATGACAAAATCGCGGTAGCCGTAGGCCCAGCGAATATTGTCGTCATAGCGATAGCCGTTGCTGTCGGCGTAGCGGGCCAGATCGAGCCAATGCTGGCCCCAGCGTTCTCCATAGCGGGGACTGGCTAACAGTTTGTCGATGAGGCGCTGCCAGGCATCGCGTGCGGGGTCATGGATGAATTGATTGATCTGCTCGGGCGTCGGGGGCAGACCGTGCAGGTCGAGGTAAGCTCGGCGGACCAAGGTGCGGCGGTCTGCCATGGCGCTGGGCGTTACCCTGGCTTCTATTTGCTTTGCCAGAACATACCTATCAGCGGATTCATCATAGGAAGAGGCCACCCGCATGGGGGCGTGGTTACTGCGGCAAGAATACCGTGGTTGATATCTGTTTTCACAGTTGTTAGAACCTGTAAGTTCAACAAACATCCATATGACCCCCTATATCATAGACCATTGGGCGGTGATAAGCCATACTAAGGGACCGGCAATTGCCATTTATCCGCTCTTCTATCCCAGCAGAGTGGACGCTAGAATGAGCAAAAGTGAAAAAACTGACATTTGGAGAGATTTATGAGCCATTCAGCAAGTAAATTCACAGTTTGGGCTGCCATGTTCTTCGTCAGCTATAGCTGCAACGCCCAGGAATCGAGCGGATATGGGTCCTCAGATGAAACGAATTTGAGAGTAGAACAGGATACACAAATCGGCACTATTTCAATCTTCCGAGAGGATGGAAGGTTGCCAATTCTCACTCAAAACGCCAGGCCGGATCATCGACCCTACCTTCATCCGATCGTCGCTCCCGATGGAAAGGGTGTCATTACGGAATATAGCCCGGAACACCACAAGCACCAGACGGGTCTCTATTGGGGCTTTACACGGGTAAACGGCCAGTCTCTCCCAGAAGAAACCCTCCAGAAATGGTTTTACCGACGCGATAAGCCTGAAGATATCGCCAAAGCCATCGGTCGGGATTATTTTCACAATCCCGGCGGGGATTATTGGCAGCTAGTTTCTTCATCAGTGGTTAAAGCAAGCGGGGAGGAGGTCAAGTGGCAAACCGTTTATGACATGCTCGATGACGGCGGTAATGCCATCATGACGGAAACACAGACATGGGCTATGCGCATCGTCGAAGGGAAATACATACTCGATCTGGAGTGGGCCGGTGAAGCAAAGACGGACATTACCATCAATGAGTTTTCCTATGGCGGGATGTTCTTGCGCATGCCATGGCGCAAGGGTGTTCGTGGCGAAGTGGTCAATGCAGCCCGGCAACGCGACCAAAAGGCAGAGGGGCAGAGGGCCATGTGGGTTGATGTCGGCATGCAAGTCGACGGGCGCGAGGACCTGGCGCATGTTGCGATCTTCGACCATCCCAAGAACACGGGCTTTCCGCAGACCTGGCGAGTAGACGGCCAACTGGGGGTAGGCCCCGCTCGATCCCGCATGGGCGATTGGAAGATCAAGAACGGTACGACCGAGATCATCCGTCACCGCCTGGTCGTCTTTACAGGCGAACTCGACGACGTTGAATTGACTCACCAGTGGCAAGAGTATAGTGGCCAAAAATATACATCGGCGCTTTGGAGAATCGCTCAAGAGGAGGGAAGAAAGGAGAAATTCCTGACGCCCACGGAGGCAGCGGAACGCATGACGCTCATTGAGGGCTTTGCCGTCAACGTCTGGGCCTCGGAACCGATGATCACGCAACCCATGGCCTTCTGCTGGGATGATCGGGGACGCATGTGGATCGCGGAGAACCGAGACTATGAGAGTCGGGGCAGCGGTTTTTCGAATTTTGGTGACAGTCGCATTTTGATTCTGGAAGACACGGATCGCGATGGCGTCGCGGATGACATGAAGGTCTTTCTGGAGGGTATCCCCTTTCCGTCGGCAATCGCCGTCGGATTCGACGGCCTTTTCCTGGGTGCTCCGCCAAACTTGCTCTTCATCCCGGATCGTGATGGTGATGATGTGGGAGACATGAACGACCTCGAAATCCTTCTCACAGGCTGGGGCATCCGTGACCGCCACGAGACGATCAACAGCTTACACTGGGGGCCGGATGGCTGGTTGTACGGACTGGAGGGATTTGCGACGCCTTCAAAGATCAGAAAGCCGAACGGGCGAGGTCGCCTCTATGGACACCGGGACCGATTTCCAAGGGACCTGTTGCAAGCCGATGGCGTCGACATTAACGGTGGGGTTTGGAGATATCATCCGACCAAAAAGCGTTTTGAGGTCGTGGCCCACGGCTTCAGCAATCCCTGGGGCATTGACTATGACGCCAAGGGTCAGTTGTTTATCAGTGCCTGTGTGATTCCGCACCTCTTTCATGTGATCCCCGGCGGGATCTATCACCGCCAGGGCGGCAAGCATTTCAATCCCTACATTTACAGTGACATCCGTACCATCGTTGACCACAGGCATCGCTCGGCGCACGGCGGCGCGCGGGTCTATTTGTCCGATGCATTTCCGCAAGAACACCAGGGCCGACTCTTCATGGCAAACATCCACGAACATGCCGTCCTAACCGACGTGCTTGAGCCCAAGGGTTCGGGGTTCGTGGCGCATCATGGGGATGATTTTCTTCTTGCCAACAATGCCCAATGGATTGGCTTCAGTATGGAGATCGGACCGGAAGGCGCGGTGTATGTGTTGGACTGGCATGACGCCGACATCTGTGGAAAAGAGGTACTTAACAAGGAAACCGGGCGAATATTCCGCATCATGCCGAAGACGTCTCTGGCCGAGGACTGGGAGGGGCGTTACAGCAATCTGAAAGCAATGACCGATGAGCAGTTGGTCGAGCTACAGCTCAGCAAGAGCGCATGGCACGCCCGGCGAGCCCGCGTTCTGCTCCAAGCCCGAGCGAGCCAGCGTGAACTGAGTGATGCGGCGAAAGCGCGGCTGCGCGATATTTTCCGGGCAAACTCGAATCCAGACTTGCGTCTGCGAGCGATGTGGGCCACGCACGTAACGAATGGCTTTACAAACAAGGGTCTCATCAAGGCACTGGCGGATCCGGACGAATACATCCGGGCCTGGGCCATCCAGTTGCTCTGCGAAGATCATGATCCGCCTGCGGGTGCTCTGAGAAAATTCACCCGTATGGCCCGCCGTGATAGATCACCGGTGGTGCGCTTATACCTGGCCGCAGCCCTGCAGCGTATAGAACACGATGCACGCTGGCGCATCGCCAAGGAACTGGTGAATCATGGCGAAGACAGCGCAGATCACAACATTCCGAAGATGATCTGGTTTGCCATCGAGTCTCTCGTACCGGAAGACCCGGGCCGTGCACTCGAACTTGCCAAGGGCGGTGAGATCAACATGCTTAACGAGTACATCGGCCGCCGTTTGGTGGATGCAGATCAACTTGAAATCCTGGTTGCATCGCTCGGGAAGCGGTCGGACGCGCGACTCGCCCTCTTGAAAGGGATGCTGGCGGGTCTTGAAGGCCGTTCTGATGTGACGCCTCCCGGCAATTGGGACTCGGTCTATACCAAGCTGCGGGCGGATCGGAAGGTGGCGGAAGTCGCCTTGGCGGTGGCCCAGCGATTCGGCAGCATCGAAGCGACGATGGAAATGCTCGCCACCCTGAAAGATGACGGTGCACCTCTCTCTTCTCGACGCGACGCACTCACCGGGCTCGCGAGCCAACAGCGTGACGAACTGGTCGAGGAGATTCCTGATCTGCTCAATGATCCCGATTTGCGGATTGATGCCATTAGGGCCGTTGCGGCCTATGACAGAGGGCATCTGGCGGATCTGTTACTGGAGGAATACGATCAATTCAATGCCGACGAAAAACTGGAAGTGGTCCAGACCCTGTCATCTCGTCCTGATTACGGCTGGGACCTGACTCGGGCCTTGAAAAGAGGGTCGATTCCCAAGAGTGACATCCCCGTCTACGCCGCCCGGCAACTGCACCGGGTCGTGGGCAGCGGATTTCTCGAGGTGTGGGGGCCGATCAACAGGCTTGCCAACGAAAAACAGGCCGCGCTGGCCAAGTACTATGCCCTCTGCACCAATCAGGCCATCGCCGCGGCCGATGCGAGCAAGGGTCGGACTATTTTTGACGCGCTCTGCGGTCAATGCCATACCATGTATGGCCAAGGCGGCTTGCTGGGCCCGGACCTCACGGGTTCGAACCGGACGAATCTCGACTACCTACTCTCGAACATCATTGACCCCAGTGCCGATATTCAAGACGACTACAAGATGGTGATGATCACCACACGGGATGGCCGAACCTATGCCGGCAACATTGCGGTTGAGAGCGAGCGAACGCTCACTCTGCGTGTGGTCGGGCAGGATGCCGTCGTGATCAGCAAGTCAGACATCCAATCTCGCGAAAACTCCAAACTCTCCATGATGCCGGAGGCTATGCTGGAAGCAATGTCGGATACGCAGGTGCTCGATCTCTTCTCATACCTGATGGGGACGAAACAGGTGCAGCCGGCTGAGGAGTGATGCAGCCGGCCTGGTTCGTTTCCGGGTCACATTCCCAGTCGTTGTCGTTGTCGTGATCGTAACCGTACGTAATCGAAACATGGGATTGGGGCAATTAGGGGTATCGATTACGACAACGACAACCGCTGCGCTGACAACGACAACGAAGATAGCGAGGAAGGCTGATACCCGTTCGGTAGTGATATTGAACCAGGCCCATTATCTGGAAAAGAATTCCAGTTCTTGCGAGCTTGTAATACAGAGAAAAGAAAAGAGGAAAGCAGTGGCGATGGCCTCTCTGTGCGTCCTCTGTGGTTAAACACCACACATATACCGACGGCATATGCTGACGCTAAGCAACTGATGGGAAAAGGACGAGGACATCATCAGTAGAATTTTCTGGCAAGGATTTCCAGTTCTTGCGACTATGTAATAGAGAGGTAAGGGTTCAAGCTTCGCTTGAATGGGGATTTCTTACCATGGAGAACATGGAGATACATGAAGGGCTCGCGCCGGGGCCGGAGGGGTTGATCCTTTCTTGGATGCCTTCTGGGGACACGTGTGCTGCGACAGGCTTGCCTGTTCCGAGCTTGTCGAGGAGCCCATTTCAAAAGAAGCGGCTTGCTGACGCAGTGAAAGGACCATTCGAAAGAGCGACTGCGCATAAGAACTAGAAACTTCCATCCGATTTATATCGAAACTGAGAATGCCCTGACATATGCGAATCCAAGCCGTCCTGCGAGGACAAGCCTGTCTCGGTGTGGGAAACTTGTTTCCCTAAGCGGAGACGGGCGCAGGACTCCTTATGTAGGGTGTGCCCCGCACACCATTTTTCGGTTTCGCAGGTTTACGTGAAACAGCAACTCGGTGGGCGAGGCCCACCCTACAAAAACCACAGCATCGCCCGATCGGCGTTAATCTTTATCTTTTCTCTGCGTTCTCTGCGGCTCCGCGAGAGACAATCTTTTCTGCTTACAGCCGAAGGGAAGCCTCCTGCTTGAAGACCTATCTGGATGACGCCAAACGAACTATCCTATAAATACCCGATGTCTGTTCGATCTGCTCCGACTCAAGGGCCACCTGTTCAATATGGGGAGCATATCCATCACATTGAACATGTAGCGCATAATTGCCGGGAGGCACGAACAAACTATGAGGGTATCTCTCATCATGCCAAGGTCCCCAAAGGCCATCCTTGTTTTCAAGCCAGACGCGGGCATGGCTAAGGATTCGTCCATCCCCATCAACAACGTGAAGCAGAAGACTTCCGGTGTCAATCTGCCACTGATCACACTCCAAATCAACGACCTTATGCTGGCCCAGGCCCAGATCAAACTCGCAGAGGGTGTAGACGGGTTGAATGGAATGCCCGATCTTATAGCGGCCCGGAGGAAGGCCAGTGATGTGATAACGCCCTTTCCCCGTATTGATGTGAGCTACTACCGTCAGGTCGTCATTATACAGGAGCCGTGGCTGCCCTGATGCCCTCCGAATCTCACCTGAAACCGCGGCAGATCCATTGGGGATGGGTACAGTGATCTTGGATGGCTCCACTGATTCGTGAATCTCAACCGGATATCGAAATGTAGGCCCTCTCCCGGTAATGGGTCTCACGGATACGTACCCCAAGCCGGGAAGCAGGTCATGAAAAATATGAGGATCACCCGGAAGGCTCGGCTTTGTGACATCCCCTACGGGAGCCATCCAATGCTGAAGCCCTTCTTTGTAACGAACCTCCCACTGAGTTGGATCGGTATTGTTGCCCGTCACCAGGACTTCAAGAGTGGCCAGATGGTTCGGAATACCTCCCAGACGGACGGTTTCGTCTCCAAGATTGAACACCGCCGCCTTTTGCCAATGACGACCTTCCAGCCCATTATGATAGCCTACGACATACCGTCCCGGTAGCACTCCCTAAAAACAAAGCGTCCTTGTGCATTGGCCATCGTCATGTGTGACAATGAACGAAACGCCGTATGTCCGGGCACAGACAAAACGACCTGGGTATTGGCAAACGGAATCCCATTGACCACAATCGACCCTTCAACCCGAATCTCACGGCCGCCAAAATCCAATTGAGTCGCATGACCCTCAATCGGAATGACCGCTTGCTTGGGTGTTGCTCGCATGCTTTGATAGCGTTCAACATAGCATACTTCATCGACAGGCAAAGCATTTATCGCATAGTAGCCATTCGCATCGGTGACGGTCATTCCAAAATGCCCCGCCGGATCAGAACTCGCACGCCCAGTCCGACTGTCCTTGAAATTGAGAATCACATTGGCTTCCGGGCGGCCTTCGTCGTCATAGACAAAGCCTTCAATACGCCCCCCTTCCGGCAGTTGAACCCTCACGTCCTCAGTGACTTCTCCCTCCCTGACCACAACATCGTGTACAATACGGCTTGCATGATCCGAATGGATCACCTTGAGTGTTTCCATGCCGATCGGCATATGGGTCATCACAAATGAGCCATCCTCTTGCGTCTTGACGGCCCCACGTTCACACACAAAGCGATCAAAGCTTCCCGGATAATTGCCACCGGCGGCACTCAAGGGAATCACGCTAGCCTTGGCAAACGGTGAACCGTCTCCTCCCACAACGCGTCCCCTGATGGTACCTCCTCTACCAAGCTGAATAGACGCAAAATTTTCATCATGGGTGTCTATTTCAGTGCTCAATGTACCGGCATATCCGGCGGCCTCCACCTGTACTTGATAGACTCCGTGGCCGACGGTCTTGACTTCAAAATATCCGTTTTTGCATGATTTCCACTCGTCTTTGGGAGTGGCGTATGCCCCCTCGTGGGATCGTACCTTGCGAAGACGGATCCTTAATTCCTGAACAGGCTTTTGATCTCCAATAGAAACAACATCCCCTTGGATGAGGGGCAATTCTTCGGAGACCAATTCGGTGGGGATTGCATCCCTCGCTCTACGTCGGGAAGATCGATTCGTTTGCTTGCCTTCGTCTGCCTCAAACAGAGGCGAATTCTCTTCAAGCCTCAAAGTTAAGAGTTCACCTTCTGGCAAAGGGAGCATCCTTTCCATTATCGTATGCCCATAACTCGCTCCCAGTGGACCGCCTGTGGGTATCGACACGTGAATGCTATAATGGCCCGCTACAATCTGGTGCAGCGAGAATCCCCCGTTGGCATCCACCGGAGATTCTTGCAAGGGTTCTCTGGAAAGCCACCCACTGGGGACGGCGTGCACAGTCACGTCTTCGGCTGGTACACCGTCGGCATACTCGACGTACCCATCGATTGAAATGCCCTTCTTCATGACAAGCGCCAGGTGTTCGACCTTATTGGGATCATCCAATACGATCGTCGTTGCGGATGACGCATAGTCCGGATGTAGCGCGATCAACTGATAGGGAATCTCCGAGGCCTTTATCGCACCAAGGGTCGCGCGACCATTCGACTTCGTTTGGTCCTTGCCAAGATCTCTACGTTTGTGGTCCGGTCCCATCCAGGAAACGGTGAGCCTGACATCACCCACCGCTTCCCCCTGCTCATCCGTCACGCTTACTTCAACCCGATACCCCCGCGTAAGTGAAAAGTGCTTTACCGTGCATTCGTCTTTCCGAATCCGAAAAGCCTTATACGACTCCCCATGACCAAAGCCAAGATAGTCTTTGGAGATGATCTTAGTCGTGTAGTTGCCGTTGTGATAAACACTGTCAATGGAGTAGAAACCATGTTCATCAGTTAAGGCCTCATAAATACGGGGGAGAGCCGGTATGTAAATGCGAGCCCCACTCACAGGTGCATCGGTCCTTATGTCGGTGACAAGTCCACACAATACCCCCCGGGGCGTGAACGTGTAATTCTCGTCTACTGCTTGTTCCGGCGCCAAAGGCAGCGGCACCTGTGTAGTCACTGTCGAGAGATTAGCGTCCTGCACGGGAGGCACCGCGACGGCCTGAAGGTCTGAGGCTGCGGTATCCATGCGCACGAGATTTGAATGAGATTCAGCATTCGACGATCCCGGTGTTCGTTCCGCCACCGTTTTGATCACTTGGCCACTCTGCCATCCAGAAGAGGAAGTGTCCCTATTGCTCCACTGGCTATACGTTAAGGCGCCGAGAGTCACGACAGCGGCAAGAGCAGCTATCTTCAACCCAATGCCGGTAAAAAGAACCTTACTACTGCCCGCCACAATCGTAGCGGCCTCGGTCGTGGTCGACAATCCCAGGGGCACGGCACTGAGGGTCATCATGACGGCCTTGGTGAAGGTCTTGCGCGGGACGGTCTCTTTCAGGGCCGTTTCCAGCCTGCACGCCAGGTCTTCCTTAAGCATAAGGCGGGCCCTATGCAAGCGTGTCTTGACCGTCGCCGCACTAAGATCCAGGGCCCGGGACGACTGTCGAATGGACTGATCCTGCCGGTAGTACATGACCAGGGGGCCCCGGTACTTCTCGGGCAGGCGCATGATGGCCTGTTCCAGCAGGAGATGGGTCTCTTGTTGAATAAGAATCTCGGAAGGATCCTGCAAATCCTCGTCCACCGAGGTCTCAATGTCAGTGTCCTCCAGAGAGGCGGGTTTCTTCTGGCGATAGTAGTTCTGTAAGGCGTTCCGAGCTATTGAACACAGCCAGGAGCGAAACTTTCGCAGATCTCTTAATTGAGGAAGGTTCTTCCAGGCATTGAGAAAAGTCTCCTGGGCCAGATCCTCGCTTACATCTAGGCGTCCCGTCCCGCAAAGCGTCATGGCACAAATCATGCCCTGATATTTCTCAACGATTTTTTCAAAGGCCTGACGATCCCCTGTCAGAGCGGCCTGCAGCAGTTTTTTCTCTCTAAACATATAAATTCCTCAGGCGAAACTAGATTAGTCTTGTGTTCTATAGTAAGGAGAAACACAAGTCCCTCTGAGGTTTCGGATTTTCTGGGGTAAAGGCATAGTTTATCCATTCTTGATGCAGGCACGCCACGGAATCCTCGTCCGACGGGGAATCCCTCCCACTCCATTAAACACTACGTCATTTACAGATAAGGACTTATGCGATCTTATTGTTTGCGACAAAGGCAAACGGTCGGAGGCTGTCAATAGCCCGTGCACTTATGGGCATGGAACGTCTTCGCTGGGCGGCCAGAGGGCATGTCAAATAATGCGTCAGCACATAAGACCAAAAACTCCCATCCGATTAACTCAATAACCGAAAAGGTCACTCTATGCGCGAAATCCGCCGTCCTGTGAGGACAAGCCTGTCTCGGCGTGGGAAACTTGTTTCCCTAAGCGGAGACGGGCGCAGGACTCCTTCGCAGAAGCTTGCGTAGCAGGGCAGGACGGCGCCCCAAGCACAAGCCAGACTTCGAGACCACGGCAACGCCCTTCATGCTCATGGTTAAACATACACTCAGTTCCGCTTCCAGAACGTGGGACTCAGTAGCACGATGATGGCGAATACCTCGAGTCGGCCGAGCGCCATCAGGACGCACATGACCACTTTCGAGCCAGCAGAGAACCAACCATAGTTTTCCACCGGGCCGACCTTGCCCAGGCCCGGACCGACGTTGCACAATGTCGCGACGCAACTGGTGGCCGCACTGATGAAATCACAGTCGCTTTCCGGGTTCAACTGTTCCAAGGACATGATCGTGACCGAGCCCAGGCCGAAGAGCAACAAGATCCCGAGCACGTACGCAACTGCGCCCAAACGCAGTTCCTGGGGCACCGAGTGGCCACCGACGCGCACCGGGCGGACGATATGCGGGCGGAAGACCCGCTCGATCTCGGCGGAAAGCACTTTGAGTGCCAACCAGATGCGGATCACCTTGATGCCGCCGGCGGTTGACCCCGACGATCCGCCGACGAACATCAACATCAGCAACACGGCCTTGGCGATGAATGGCCATTGGTTGAAATCGGCGGTGCAGAAGCCGGTGGTGGTCTGGACGGAGATCGTCGTGAGGATACCCTGACGCAGGATTTCGCCATACGACGACTCCTGAGTGACGTTGTCGGTCATCACCAGGGGATTGCGGCTGAGGAGGAGCGCGCCGCAGACAATGACCATGCCGGTGAGGAGTATGCCGAGATAGACGCGGATTTCGACATCGTCCCGGACGGCGGAGAGGTTGCCGCGACAAATGCGATAGTAGAGCCCGAAGTTGATCCCCGCCAGAAGCATGAACACGATGACGATGACGTCGACCGCCGGCGTGTGGTGGTACGCGCCGATACTGGCATTCATCGTACTGAAGCCGCCGGTTGCCAAGGTCGCAAAGGTGTGACAGATGGCATCAAAACCATCCATGCCTGCCACCTGCCACAGCAGCAGAATCTCGGCTAGGGTCAGTCCGACGTAGATCATCCAAAGCCAGCGAGCCGTCTCGCGAATGTGAGGCTGGAGGCCCTCCGGTGCCGGACCGGGCGTCTCAATCTGGAACAGGCGCTTCCCGCCCACCCCCAGGCCGGGCAGCACGGCGACGAACAACACGACGATTCCCAGGCCGCCGAGCCACTGCGTGAAGGCCCGCCAAAGCAGCAGGCTGGAGGGCAAGGATTCGATGTCGCCGAGGACGGTTGCGCCCGTGGTGGTCAGTCCGCTCATAGACTCGAAGTAACAGTTCACGAACGACTCAAACGGGTGAGCGTCTAGCTTTTCCGGTTGATTGTTAGCCCAGATCCAGAAGGGCAGCGCGCCAAGCAACGCACCGCCAAACCAACTCAGCGCCACCAGTAGCAGCGCCTCTCTCCGCCCGAATTGCTTCGACCGGCCTCGGGTGAAGAACCACGCCCCACCGCTCACCAGCAGTCCGGCTGCCCCGGCTACGAATAGCGCGCCGATGGCGCTACCCTGGATCGGCCGCACGACATAGAACTGCAGGCCCAGAAACACGCCCGACGTTGCGAGCATGATTCCGCTCAGGAGAACACCGAGCAGCCCTGCCTGGTTGATGATGATGGCGTAATTCATGGGCGCTAGTGGCCGATCAGAAGTCTCCGCAGTTCCTTCTGTTGGCCCTGGCGGCCGATCAGGAGTAGCGTATCCCCTGGCTTGATGGTATCGTTGGCCCCGGGGACCCAAACATCCTCATCTCGGCGGATGGCCCCCACGCTCCATTGCGGCGCGAGCTTGCTCTCACGGAGCGTTCGTCCGGCCACCTTGGCGTCGGGCCCGATCCTGGCCTCGAACGCTTCGACGTCTCCGGCCAGCGTTGCCAGTTTTTGCAGCGGGCTGTCATCGAGCATGTGCAGGATCTCCTGGGCCGCCACCATGCCGGAGCTGAAAGAGCGGTCGACGCCTATGTGGTAAAGCAGATCGAGATAGCGTGATCGCTGCACGACGGCGACGGCTTCCGTGACCCCGCCGGCCTTGGCAAACACGGCTCCCACGATATTGTCCTCATCGTCGTCAAGCAGCGCCACGAACACGTCCGCCAAAGCAATTTGCTCTTCGGCGAAGACGCCCTTGTCCATGGGGTCGGCGTTCAATACCGTGACCCAATCGAGCTTCTCGGCCAGTTCCTCGGCCCGCGTCTTGTTGGTCTCGAACAATCGTATGGACCAGGCGTGCTCGCGTAAGGCTCGACACAGCCAGACCGCCATGGGCGTACCTCCCATCAGGACCACTTTGCGTCGCTTGGGGCGTTCCTTGCGGAAGAGCCGACGGGCCTCGTCGAATGTGTCGCTGTTACCGACCAGTACCACACGGTCGCCCCGCTCCAGACAGGTGCTCGCATCGGGTATGAGCACCTGGCCGTTGCGGAGAACGGCTGCCAGACGGGTGTTCGGCGGCATGCGCGTGTCCTGCAGCGCTACGCCCACCGCGGGCGCGTCTTCGCTGACGGAGAATTCGTGCATATCGATCCGGCCGCCGGCGAACTGCTCGATCGCCAGCGCGGCCGGATTGTGCAGCGCCCGCGCGATCGCCCCGGCAGTCGAGTATTCCGGACAGATGAGTCGGTCAATGCCGAAGTGTTTGGCGTAATCAAGGTCCTTGGCGAAGAAGGCGCGGTGGTGCAGGCGGGCAATCGACTTCTTGGCTCCGATGGCGCGGCCGACCGATGCGGCGACGAGATTCACCTCGTCGGAATCGGTGGCGCCGACCACAACATCGGCACTGGCCGCGCCGGCTTCGCGCAGCACGGTCGCGCTTGCCGCATTGCCCTCCAAGGTGCGGACGTCGAGTTCGTCGGCGACCGTACGCAGGTGCTCGGCGCAGGAGTCGATCACGGTCACGGAGTGATCCGCGTCGGCGAGCACCTCCGCGGCATGCCTGCCGACCTCTCCCGCGCCACAGATGATGACTTTCAACTTCGTCACAAGCTGGCTCCTTGGCCCCCTCTACTCTAGCTCTGTCTCTTCTTTATCCACCGAGTCAATATGATGCGTTTAATCGGGGATCATGACTACCGGGGCTGTAGCCATTTAACTGAGATATACGGATCAGCCGCGGCCGTCAAGAAAAATGGTAGGCGGCGGACCGCGGACCGTGTCTTGTTGTGATGAGGTGAAGGTCGCTTTTTTGGCCGCTTTCCGGGGTTTCACGCTAGTAGTTATCAGTAATCAGCGGCAGAGTAATCAGTTTTGGCTCGCGCCGACTTCCTGTGACCGACTACTGATTACAGATTTTCCCGCCACGCACACACATGAACAGCCTTAAAAACGCGTCACAGCGCCGACGTAGGGGCCGGCGAGATCCATATTGGGACTCTTCAACCAACGGTAGCCGACTTTTAAGCCAACATACTTTAGTAGGAAGTGTGCGCCAAGGTCGTAGTCCTGTAGTTTGGAGTCATTGATCGTTGCCCAGGCAGGCCGAAACTCCAGACCCCAGTGCTTGCTTGGATACAGCAGGATCGGCAATGTGACGGAGAGGGCCCCCTGTCTGTTGTTTCCAGCCAGTTGCACGTAGCCGAGACCGACATCGACTTCCCAAAAACTCTGGGCACCCTGCCGAAGCGTTCCGCTCTCGAAAGCCCCTCCCAGCCGGAAGAGCCCGTGGATCCGATACAGGTCCAGATGGTCTGAGGGATTCGTCTCCGAGAACCGCGTGTGTCTCACATCCAGGCCAAACGCTTGATAGCCGACCTGCGCGTAAAAGTCTAATGCATTGACGTTGGTCTCGACCGTCTGGTAGACGCCGTCGAAGCGGGCAAAGGGCAAAACGGGCTCTCCCAAGCGATGAGGCGCCACATCCCAATCAAGCCCAACAGAACGACCGCTTGAACGGCGGCGACCGTAATCATCATAATGGTAATGATGATGCCAGTGGTCGTCCTGGTAGTGATCAAAGTGTCGCTCCTGAGAACGGTCCTCGGTAGCATCCTGTTCAAAATCATCCAGAATCCCGGCCGTGGTGACGAGAGTGTGGCAGGAGACACTGATCACCACCAGTATCAGTTGATAGACGCGCATTCCCAGATTCCTTAGTACAATGGCTATTACAGGCGTTAGGCACCCAGGCGGGCGGAGGTAACGGCAAATCTCGAAATTGCGGTAGCACCCCTTTCTTGTCCCCTTCCACGGCAGGGCAATCGCCTGTTCATGTATGCAGTCCTGATTCTCCCTTTTTTGGGGCCGCGTCCCGGGATCGCAGCATGATCGTAATCAGTAATCAATGACAGATTAATCACCATTGGGCCCATACCGATCACTGATGACTGTTTACTGCGCCTGCTGGATCATCCGAGGCCTCCACTTCCGAGGGGGGAGTACCGGTGTGCGTTTCATCGGCGGACACTACATCACCTTTGAAACGTGTACGATCTATGAGACGGGCAACAATGCCCTCATCATGAACAGTGGCGACTGCGATGCTTTCGTCATCCGTGGGAATCACATCCACCACACCGGTCTGAGCCAGGCCGGGCCCACCGAGGGTGAGGGCATACCCCCTCACTGATCCGGGACACTCTCTGAACAATTCTACTGCCCTAATTACTGCCCCATGCCGGCCTGCTGAAATGGCGTTTACATGCGCGGCGCGTTTTTCTGGAGACGCCATGAGAAACGCAGGCTATAATGCTTCCATGTTGGCCTGCGCGAAACTGATTTTGGCCCTTGCGACTCTGAGTCTTGGATTTTCAGCGTCGACCCTCCATTCGGCTGAAATCTCTACTTCGACTTGGCAGGCGATTTTGGGCCCCGCGGACGGAACCATTCCCAAACCCAGCCCAACTGCTGTCATTTGGCGTGACGATTTTACCAGCGCTCTTCAGGAGGCAAGAACTCGGGACCTGCCAATGTTCGTCACCTGGCGCTGCATACCCTGCAAGCAGTGCGCCGACTTCGACAAAGGTGTGCTGGACGGCAGTCCGCACCTGACGCCGCTGCTTCAACGATTTGTCACCGTTCGCATGACCGACGCGGCCGAGCTGGATGAACGCTTCTTCCCTTATCGCCAGTTCCAGGATCTGGATTTGTCCTGGTGGGGCTATTTCCTTTCGCCGCAGGGCCGGCTTTACGGCGTTTTTGGCGGCAAGGATCATGTGTCGGACGCCACAAGAATCAGTGAGCAAGCCTTGGTGAACACCATGCGACGCGTGCTTGCCCACCACTACGATCCACGCCGTGCTTCCTGGAAGGTCGACGGCCCTTTGCCGACCCCGGACGCGCCCGCGCGCCGCCCCCGAGACATGGACCACTATGAAGCCTTTGAAAAAGACAGGCCCTGGATGGCCAAGCAAACCTGCCTCCATTGCCATCAAGTGGGCAATCTGCTCCACTTTGATTCGATGAAAAAAGGGACCTTTGATCTTGCGGTCTACACGCAACCTTGGCCGCTGCCGGAAAACGTAGGAATAGTGATCGATCGCGATGACGGACTGCTGGTGATGGCAGTCGATCCCGACAGTCCGGCGGCGGTGGCGGGGATTCGGGCGGGCGATCGTCTTGGTGTGGCGGGCAAGCGCCGGCTCTTCGGCCAAGCGGATTTTCGAGGGGTCCTACATCGCGCCTCCTACGGGGCCGATGAGATTCCGATCGGATGGACCCGAAATGGTAAAGCTCATTTTTCCAAGTTGGTGGTCCGCGCCGGTTGGCGCAAAGCAGAGAACTCCTGGCGAAAAACCGTGTACGAAGGCATTTACGGACCTCACCTTGGCTTCTTCCCCATCAAAGGGCCCAATCAAGGAAAGGGGGCGATGTCCTTCCGGCCTTACATGGGGTCGCCGGAAAAGCAGAACGACAACCCCTGGCATCCCACGGGACTTCGCCCGCACATGGAAATCGTGGAGGTCGATGGCCGTTCGGATGACTGGGACAGCAGACAGTTCCTTGCATGGTTTCGTCTCAATCACGAGGTCGGAGACAAAGTGACCATCAAAGTCCGCGGAGGCCAAACATTCAGTCGAACAATACCGGCGGAGCATTAATGTTTCTCATAGTGTGGATTGCCGGATTATCGATAATGGCGCTGGCGGACGAATCCGGATTCGATACGCCTGAGAAGGCGGGGTCACCACCCATTTCCGGCCTGCTCCAGGGGCCGTTCATTGGGCATGTTGAGCCGAACCGTGTCTTTATCTGGGCGCGTGCGCCGGCGGTCGGAAATTACACGCTCGATGTTCGCATCGACCCAGCAACGATGCGATCCTTCCAAGAGTCGGCGTCCGCGGATCGCGATCTGTGCATGGTTTGGACTGTCGACGGCCTCTCTCCCAATCACGATTACACTTACCTCATCAAAGATACCGGCGGGAAGACGCTCAGCGGAAACTACCGCTTCCGTACCGCCCCCAAGCCGACGGACGATGGCGCGACACGCCTCTTTTTTGGTTCCTGCGCCCGTGAAGATCTTGGCGTCGATCAGTTGTGGCAGCAAGCGGCGCGCGAAGAGATTGACATCGTGGTGTTGCTCGGCGACACGCCGTACATTGACACCACGGAGCTCGACAAACAACGAGCCCGATACGCCGCCTTCGCGAGCGTTGAGCCCATGGCGCAGTTGCTGCGATCAACGCCCTGGTACGGCATCTGGGATGATCACGACTTCGGTGCCAATGATATCGACGGGCGTCTGCTCGGCAAAGAGCGATCGCGACGCGCCTTCATCGAGTATCACGCCAACCCTTCCTACGGGGATGGCGAAAACGGGATCTACACGCGCTTTCACTATGGTCCTGTCGAGGTCTTTTTGCTGGACACCCGCTATTTCGCCGCGACCGAACCATCGCCCTTTCATAAGCATCGCGCGTCCCTACTGGGTCGCGCTCAATGGGATTGGCTGCGCCGGGGTCTCGAAAGCTCGACGGCGCCAGTCAAAGTGTTGGCCTGTGGCATGATTTGGAACGAAGCCACTCGGCCCGGCAAACCAGACCATTGGGGCAGCTATCCTCACGAGCGGCGGGCCCTGTTCGAGTTTATCGGCGAAAAGAAGGTCAGCGGCGTCATCCTGGTAGGCGGTGACATTCACCGTTCTCGCGTGCTGCGTCATGACACCCAAGACTTGGCGGGCTATGACATCTATGAACTCATCAGCTCACCCATGCACGGCAGCGTCATCGAGGCCGCCAACGCTCCGCATCCCGCCCTGATCAAGGACATGGGCGTCCCCAACATGTTCATGCTGCTCGAGGTCGAACAGCGCGCCGGGGTCGTGACGCGTCTGCAAGCTCGCTTTTTGAGTTCATCCGGCGAAGAGCATTACCGGATTGACTTGTTGGACTAGGCTCTGTCGGAAAACCCGATCTGGCTTCGAGCGGCTCTTTTTCCACCTGGCTGCATCCGGCTGTATCGACGATAAAACCAACATCGCCTGCTTCGCCGTCTTTGCCAGGCGAAAAAATTGCTCGCTCTCGGGCCGACGATGGAGTTTTCCAACAGAGCCAAGTTCTTTGACATGAGGTGCTCTTCGCTTGATCCCCTCGATGTCTTCTGGTATTTTTGCTTAGCACGCTGAACGACTCGGTCAGACCAGAGCTGTCAGTTAGGTAGCCCTTGGGATTCCACAGCATGGGTTGGACGCAGGAAAAGGGGTTCTCAACATGACCAACAGATTTCCTCACCCCAATGAGGCCGAAGAGGGCTGCGTCGAGCGTGCCGATGATCGACGCGATTTCCTCAGAAAAGCGGCTGCATTGAGTGTCGGTGCCGTGGCTCTTGCAGGCGCCGCACAGAAACGCGAGACAACCATTCCCGACGGACCGAAGGTGGATGCTGGAGCGATGCCCATGATTCGCTTGGGCAACACCTCTGTTTCGAGACTTATCCTGGGGGCCAACCCCATGTGGGGATATTCTCACCGAGGAAAGCTTCTCTCGCGTTTGATGACCGACTGGTACAGCGGTGACCGAGTCGTGGAGGTGTTGCATCACGCTGAGGCCCGCGGTATCAACACCTGGCAGTCGAGTGTCAGTGGTCGTCTGGTCGACGATTGGATGCGCTACAGGAATGAGGGGGGCAGGATGAACCTCATCATTCTCTCGGCTCCGGGAAATAATCGGCCAGGTGATGATCTATCGACGATGAAGAAGCTGGGTGCCCTTGCCGTCGTCCACCACGGCCAGTGGACCGACCGCTACTGGCGGGAGAACCGTGTCGATGAAGTAAAGGTCTACCTGCAGCGTATTCGGGAGGGTGGATTCCTGGTCGGCTGCTCGACGCACAATCCCGAAACACTGAAATACATGGAGGATCACCACTGGGATCTGGATTTCTACATGACGTCCTTCTATCGCGTTAGCAAGCGACGGCATCAGTGGAAGGAAGAACTCGGTTGGGAGCCACAGCACGAACTCTACCCACAAGGCATGCCCGATGAGATGACCGCCATGATTCGTCAGATTCCCAAGCCTTGCCTGAGCTATAAGGTCCTGGCGGCAGGTCGCATCTGCGATCGACAGGAGCAGGTGGAGGCTGCATTCAAATATGCCTTTAACAACATTAAGCCCACTGACGGCATTATCATCGGTATGTTTCCCAAATTCGAAGACCAGGTCGCCATCAACGCCAATCACACGATTAAATACGGATGAGTTGACAAGACGTTTTATGTAGATGAACCCAATGAAGAGAAGAACGATGAAACCCAAGACACCGTCTATCAGTCGCCGCAGCCTCCTGGCTATGGGTACAGGCGCAGTCGCCGCGACCGTCAGTGGCTGCTCAGGCGTATCGCGGGCAGCCAATGCCAGCAGCTCCGCGATCGTGAGCCCACCGGTCGGCAAGAAAATCCTGCTGTCCTGCAAGCTGGGCATGATTTCAAAGGAAGTGGGTGGCAAGAAACTGCCGATTGCCGACCGGCTGTCGCTCGCCAAGGAAGCCGGATTCGACGGTGTGGACTTTGACCAAGCTGGGGAATTTACGCCCGAACAGGTGCGAATTGCCGTTCGCGAGTCAGGAGTATTTGTACACAATGCAATCAACCACGCGCATTGGAACCAACGGCTTACCAGCCCAAAACGGGAAGATCGTGATCAAGGCCGTTCAAACATCGAGCATTGTATTCGCGTTTCGCACGCCGCAGGGGGCAGCGGTGTCTTGATCGTGGTCGGACGGGGCTCGGATGGATCGGTCAATGTGGTTGAGCAGCGAGCCCGAGAGGAGATTCAAAAGCTGTTGCCATTGGCGGCGGCGACGGGACAGATGATCCTGATTGAAAATGTCTGGAACCAGATGATGTATGACCACGACGGTCCACCGGAGCAAGGCGCAGAGCGTTTCGTCGACTTCGTGGACAGCTTCAACAGTCCTTGGGTGGGCATGTACTACGATATTGGCAATCATTGGAAGTATGGACAGCCGGCCGAATGGATCCGCACGTTTGGCTACCGCTGTGTCAAACTCGATGTGAAAGGCTTTAGTCGTGCCAACGATAAATTCGTGGACATCACCAGTGAAACCGATGATGTTCCATGGGATCAGGTTCGCATGGCCCTTGCAGACATTGGTTTCACGGGTTGGGTAACGGCTGAGGTCCGTGGGGGTGATTTAGAACGACTCACTCAAGTCCGGGAGCAGATGCAGAAAGCCTTTGATCTGTGACAAAGGAATCGGATCCACATTGCCAAGGGTCTTTCCCGATATCAGGTAAATGACGACTTCCAAGTCGTTCACCAGCGACTCGGGTGTATAGCTCGTTCCTCTTTGTGGGCAAGCAGCACGGCTTCAGTTTGTTCACGCAACTCTCTGGCACCGTCCACCTGGAAGTCTGGGAGTCAATGCCTTTCGAGTCGCTCTTTCGTCTTGACAGTTTAGGTTAGATGCAGCACACTCGTTGATGTGCGTCTAGTGAACGGGAAGAATTCTCTACACCACGTGTTCGTTAAGCACAGTGTGGTCTGCCCGGGGGAACCCGGGGTCTGCTCGCGCGCCCACAACATGGCTCGTATGCCAAGCGTACTTAATGCCGGATGACGAGAAGGCCCAGAATGCTGGGTCACTACAAGGCAGGAATATGGAACAGAGGGGTTGATGGGCTTATCCGCATCACCTGATGCGGTACGAGCCTGGGCCGGCAGGTTTCGCGAGAGCGTGCTGTCCGGTAATCGTGCCTAAGCCTTACATATTATACAAATTACGCGACGGGGTCATCCCCGTGTACTTGATGGGGTTTTCCCGCCTGCGTCCAGTGAGCCCAATCGCCCGTGGCCCATTCTCTGATGCCGCAAGAAACAGGAGCGTACCCCCAGACACTTTCGGAGGATCGAGACATGCAAAGGCGTCTATTCCTGGTAGGCATGCTTGTCTGCTTGGTGAATCTGTCAGCCGCGGAAGACGCGGTACAGTTTTCCGACCCTCAACTAAAAAGGGCTGTGGAAGATGCCCTGCAGATCTTTGATCCCACGCCTACAGATATGCTCTGGTTGACATCCCTCAAGGCAAGTGGACGCAAGATATCAGATCTTACGGGGCTGGAGTATGCTAAAAACCTTCAAACTTTACGTCTTACACATAATCGGATAAGTGACTTATCACCCCTATCATCACTGAAAAATCTATGGAAGCTGGTGCCCAACAATAATAACATCAGCGATCTTTCGCCACTTGCAAGCCTAACGCAACTTAAGCATCTAGACATTCATGAGAACAGAATAAGCAATCTATCACCTTTGGCAAGCCTGGAAAATCTAGAATTCCTAAATATACATGATAATGAAATTTACGACCTATCACCCATTTCTAATCTGGCAAACCTCCGTTTTCTCAATCTCCAAGAAAATGATATCAGGAGTATTCACGATTTGTCACAAATGACGCAACTGACGAACCTTTTGCTTGGAAAGAATTATATTGACGATCTTTCCGGTCTGTCAAACATGATCAACCTTGAGACCCTTACGCTTTTTCTCAATAAGTTTGAGAGTGTTAGGTCGCTTTCTACTCTAACACAATTGTACGATTTATCTCTGTTTTCTAATGACGTTAGTGACGTAGGACCGCTTGCAACGCTCAGTAATCTACAATATCTGGATCTTTTCGAGAACAAGGTTTCAGATATAACAGCTCTGTTGGAACTTAAAAACCTGCGCGAGCTAGATTTGGAACGGAACGACCGCTTAACGAACCAGGCGTATGCTGACCATATTCCCAAAATCTACGAAAATAACCGCAAGGTCATTATTTACTACTCACCCAATGCCAATCCCCCGACCCGTGCTGTTGCATCACAAGGTACCTATGACGACAAGATCCGTCTCGCATGGGAGGCACATCCCAACGGCCCTGCCTACACCAGCTTTTACCAGGTTTCTAAGTCGATCTCTATGGACGGAATTCGATCCCCCATCATGGAATGGCAAACCTCCTTGAGCTTCGATGATAGGGATATTGAGCGAAATACATGGTATTACTACTGGATACAAGTGGCGGTCAGTAAACAAGGATCCGCAGGTGGGCCATACAGCGAGCCTACCATTGGTTATACCACTCAAGCGGAAAACAGGATTCTCTTTGTTAATAATGTGAATAGTGATCCTGACTTCCAGGATGGGACAGTTGAACACCCATTTGACCAGATACAAAAAGCGATCGAAATCGCCCCTGCAAATGCTACTATTATGGTTCACGAAGGAATCTATAAAGAAAGCATCAGCTTGCTCGGAAAGAACATTTCTTTAATAGGTGATGATCTCAACAACCATCGCTTTCCTGTGATCCAAGGTCATGAGGGAAGACCCCTTGTCAGTTTTGTTAACAACGAAGAGCCGAGTTGTTTGTTGGCCGGCTTTGTACTGACCCGGGACACCAACGAGCCAAGCAATG
>JADFMM010000086.1 GCA_022563885.1 Planctomycetota bacterium | reverse complement strand
TTTCGTGTTCAAATTTTGGATGGGTAAGACGATGCGCAAGCACACCGTCATTTGTAAGGAGAAGTAGCCCAGTCGTTTCCTTGTCGAGCCTTCCAACAGGGAAGATTATTCCCTGAAGTTTTTTTGGAAGAAGATCCAGCACTGTTTGTTGATCGGCCCTCGTGGCATTTGTCGTTACTACTCCTTTGGGCTTGTTGAGGAGATAGTACACCTTGGTGGCCGTCCGGATGCGTTTGTTGTTGACGGTGATGGTGTCCCGGTCGGGATCGGCAAAGGCGGGCAACTGATCGACCACGCGGCGGTTGACGCGGACCACCCCCTCCAAGATCAAATCCTCGCACTTTCGCCGAGAATCGACACCCGCAGACGCCAATATCTTCTGTAGTCTCTCTTTGGCCATAAGGTCTACCCGTAGAGGATGACCAAACAGGCCGCCACCCATAAGAAAAGTCCCACCTGGAAGGGTCTGTCGGCCCAAAACACCTGTACGGGCCCCGAATAGGTCCCTGTCTGAATCAACGCACTGAATCGAAAGATGCAGAATAACACCAGAGGCATCGTGTAGGCAAGGTGATCGTTCCCGAATTTTAACTTCGTTTCTGCGTCCGTGGCGTAGAGCAGGAAACAGACGATGGCCAAGCCACTGGTGACGTTCATCATATGAGCCAACAATTCCGGCGTATATCCGGCCAGAGTCTCGCGATAGGCCTGGGCATCCCCGGTCAGTTGCTCGATTTCGCTTCGTCGCTTGCCAAAACTCAAAAAGAGACAGAGCGCAAAGGTGCAAATCACCAGCCAGGCAGAGATCATGACATCCACGGCCACGGCGCCGGCAACGGCCCGCAGACAAAAACCCACAGCGATGACGATACAATCCAGAATCATCACCCGCTTGAGGCACATGGAGTAAAGCACCATGAGACCAAAATACACGAGTATCAACATCGCCAGGAACCGCTCAATGAACAGCGATCCGATCAGCGAGCCCAATAGACAGAGCACCATCATCCTGAGCGCCTGCTTTTGCGTCACTCGACCGGAGGCGATGGGACGCTGGCTCTTCCGGGGATGCAAACGGTCCGCTTCTCTATCCACCAGATCGTTACAGATGTAGACAGCCGAACTGACCAGACAGAAACAGACCAAGGCCCCCAGCGCCTGGCCAGCGGCCAGCAGCGCCTGGCTCCCGGACCCAAATAATTTCTGGCTGAACATCACACCGGCGAGGACAAAGACATTCTTGGGCCAGTGCCGGGGACGCAGGATGTCCCACTCATCGTTTGTCATAGATAGTGCCAAGAACCGAATCTACCACTACTCACTGTCTCTCACCGGCGACGCTCCTCCCCATTGTGGGCTTTTTTGTCGACAGCCCGCGCGCCAGACCCTACCATGGGCAATTGAGGATTACAAGATTCCCGCTACGTCCGAACGAGCGACCAACCCCTTAAGAAAGCCACGAGACCTCCAGAACAGACGAGGATTGAGACGCGATCTATGATCACCACCATCATCTTTGACCTGGACGACACCCTATACGACGAAGTCGATTATTGTCGTAGCGGCTTTCGCGAGCTGGCAAAAACCATTGCCTCGATGGACCGAGGCACAGCCGTTACGCCGGAAGCAACCTATGAGGCCCTATGCGAGGAATTCGACCGGGGAAATCGAACGGAGACCATTAACGCCGCCCTGGATGCCCTGAGCATTGAGCATGACGCGCAGCTCATCCGCCGCTTGATTGTGCTCTACCGTAAGCACACGCCGAAAATCACCCTCTCTAGAGAATCGCGCGTCGTCCTGGAGACCCTCTCTCAGGATTTCACCTTGGGCATGCTGACCGACGGCTATCTACCGGCCCAGAAGCTTAAAGTCCGCGCGCTAAAAATCCAGAAGTTCTTCACCTGCATCCTGTACACGGAACAGATGGGACGAGAATTCTGGAAACCCTCGCCCGCCGGCTTCGAAAAGCTGGCGGAGACTCTGGAGACCCTGCCGGACAAGATGGTCTACGTGGGAGACAACGCCCAGAAGGACTTCATCGCTCCCAAGCAGTTGGGGTTCACGACGATTCAAGTCATCAGGCCCCGGCGCATCCACACAGAGGAGGCTAGCGATCCGGCGGCCGCGGCCCAGCATAGACTGTCAGCCCTGTCTCAATTGCCGAATCTTATGAGACAACTCAATCGGCCGATGGCAGCGAGTAGGACCGAGGAAACGCAGGCCTAGACGCGTTTCTCCTTGCGGCAACAATTTGCCAGAAAAAGACTTGCAAATCCCAGACCTCTTTCTTAACATTGCCAGGTTATTTGCTGATGTGAAGAACCGTAGACTCAGAGTCGTACGGTATATGAGCCAAGGACACTGGTGTAAGGATTGCTGCAAAATGCTAACCAAGCTGGAAAAAAAGGGGATCATTGACGGAAGTGAAACCCATGAGGGTGATACGGGTTCCCCGGAGGTGCAGGTGGCGCTGTTGACCAGGCGGATCACCGACCTGACCGAACATCTAAAGACACACCGCAAGGATCATTCCTCCCGACGGGGCCTGCTAAAGATGGTCGGGACCCGTTCTGCCCTGCTCAAGTACGTCAACAAGAAGGACGTCAATCGCTATCAGGGCATCATCAATCGGCTGGGCTTGAGAAAGTAAGAAGATTAACAAGAAAGAAATAACAGCAAAAGTGCTAGTGACGTCGGATCCTCGACTCAGAACGGTTCGAGGATCCTGCTGTATGGTAGCAAGAGAGGCAATGTATGTTTAATGTAGTCAAAGTGGAAAGAGAAATTGCAGGACGAACGCTGACGATCGAAACCGGCAAGGTGGCCCGCCAGGCCGATGGAGCGGTCCTCGTCACCTATGGCGAAACGGTCGTTCTGGTGACGGCAGTCACCGCGCCGCCCCGCTTCGATGATATCGATTGGTTCCCCCTGAGCGTGGACTACCGAGAAAAACTGACTGCCGCGGGAAAGTTTCCCGGTGGATTCATCAAACGCGAGAGTCGACCCTCCACCAAGGAAATCTTGACGGCACGCATGATCGACCGACCTATTCGCCCCCTCTTCCAGGACGGCTATTTCCAGGAGGTTCAAATCATGGCCTCCGTCATCAGTGCCGATTGCATCAACGATCCTGACGTCCCAGCCATTATTGGCGCCAGCGCGGCACTGAGCATCAGCAAGATTCCCTTCCAGGGCCCCATTGCCGCCGTTCGAATGGGCATGATCGATGGCAATCTCATCGTCAACCCCACGCACGAAGAGCAAAATGAGAGTGACCTGAATCTGCTGCTGGGTGGCGTAAAAGAAGAGATCAACATGATCGAAATCGGCTGCAAAGAGCTCTCCGAAGAGCAGGTGGCCAATGCGGTCATGACCGCACACAAGACCGTCCAAGAGGTCTGCGACATGATCACTGAACTCACGAACAAGGTGGGCGTGGAGAAAGAAATCCCCCTGACCGAAGTCGATGAGGGGCTCCTGTCTCAGATCCAAGAGCAGTTCGGTGCCAAGCTGAATGATGCCAAAGAGATTCACGGCAAAGCAGAACGCCAGGCAGCAGTCACGGATGTTTACAAGGAGGTCCAGGCCGCCTTCGGCCCTGCAGAGCTTGCCCCTGACCCAGAAGAGGCGGCAAAGAGCGACGCCCCTCGTTTCGCCAAGTCCATGGTCAAACGGGCCTACGAAAAGATTGAAGAGAGCGTTGTCCGCGCACGCCTGCTCGATGGCAAGCGTTCAGACGGACGCGCCTATGACGAGATACGGCCTATCTCCTGTGAAGTCGGCGTGCTCCCCCGGACACACGGATCGGCACTCTTTACCCGAGGCGAGACCCAGTCCTTGGTGACCTGTACCCTCGGGACGGTTCGTGATGCTCAGATTGTCGATGGACTCCATGAAGAATTCAGCCAGAGCTTCACGCTACACTATAATTTCCCGCCCTTTTCTGTCGGTGAAGCACGGCCCATTCGCGGTCCTGGACGTCGCGAGATCGGTCACGGTGCCCTCGCCGAGCGCGCCCTGGAAGCGATGCGACCGCCTACGGAGGTCTTCCCCTATACCATTCGCGTCGTCTCAGACATTACCGAATCCAACGGCTCCAGCTCTATGGCCTCTGTCTGCGGTGGCTCGCTGGCTCTCATGGATGCCGGTGTCCCCATTAAGAACGCCATAGGGGGTATCTCAATCGGCCTGATCACCGACGGCAACGGCCGGCAGGAGTTTCTCACCGATATCCTCGGAGAAGAGGACCACTACGGTGACATGGACTTTAAGGTCGCCGGCACCCTCAAAGGGATCACGGCCATTCAATTGGATATCAAGATTCGAGGCCTCAGCGAGGAAATTCTCGTCGAGACACTGGAACGTGCCAGAGTGGCCCGCGGCAAGATCATCGAGTCCATGAATCAAGCCATTGCGGAGCCCCGGGGCGACCTGAGCGAACACGCCCCCAAGATGATCAGCATCAAGATTGATCCGGAGTTTATCGGCAAGGTCATCGGTCCCTCCGGTAAAATGATCAGGAGCATCCAGGAACAGACCGGCGCCACGATTGAAATCGAAGAAGACGGCACCATCTTTATCAGTTGCGTCAGCGGAGACGGCGGCGCCAAGGCCAAGGAGTTCATTGAGGGTCTCACTCAACCACCGAAGGTCGGACGCATCTACGAAGAGTCCAAGGTGGTATCGGTGAAGGACTTTGGTGTCTTTGTGGAAATCACACCCGGCGTGGAAGGTCTATGTCACATCAGCGAGCTCAGCGATGGCTATGTCAAAACCGTCGACACCGTCTGCTCCGCCGGTGACTTGATTCCCGTGAAACTGATCTCTATCGACGACCAGGGCCGGCTGAAGCTGTCCCGCAAGGCAGCCTTGGCCGAAATGGGACGGACGGAGAAGGCCGTGGAGCCCGCCGGCAAATAAAAGGGAACCCCAGTGTGGCAGTTTATTGCAGGTATCACCTGTGGTTGCGTTGCAGGTGGATTACTGAGCTATCATGTCTTGCTGAGGCACTCAAGAAAACGCATCGACACCGATAACGCCAGTGAGCTGGTGGAGCTTTCAAAGCTCACCGGTGAACTTGCCCATGAGATCAACAACCCCCTCTCGACCATTAAAGTCAATCTGAAGTTGGCCCATGAGCAACTGGGCGAAGTCCACTCTGACGACCCACGGTTTGGACGCGCTCTACGGAAGATCGCTATTGTTCAAGCAGAGGCAGATCGACTGGCCGAGATCCTTGAAGATTTCTTGCGCTACATCGGCAAGCCGGAACTTCAACTCGAACTGACCGACCTCAACGAGTTGGTGGGTGACGTTGTTGACTTCTATGCCCCCCAGGCCTACAATTCAGCGATCACCATACGAAAGGGATTTTCAGAGAAAGTCCTGCGATGTAAAGTGGACACAAGGATGCTCAAACAGGTCATTCTGAATATGATGATCAACGCGCAGCAGGCCATGCCGCAAGGGGGCGACCTCATGGTGCGCACCGAGCAACAGGAGGAGTGGGCCGTCATCCAGATAAACGACACCGGCTGCGGCATCTCCGCGGAAGCACTGCCGCGCATCTTTGATCCCTATTACTCGCGGCGGGCACGCGGGACCGGGCTGGGACTGGCCACTGCCAAGAAGATCGTCGCAGCCCATCGCGGCCGGATCGATGTCGTCAGCGAACCGGACAAAGGGTCTTCTTTTTCGATTCGCCTGCCCCTGTCGACTTTGTCCACAACTGCCTAAGGGGAGGTGCTTTGAACGATACCCATGCCACCGTCCTGGTTGTCGATGACGAACAAAATCACGCCGAAGGGATCGTCGAGTCGCTCGAGCGTCTGCCGGTGCATGCCATCGCCGTCTATTCGCTCAAGGACGCGTCTGAAATCCTCCGCTCCCAAAGAATCGACGTCTTGATCACCGATCTCAAGTTGGACGGTGAGACCGACGGCATTATCCTGCTCGACGAGGCCAAGGCACAGAACCCCGAGGCCGAAGTCATCCTGGTGACTGCCTACGCGACGATTGACACGTGCAAGGATGCCATGCGCAGGGGGGCGTATGATTACCTCGTCAAGCCCATCGACATCGATCAACTGCGGGCCTTGGTCTCACAGGCCACTCAAAAAGTCGCGATCGCGTCGGCCAAACAAGCCGTCGCCGTGACGGTGGAACGTAAAGGATTTCGCTTCGAGGGTATTCTAGGCGGCACGGGTTCCATGGCGCATGTCATGCAGGTGGCCAAACGCGTCGCGCCGACCAACATCTCCGTGCTGATTGAAGGCCCCACGGGAACCGGCAAAGAACTCCTGGCAAAGGCTCTGCACGACAACTCCGGGCGTCGCCTCAAAAACTTCGTGCCCGTCAACTGTGCCGGCTTGTCGGAAACACTCCTGGAAAGCGAACTCTTCGGCCATACCAAGGGCGCTTTTACCGGCGCGGCTCAGGACCGCAAGGGGCTCTTTGAAGTGGCCAATGAGGGCACACTCTTCTTGGATGAGATTGGGGACATGCCGCTGATCATGCAGGCCAAACTGCTGCGCGTTCTGGAAGATGGGGTCATCATGCCCGTGGGCTCGAGCCGCCCGACGGTCGTGGATGTACGCATCATCAGCGCCACCAATCAGGACTTCCGAAAACTGATTGAGGCCAAACTGTTCCGGGAGGACCTCTATTTCCGTATCAAGGGGGTCAATATCACGATGCCGCCTCTACGCGCCCAGGTCGACGAGATCCCCCTGCTGACCGATTATTTCATCGAGCAGGCGGCCCTGGAAACGGGCCTCCCTGTGACGGGCATCACGGCATCCGCCCAGATTGTTCTCAACGCCTATGAGTGGCCGGGCAACATTCGCCAACTCAGGAATGCCATCCGCGCCATGGTCGTCCTCTGTGACGGGGAGAGGCTGGATGTCAGGGACATTCCACCGGAGATCGCGAAGCGTCCTCAACTCGCTGGAATCAGCCCACCCATGGCCATCGGGCCCGGCAACCTGGCGGGCGTCGCCCTCACGGAACTCGAACGTCAGGCCATCTCGGACACGCTCGCCAAGACGGAAGGCAATCGAGAAAAAGCCTCCAAAATCCTCGGGATCGGAGAACGCACTCTCTATCGTAAGATCAAGGAGTACAATTTGTAGGTCGGTGGGTCCATAAGGTCGGTCGTCGGTGACTGCCCTATTTGGAAAACTCTTGGAACTTGGCCTCTATCTGCTCTGCGGAAAGCGTTGGCCCGCAGTTGATCAGAATGCGGTAGTTGAACTGTCCCGACTCGCCCTTTGCCAGCTTGTAGTTCAGTTCCAACTTCCCCTCGGAAAAGATTTTTTGACCCAGGGTATTGCCGGCGAAGAGCCCGTAGTTGCGGGCATGCCAGTGTGTGGGATAACCCGGGTTTTCCGGATGGTCGATGATGACGATGTCCACATTTTCGTCACCGAATGTCCCATATAGCTTCACCCACTTGGCCCGCGTGCCCCACACATCATCGCCTTCTTTTCCCTCGCTGCTCAGATAGTTGCCATGGGCCCCCTGCGCCCCGGCAACCTCCGTCACCACCCCTTGGGCATCCTTAAACGATTTCTTTTTGACACTACTCGGTAACTGCAGGGCCGTCGTGACACGGACGGCGATGCAGCCCTCCTTGTTGTCCTTAAACTCGACATCCGTCTTCGCGGTCAGTTTCGTGCGTCGGTCAATGATGCGCAAGTCCCCTTCGCCTCGGAAGGTAAATGCCGTCTCTTCCACGAGCAGGACGTTTCCATCGTTGTCGACCCAATCGCAGGCAACCACCAGGATGCCTTGCTTGCCGCTCTTCATGCGCTTGATCTCGCGGTGGCGGATGGCGCCGAAGTGAGGTTTCTTCTCCGGCGAAATCGCCCCCGAGTTATTCCAAAAATCCAAACCATTCACGCTGCCGTAGTTGAACCAGATGCCCACATGATGAGGATGATCGGTCGCTTCATTGGGAAAAGGCGGATAGTTGCGAGTGACAGTCGTCCCCTTGGCCGTACGCACCGGGTAGAGCACGGGTTTGAAAATGGTGGGGTGCCACCAGTAGGAGGTGAACTCCCGGCCGTCCACCACGACCTCAACTCTGTTTTCGCCGGGAATCTTGGTCAGCTCGACCCGATTCGCGGCAGAGAGAGAGCCCAGGTTCGACAGAACCATCAGAGATACAACTGTCTTTAGGTGTGCGTTCTTCATGTCTTACCTCTTTCCAAAGTGTTCGGTTTTCCTTTAGGGTCGCAATTGCCTGTCTGAACAGTCAAATGACGAAATCAAGCGGCTCGTCTCGCCGCTTGCTGTCCTTCACGATGGTCGTGCTATCGTGGTAGACGATGGAGTTGGATGGGACGCTTTTCGTCAGCCACACGTTGCCGCCAATCGTCGAGTCATGGCCGACGACCGTCTGGCCCCCCAGAATCGTGCTGCCGCCGTAGATCACCACGTTGTCCTCGATCGTGGGGTGACGTTTCGTGTTAGCAAGTTCCTTTTTCACAAAGAGTGCCCCCAGAGTCACACCCTGATAGATCTTTACATCTCTCCCAATGATGGCCGTTTCGCCGATGACCACACCGGTACCGTGATCTATCAAGAAGTTGTCGCCGATCGTCGCCCCGGGATGGATATCGATCCCCGTCTGCGCGTGTGCGTATTCAGACACCATCCTGGGAAGAAATGGGATCCCAAGGGAGTAGAGCACGTTGGCGAGCCTGTACACCGTGATGCCATAGAAGCCTGGGTAGTAAAGGATCACGGATTCGATCGATCTCGCCGCCGGATCAAAGTCCAGGAAGGACTTCGCGTCTTTCATCAAGCTTGCATAGATGGAAGGGATTCGATCGAAGAACTGATCGGAGAGCGTCCCGATCGGCTCGGCCAGTTTTCTCTTCAGGGGCCGCAACAGTTTCTGGAAGTCGATCTGTAACTGCAGCAGGTTCAGCCGAATCTGAGGTAAGACGCATTCCTCATCGGCTCGGATCGGAAACAGAAAACTAACCAAGTCGTCAATAAATCGGCGCGCACCTGCCTGCTGCGGGACCTCATGGTCGCATGCCTGTGTCTGCTTGAACAGATATTCAGGAAATTCTTCGATGCTCTTCATGGCACGCGGTCTTCTCGACCTCGTCGATCAAAGTCACATAAAACTGCGGGAGTTGTCAAGATCGTCCT
The DNA here is from genome assembly GCA_022563885.1 of Planctomycetota bacterium. Lineage (GTDB taxonomy): Bacteria > Planctomycetota > Phycisphaerae > Sedimentisphaerales > Anaerobacaceae > JAIPFM01. The sequence continues at coordinate 13,521 of JADFMM010000086.1, read as the reverse complement.
CATCTCAGCGGGCCGATTCAATGCGGTAAAGGTGCGTCTTCGTTCTCAGAAAGAGCGCGTCCCCTGCGACCGCCGGGGAGGCCATAAAGCCGCCATCGAGTTTGTTCTCGGCCAAGACTTGAAGCTGAGGCCCCTCCTTCAAAACGGTCGTCACGCCCTTTTTGTTGAAGCAATAGATGCGACCCTGCGCATAGAGCAGTGAAGCGGCAAACGATCCCGACAGGCTCTCTCGCCCGACCTCCCGGCCGGTCAGCGCCTCCAGGCAGGAAAGCGTGCCGGTGTTCGCGAGGGTGTAGAGGTGGTCGCCGACCAAAAGCGGCGACGGCATGGTGGGCACGGCCCGCCGTCTGCGCCAGGCAACGTGAGTCTCGGTGACATCGCCCGCACCGCCCAGGCGGATCGCCAGCAGTTCTGACTTGCTAAAACCGGTACAGACATAGACCATCCCTTGGCCGAAGACCGGTGAAGCAGAACTCGAGTGATCCCGATGCCGTACCTTCCACAGTTCACGCCCCGTGGCGGGATCGTAGCCGTAGGCCGCCTTCGCGCCGGCGCTGACCATCTGCGGCCGACCCTCGACCTCGATGACCAAGGGCGTGGAATAGGCCTTGCGAAGGTCGCCCTCCTTTTGCGGGTTACCCTGGGCATCAAGGTCATCCCAGTCCGCGCTGCGGTCGGTCTTCCAAACAGTCCGGCCCGTCTTCTTGTCGAGGGCCACCAGATACTGGAGATCGACACCGTCCATGGTCAAGATCAGCAGATCGCCAAAGAGGACCGGTGAAGACCCCGGACCTCGGTAGTGACGACAGGGAAGATCCCTGCGGGTCCAGAGGATCTCATGGGTCTGGGTGTCCAGACAGGCCGTCCCGGTACTGCCAAAGCTCACATAGATACGATCCGCTTCGACGACGGGGGAAGGAGACGCATAGCCATTGACCGGGTTGCCCAAGGGCTCGGGGTCTTCCGTATGGAAGAGCCTCCGATTGAGGAGCATCTTTCCGGAGTTCGCATCGACACAGATGACGAAGGCTTCATGCCCTTCCAGAGTGGCCGTCGTGAGCCAGACCTTGCCATTCATCACCACCGGCGTCGACAGCCCACTATGGGGAATCGCGCACTTCCAGCTCACGTTCTCCGATTCGCTCCAATGAAGGGGAACGACGGCTTGCTGCCCATGGGGGGAGTCGGGCACGACCCCGGTGCCCCACGGTCCTCGAAACTGGGGCCAGGTAGCCTGACCCACTGAGGGACTCACACAGAGCACCCACAGCATCAAACGGATAATCGCGATTCGTTCCATAGTGAAAGCATCCATCGTTTCGCTGGACACCGGTCTCTTCCGATCTCAATAAGCCATCATCGTACCACACATCCGCAACACGCATCCGTTCAGGACCCGCATTGTACGCAGAGCACTAAGGGACCGGCAAGAAATAACTTGGACTTTTGAATGCCAGCAAGGGCAAATTCAGACCGTTTTGGATGACGACCTTGACGACGGCATGGGGGCTCTTGCCCTGATCATGGCCACCGGCACGGGATCAGAGGTACAAAGACCTCTGGCCATCGTTGTTGTGGGAGGCTTGACCTCATCGACCCTGCTGACCCTCACGCTCTATCTTTGGATGAATTCCGGATGGCCTATACAGAAAAATCCAGTATAGAGAGAGGCCTGAATGCCAAGGGACTGCTCGCGATGCGGAAGTCAATCACCACACGCCTTTGTCTGATCTTTGCGATGGCCATCTCTGCACCCTGCGCCGGCGTCGAAGATCATGCGTCCATCGGAAAAAAGGACGATCCAATGCTCCTCTACGACAGATGGACCGACGATTGGCGCGAACACTGGACACTCGATGGACAGAAGGCAACCCTCACACACAGCGACAAGGGCATGGACTTCCGGGCCGGTCCCACCTTCAGGGAGGATGCCAACCGCGCCGCGCTGTGGACCAAGCTGCTGCGCAAAAATAACTTCCCATTTAGGGGCAATCTTGACATTATCTTCGGGCGCTTCTCAATCGCGAATTCCAGATCCCTCGGCTTCGCTCGGGCCAGGCTCCAAAACAGCTACGCCTGTGGATTCGATCAATCGGCGCGACCCAATCTAACGCCAATTTGCTCCCTCCAAATTGTGACTTTATTTCTGCGCGACCGCTAAATGCCCGCGCGGGAAATTCAGGACCCCAAGAGCGTACAAGGCAGTAAGAATCTATAGCTTACACCTATGATTTATTCTTTCGCACCCGGGCTCACACGGTGCTTCCCCCGAGCACGAGCCGCGGCCCGCTCCTTCTCCGTGAGGCTCATATTGTAGGTGGCGCCAAATCCCTCGACCTGCCGATAGATGTAATTCCGCCAGGGATCTTTACCGTCGATCCTGGGATCGCCCGTTTCCTTCAGATGGGCTTTTAGCCGCGCCCAAAGTTTCTGTTTGGCTTCGGCATGCTGTGGATTCTCGGCCAGATTGTTGATCTGGTGTGGATCCGAGTGCACGTCGTAGAGTTCCTCTAGCGGACGCTTGCCAAAACCCAACTCGAAGGCGAGAGGGAAATCGATCCGAGTCTGATCACGCAACATGAAGTCTTTAAATGGACCATCGTCGATGTCACCGTGGGGCGCTTTGTTCGAAGAGATAAACGCCGGACCGCCGGTGGGCCAGCGATCCGGCGCAAAGTTTCTAATGTACAGATAATCGTGGGTGCGAATGGCGCGAATCGGATAAGTCGCACCGCCGGGCCTGCAGTAGGTGTGCCGTTCGAGGCCGGTCACGACGTGGTCGCGATCTTCGTCAAGGCGACCGTTGCGATCGGAATTGAGCAAGGGCATCAGACTGCGACCCGTGACGGTCCCGGGAATGTCGACTCCGGCTGCTTCAAGAAATGTGGGTGCGAAGTCGATGTGCCCGATGAAGTCGTCCACACGACGACCACCCGGGGCATGGTCGCCCCAACGAATCGCCGTGGGCATCCTGACTCCCGCGTCATAGAGCGTGGTTTTGGTGCGGCTAAACGGCATGCCGTTGTCGGATGTCACCACTACGATGGTGTTGTCGAGCTCTCCGAGCTCCTCCAGCTTCTTGAGCATGCGGGACAGGTGCTTATCGAAGTGCTCGATTTCGTAGTAGTAATCGAGAATCTCCATCCGAACCTCTGGCGAGTCGGGTAGATAAGGAGGCACCACCACATCTTTCTCGCTCAATCCTGATCGCCGGCCAATCCCGATATCGTATTCGCGGTGTGGTTCGGAGCATCCAAACCAAAACATGAACGGAGCTCCGCTGGGCCGATCTGCCAGAAAATCCTCAAAGTTGGCGGCGTAGTCGCGTGTGTTGATGCCTATAGGTGGGTCCACCTCTAACTGCGTGGCATATTCCTTGCCATTGGGATGTCGACTCAGACCGCCCGCGCGCCAGTCTCCCGGGGCCCAGGGTTTGCCAACGAATCCAACGTGGTACCCCGCGTCTTCCAGCAAGTGAGTGAACAGCGGATACTCGGGATGCAAGGTGCCGAATAGAACACCGGCTTCGCCGACCTGCCAGATTTGCCGACCTGTCAGGATTGCCGATCGTGAGGCCGTGCACGAAGGACATGCCGCAAAGGAGTGGGTAAACAGAACGCCCTCTCTCGCTACACGGTCGAACGCAGGTGTCTTGACCACCGGATCGCCAAGGATGCTTGTGTGGGGATAGGACTGGTCATCGGAGAGTGCGAACAGGATATTCGGCCGCTTGGCGACCTGGGTCGTTTCATCAGACCACACGGGAAGCGTAATGCTCATCACCAAGAAGAGCATTGAAGCATTCATCGTCATCATTTTAGCCCGTTTGCACATAATTAGCTGCCAAACCCCGTAGGGTCAAAAAACGCATGTGAGAGTATAAACGGCCAGGACGGCTTTAGGCCATCAATACATTAGGAGTTGTGCAAAAATAAATCATTGGTTTTACGCTCAGATTTGCGTCAGATTCGTTCGTGATCGATTGAGTGAAACCGGAAGCGTAGCTGTTCTACGTTGAGGATTCGCGATTGAGGAACGGACGAAGATGGCGTGAAGATGAGATGGAAAACCGGTGAGTTATTTTTGCACGACGACTTACACCTCACGCGTCTTTTTTTGTTATAATGATGCGTCTGACAAAATGTCTTCTCAACTGGCGTCATCAAATGCTTGGCGTGGCGTGAAAATCCAGTGGGTAGGGTTCAAGGAATAGGATGCATGAAAAAACTCATAACCATCTCTGTTTTGACTATTCTGTGGCCGGTGGCACCGATCCCTGCCGTAGAGATCTCTGATGAGCAGCTGCTTTTGCCCACTATTTCTGAGTTTGCCGCCGTTAACGACAAGGGTTTTTCGACCGTTGTTGAAGGCCAAGAAACACGTTCCGACTGGATCGAGATTCATAATCCATCACCCCAGTTGCTGAACCTCGACGGATGGTGTCTGACCGATGATCCAGAGAACCTGACCCTGTGGCGATTTCCAGAGGTCTACCTAGAATCGGGTGGGAATTTGATCGTTTGGGCCTCCGGCATCTTCGCCGAGGATCACCCAGAGAACTGGCCCTATGTGGATGAGTCGGGGTATTACCATACCAACTTCAGGCTCAATAGGGACGGCGATTACCTGGCGCTCGTGAGTCCTGATCAGCAGGTGGTTCATGAGTATGCAAGCTATGCATTCAAGAAGGACGCATGGGGATTTCCACCTCAAAAAGAAGGTGTTTCCTATGGCATTTGCAACCGACAGCAAGCCTATTTACCCGTGCAGACACCCGGAATGACCAACGATCCGGTGTGTATTGATCGACCTGAAGACCCCGTATTTTCGCATGCCAGCAGCACGTTCGTAGATTCATTCTTATTAGAACTGAGCAGTCCCACGGCCACTGCAGAAATCTATTACACACTGAATGGCACCGAACCATTGCAAATAACGTCTCGAGGATCAGCGTCGTTCAAGTACAAAGGGCCCATTCCGATTAGAGAAAGCTCAGAGGTCATGGCCCGCGCGTTTGAACCCAATATGCCGCCTAGCTCGATTGTTAGCCGTTCCTACCTGGCTTTGTCTAGCGATGTCGCTTCCTTCAGCTCCAACCTTCCCCTTATTATTGTGGATACGGGTAAGCGCAGCGTGGGGACTGGTAGGTTTGCATTGGTCACTGCCGCATTCATCGATACTGATGCGAGTGGACGGGCACACATGACAGACTCGCCTGATTTCATAGGGCGGGGGGGATGCGGATCCGAGGATCTTCCTCAGCTAATTTTGCCAAAAAGCAGTATGCCTTTGAAACCTGGGACTTGGACAATGAGGATACGGACGTCTCGATTTGGGGATTTCCGGCAGATTCCGACTGGATACTGTATGGTCCCTCTCAATATGATATTCCCCTCATTAGTAATGCGTTGGCCTATGAACTCAGCAGCCAGGCGGGACGGTATGCCGTGCGAACACGATTCTGTGAAATGTACCTTAATAGCAACGACGGGAAGGTCGCAGGCAGTGATTATATAGGCCTCTACATCCTTATGGAGAAGATCAAGCGGGGTTCCGAACGTGTAGACGTCGAGAAACTCGATCCCTGGGACAGTACCGAACCGCGTATTTCCGGGGGCTACGTGCTCAGCATTGACCGGGCCGGGGACGGAGCGTTTAGCACGAGCCGCGGTCGCCAGTTCGTTCACGTTTACCCCAAAGGTGAGGATATGACAGATAAGCAAACTGCCTGGATCAAAGGGTATTTCGATGAGCTGGAAACCGCTCTGTACGGCCCCAATTTCATGGATGCGCAAACAGGCTATGCAAAATACATTGATGTCATTTCCTTTATTGACCATCACCTGCTCAATCTGTTACCCTTCAATGTCGATGCCTTTCGTCTGAGCGGATACATGCATAAACGGAGAGAGGGCAAATTGGAGTTAGGACCTATCTGGGATTTTGATCGGGCCTTGAACTCCACGGACGGCCGCGACGACAGGCCCGCTAGCTGGGGCACGAACTTTCTCACCTACTACTGGTGGGAACGGTTCTTCGAAGATCCTCACTTCTGGATGCAGTACATCGATCGTTGGTTTGAGTTTCGCCGTACCGTCTTCAGCATGGAGAATCTAAACGCCACCATTGACCGCATGGTAGAAGAAATCAGTGAGGCGCAACCCCGTAATACCCAGCGTTGGCCCGAGTACCGTCCACGTGTCGTATATGGAGGAGGATATGATGGAGAAATCGAGGCGCTCAAGGAGTGGCTCGATATACGGTCAACATGGATCAACAGTCAATTCATCCAGCCCCCGGTGGTCAGCCACTTCCCAAACCAACAGGCGTCCGACCGGACGGTAGTCCTTGAGAATCCCAATGGCTCCGGTGCCATTTACTACACCCTGGACGGTTCAGACCCATGGGTGTTCGAGACTCCCACCGAGCCGATTCCGCCAACTCTCCTGGCGCCCGAGAACACCTCCAAACGCGTCTTTGTACCAACGGCACCGATCGACGACGCCTGGAAAGGCACGGACGGCTTCGATGATTCTATGTGGGAAACCAGTCGTAGAGGTGGGGGTGGCGTAGGCTATGACCTTACAACAGGCCGAACCGGGTATGGGCCACTGATCAGCCTGGATCTGGAAACACAGATGTTTGGCATCTCAAGCAGTTGTTATATACGTATCCCCTTTGTGATTTCCGGTGACCCAAGCATCTACAGGGATATGACTCTACAAATGCGCTATGATGACGGTTTTGTAGCGTATCTCAATAATACGGAAGTTGCGCGGGCTGGATTTACCGGGGACGCTAAGTGGGATTCCCATGCAGACAGTGAACATGACAGTTCGGCGGCAATAGATCTGGAGAGCTTCGATGTCTCCGCATTTAGTGATCTGCTGATCGACGGCGGGAACATCCTTGCCATCCACGGTCTCAATGACTCCGCAACAGGCACTGATTTCCTCATTTCGGCTCAGCTCGTTGCACGCGAGGGTTCTGCTCTCGGCCCTCCCATCAGGCCAGGGACTTTCGAGTATACCGGTCCCATTACAATACCCCGCAGCACGTTGATCACATCGCGTGTACGCCAGGAACACCACCCCTATAGTCTTTGGGGCGGAATTGCCAGACAGGTCATTGCAGTTGGTTCAGTCGCTGAGAATCTGCGCGTTTCCGAAATCATGTATCATCCTGCTGACACCGGCAGTCCCCTGGATTCCATTGCGGAGTATATAGAACTGACCAATATCGGGGACCAGGCCATCAACCTCAATGGGGTACGGTTTACCAGGGGCATAGGCTTTCTGTTCCCAGACGTCGAGCTGGGGCCCAATGACTATGTTCTGGTCGTGAAAGATGTGGATGCCTTTGCATCCACGTATGACACCACGGTTGCCGTGGTGGTTGGATCCTATACCGGCAAGCTGAGTAACGGTGGGGAGCGCATTGAGCTGACAGATGCTGCCGGACGAGTCATACAGAGCATTCGATATGACGACAAATGGTATGACCTGACCGACGGTGCAGGCTTCTCTCTCACGCGGATCGATCCGGTCGACCCGCTTACGACTGACTGGTCCGACAAAAAAAGTTGGCGACCCAGCATGCGCCCAGGTGGATCACCGGGGTGGAACGATACCCGGAACTGAGGGACCGCCAAGAACTGGGCTGTGTCGGAAAACTGGATCTGGCTTCGAGCGGCTCTTTTTCCCCCTGGCTGCATCCGGCTGCATAGACGATAGAACCAACATCGCCTGCTTTGCCTGCTTTGCCGTCTTTGCCGTCTTTGCCGTCTTTGCCGTCTTTGCCAGGCGAAAAAATTGCTCGCTCTCGGGCTGACGACGGAGTTTTCCGACAAAGCCTAATTCTTTAGGTGATAATCCGCAAAATCCAGAAATCGCTCCCAATCATACATCTGGAGGGAGTGACCGCCCTGCCGGATGTGGTACCCGACATCACTTTCGATGATTGCCTCACCTACGGGGGGCGACGACTCCGAGGTCAATCCCTTCTTGCCGAGCAGGCGATACACCTCGCTGGCATGGTAGGCCGAAAGGTACTCGCCCCGTCCGTCCGCCCAGGTGTCCTGAAGACCGCTGTGCACATAGACCGGACGCGGGGCGATGCAGGCAAGCAACATATGTTGATCGACGGGCAGATCGTCTTCCTGATTCACGAACTTCCACGCATTGCGACACAGCCAATAGGGAAAACGCGTGACCATCTTCTCCAGCGTCTCACCCGAGCGTCGGCGCCACAGAGCAGCCCCGGCGCAACCCGACTGCGCCGAGATGGCCAGCGCAAAGCGCTCGTCCTGGGCCGCGGTCCAGAGGGCCGCTTTGCCCATCTTCGAGTGGCCCATGATAGCAACCCGCGTATGATCGACATCGCTGTCGGTCTCCAGATAATCCATGGCCCGCATAGCACCCCACGCGATGGCCGAAAGCACACCCCATTCGCTCGCCTTGGGAAAGCTCTGTCCCTTCCGGTAGAACAGCGGATGAATGCCCTTGAGAAATTCCACCTCATTGTGCCCTACCAGGTCCTGCTGATACACCGCGACAAAGGCGTAACCACGATCAAAGAATTCGCCCAATGGCCATCCGCATCGCAGTCGGCCCGGCCGCTGGGGATGTGCCTCGAAATCGGGCGAGTGGGTGTCGTTGAAGCTGTGCATCATGAAAGCAGGCACAGGCTTGGTCCCTCGATTGGGAACGAACACCAGTACCAGCATTTCCGCCTTGCCCTTGCTGTTGCTAAAGCGAATCTGAACGTCTTTGCGTGTGGCCTTGCCTTCCATGAATTGGGGGTCAGTCTTCCTGACTTCAAACTCCACCTTGACCGGGCTCTCAGGGTCCGGGACAGCCCCGTAGATAAGGTTGCTGAACAGCGACAGAATCTGGGGGCGGCGAACGCTCCTCCATGCCTCGGCCGTGGTGACCCGCTGGCCTTCGGCGCTTACCAGCAGCGGTGGTAGGTCATACTGTGGGACCTTACTCTCATCGTAGATGACGTTGCTATCGTCCTCCTTCGGCTCACGACCGAACGCCAGCCCAGCGCCTAGCAACAAAGCGATTAGATAGAGAATTGGCCTCTTCATCAATGACTCCTTAAGCAAATGATTGTGCGCGAGTCACGCCCGAGCCGACTTCAGAACTTGGGGACATTCCACTTGGGAATGCCGCGCTCTTTCAATTGTCTCTCATAGCGAACCGCTTGCGGTTGCTGGCGTGCGTAGGGGACGTCTTCGTTGACCATCAGCGGGCGGGTTTCGGCCCACCAGGTGTCGTAGGCTTGCCGCAATCCGGCCACAACGTCGGGATGGTCGGTCACCACGTTCTCTGACTCGTAGGGATCACTCGCGATGTCGTACAGTTCCCTGTTGTTGACAAATCGCCAGCGCTGCGTGCGTACGGCGCAGCCGCTGTACTTGTGCTTGTTGGGGTCGGCGCCCTTCTCCCAGCGGCCCTTGTGAACAAACAGGGTGCGGTCCGACCAGTTGGCCTCTGGGTCTTCCAGCAGCGGTAGCAGGGACCGGCCGTCGACATTTTGAGTGCCATTGGGCGTCTTGGCGCCGGCCAGCTCGCAGAACGTCTTGAACAGGTCGATGTGCGCGGTCAGCGCCGGGATATCGACGCCTTGGCCGAGAACCCCTTTCCAGCGCCAGAAGGCCGGGACGTGCGTGCCCCCTTCGTAGGGAGATCCTTTGCCTGTCTTGAAACCGGCCCTGTAGATGGCGACGCGTTTTCCCTTAAGCTTGCCTGAACGTCCCGCCTGACCGTTATCCGTCATAAAGATCACCAGTGAGTTCTCCCACAGGTTCCATTCATCGAACTTTCGCATCAAAAGGCCGAAATTGTCATCGATGTTCTCGATCATGCCGTAGCGCCCCGCCGTATTCTCGTCCCAGCCCAGGTCGAGGAAGCGCTTCTTGTACTTTTCCGGCGCGATCATGGGGCCGTGCGGGGCGTTGGTCGAGATGTAAGCAAAGAAGGGCGTGTGGGCATCATGCTGCTTCTTGATCCAACCCAATGCGGCCTGAAAGAAGACGTCGGTACAAAAGCCTTCGGTCCGAACGATGGTGTCGTTGTGCAGCGCCACGATGTCGAAGTACTTGTCGGTACGGTTGGGCGGAAAGTCGGCGCAACTGCCGGGATAGGACTGCCCGATCCCACCCGCACCGTGAATAAAAACTTCACCGAAACCACGGTTGTAGGGTTGGTACGCGTCCTCATCGCCTAAGTGCCACTTTCCGAAGATCCCGGTTCGATATCCGGCCCGCTGCAGCAGTCGCGGAAAGGGGGTCGTGCTGAGCGCCATGCGTTCGCGCTCTTTGATCGTGTGTGTGACGCCATTCTTGAATTCATGCCGGCCGCTCATGATGGCCGAACGGGTCGGCGCGCAGGTAGGGCTGACGTGGAAATCGGTGAAGCGCGTCGAGGAGGCATAGAAGCGATCCAAGTTCGGTGTGCGCAGCACCTTGTTCCCCATACAGGACAGGTCGCCCATCCCCTGATCGTCCGTCATCACAAGAATGATATTAGGCCGCGTCCCCGCCAGCGGTCTGCCCTCTACCGGCAAAACGCAGCTAAGTATCAGGGCTAGTCCAAAAGAGTTCAAGAATACCGTGCGTATCCACATGACATCCATTCCTTTGTCAGTAAAAAACAGGGTTGTCTTCGTATCGCCAACATGTGGTTTACCTCTCATTGGGATAAAAAGCCAGGAAGATTATTAGGCCGAGGTTCGATGGCAGGGCCGGTGCTTTGGGGTTCAGCGTCGGCGGGCGGCTCTTGTCGGTGTGATTGACCGCCCCGTACTTGTGGAGCAGTTCGGGCTTGCCATTCCTCGGGTCGTGCGGATGTGAGAATCCGAAGTAAATCAGAAAAGGGTCGGTATCGCGGCGACGCTTGCGATCGTCAAGGTAGTCGAGTACCCGTTCCGCATGCCAGGCGCTGCCGGTTTCGTCTGTGTCGCCGCGTTTGGAGGCATCGTGTCTCACGGTAAACCGCGCATTGGCCGCCTCGTAACTGTTGCCACGTTTACAGGTGCGCATGGTGTCGTAGCCGGCGCGGTTGAACACGGCCGCCATCGTGAAATCGGCCAGGTCTGGTGGAACCAGCCTCGGATTCGACGCGTTTGGATTGCGGCCGAATCTGGATTTGTCGGGGATATGCCAGAGTGTACGGCCGGACATAATCATGTGCCGAGAGGGCGTGCAGACGCCGCCGGCCCAGGCTCCCATATGATAGGCGCCGTCAAAGACCATGCCCTCACGCGCCAACCGGTCGATGTTGGGCGTTTCAAGAGATGAGGCTGGGTTGTATACCTTAAATCGAAGGGCGATTGATCATCTACGACGATCAACAGGAGATTGGGCCGTCCATCCGTCACCGCAGAGGAGCTGCTAGCTATTACGGCGGTAGCGACAACGATGAGGATCAATGACTTTGTATATCTCGTCATGGGAATTCCCTCTGTGGGAAGTATGTCTGTGAATGCCGAATACCGATTACGGATCACTGATTACCGACTACTGTTCACTGTTCACTGATCACTGATTACTATCTTCTCCCGCCCTTCTCTTTCGAGCGCAAATACGCCCGCGAGATCTCCGCCGCCCTGGCGCGGTCGGCGGCATCGTCATTCCAGAACTCTTGAATGATGGCTTCGACCTCCGGGTAGTCCTCTCCGGTATCACCGATACGGCGCCGCAGCTTTGCCAGACGATCCTTGAGTTGCACGACCACGTCGGCATGGTTTGGATCGTCGTACAGGTTGACCACTTCCCTGGGATCCTTCTTCACGTCGTACAGTTCCCATCCGGGCGGTGTACGGTTTTGTCCCTTGTAGTTACAGCCATAATAGAAGATCAATTTGAACTGCTTGGTGCGGATGCCGACATGGGCCGGGTTGTCGTGATGGGCCATGTGCATCCAGTAGCGGTAATAGGCCTCCTGCTTCCAGTCCTGGGGTTCTCGGCCCGTCTCGCAGATCGTGCGAAAGCTGCGGCCCTGCATCACCGTGGGTGTCTTGATGCCGGCAAAGTCGAGCATGGTGGGACCGTAGTCAACGTTTTCCACGATGGCGTCGGAACGAGATCCCGCTTGGATGGTCTTGGGATAGCGGATGAGAAATGGCATTCGTTGTGATTCCTCGTACATCCAGCGCTTGTCCATGTAATCGTGTTCTCCGAGCATGAAGCCCTGGTCGCCTGTGTAGATGATCACCGTCTTGTCCATCAGGCCGGTCTCGTCGAGATACGCGAACAGCCGCGCCAGATTATCATCCACGCCCTTTACGCAGCGCAGGTAGTGCTTCAAGTAGATGTTGTAGGCGGCCCGCTTGGCCGCCTCATCGCCGAGTTCCTTACCGACCTTGTAGTGTTTCGCGTAGTTGCGACGCGGGTTGCGGCGTCCGATCGATGTCCCGATATAGGGCAACAGTTCGTCCTCTGTGCCACGCGTGGCAATCGAGCCGAAGTGGGGCTGTTCCCACAGGTTGGCCGGTTCCGGGATTTGCACATCCGCCAGATAGGTCTCGTAGCGGGGTGCATATTTGAAGAAGTCGTGGGGCGCCTTGTAGTGGTGCATCAAGAAGAAGGGCCTGTTCGGATCCCGTTTCTCCTTCAGCCACGCAAGCGTAAGGTCAGTGATGGCGTCGGAAGAATGCATGCCTTTAAACTGAATAGTATTCTTCGGCCAGGGCTCTTTGCCCTGGACGCGGAACACCGGATCGAAGTACCGCCCCTGACCGGGCAACACGCAATAGTAATCAAACGCACCGGGTTCTTCTTTCAAATGCCACTTGCCGATCATCACCGTCTGATAGCCGGCCTTTCCCATCTCCAGGGCCAGGTACTGTCGGCGCGGCTCAATCCTGCCGCCCAGATCATACACGCCATTGATGTGGTCATACTGACCGGTGAGGATGCAGGCGCGGCTGGGGGTACAGATCGAGTTGGTGCAATAGGCGTTTTCAAATAACATCCCTTCCCGGGCCAGACTGTCGATGGTGGGCGTGGGGTTCAGCGCTGCCAGTCGGCTACCATAGGCACCGATCGCCTGCGTTGTATGGTCATCCGACATGATAAACAGGACGTTGGGCCGATCCTCGACACCCAGTGCCGTGATGCTGCCCAGGAGAAGTGCCGCGGAGAGCTGAAAGGGACGAAACATGAGTTTCTCCTCAGTATTATTAGGGATGGAAGGATTTGTTGGGTCACACGAACTGGGTGACGCCGGGCACGGCAACCACGGCTGGGGGCGGGGCAGCATCCCAGGCGTAGGCGGCCGGCGCCAAGACTTCCTGAGAGTTTAAGGCCTGCTCCCACGTGAGGCTTTGGCCGGTGTAGGCGCTCATGCGGGCCATGATGGCCATCAGGGTGCTCTTGGCCATGTAGCTCCCGTTGTTGATGATGGTCCCCGCCCGCAGGGCGGGGAAAAAGGCGTCGTGTTCGAGTTGGTGGCTGTCCTTTTCGGGTTTGTCCCCTTCGCCTTTTCGGGCCGCCTGCCAAGGATGCTCGCCTTC
>JADFMM010000322.1 GCA_022563885.1 Planctomycetota bacterium | reverse complement strand
GTACCGCTCCCTGATCCGTGGCGACAACGCAGGTCTGACGAATCATCATTACTATCAACATAGATGATCCCCTGGAACTCATTGGCGCCGACGTCCGGCCGGCCGTTCACTATCCGTGGCTTGCCGGCCAGATCTGTTTCCGGCAGGACATACTCGGTTCCATTGCTGCCCGCGTCAATTGCGGATGATCCGGGCAGTAGCACGAAACCCTCTCCAAAGGAAGGAATTCGAAGAAACTGAAACTCACCCTCCCGGGCCTGATGGCGCCATAAGCCCAAGAAGCTGTTATCCATGAGGAAGGTATTGTCCTGCACATCCACGTCGTAATGGTCGCCGACGCCTCGAGCGTTGTTGCCCAAAATGATACTGTTGAAGATCTCGGTCGGTCCCGCCACGCGTACGATTGAAACTCGACTGACGCTGACGTTGTTCGTGATGGTGCAGTGAAGGAGGGTCACTGGCCCGTCCTGCGAGAGCATCACGCCGCCCTCATTGCCGGTAAACAAACAGTTGATCAGGGTACACGCGGAGTCGTCTTCGCTGAAGATGGCCCCACCCGCGGAGCTGGCCGTATTGTCACGAAACACACAACGCTCGGCCGTGACGTGGCTCCTGCCCCGACTGGCAATGCAGCCTCCGTAGGTAGACGACCAGTTATCGTGAAATTCGCAGTCCTCAAGAAGAAGCGGACTCCTTCTCTCGCAGAAGATGCCGCCTCCAAGCAGGGCGGCTCGATTCCCAATGACCGAGCAGCCCATCAAGGACAGAGAACTCCTATCGGTGTTCTGAATGGCCCCGCCGGTGGAGTCGCTGTCGTTGCCTAGAAAAACGCAGTTTCGCAGGATCAGAGAGGCACGGGAGTAAGTGCGCAACCCCCCGCCCCCATCTCGGTTTCGGGCGTACCCTGCCGTGATGGTGACACCCGCCAACACCGTATTGGCATCGGTTGCCCGGCCGGTCACGACATGAAAAGAGTTGTCTTCTCGCTGGGTCCATGGGTCGAGCGGATCCTTTGGATCTCGACGTCTGCTGGCGCCCGCATCGACATCGTCGCCGTTGAGATCACCGCTGAGAATCGTTTCGAATTGATTGGGATCCTGCTGATCGGGGTCGTCTGTGCCTAGGCCGGCGTATCCTCCCTGGAGGGTGACCCCGCTTACCAGTGTGAAGGTGGCGTTGGGATCGCCGTTGGGGTCATCCGGCCTGTAGATCCCCTGGGCAATGAGAATCGTATCGCCATGGAGGGCCGTGGCCAGAGCGTCCTGAAGGTCGGTGAACGCGTGATGCCAGGCGGACCCATCACCACCCTCGGTTGCCCGCTGGTCCACGTAGAGGGTTTCGGCCCAGAGGCCGGCGCCGCTTGAGAACAATAGCCATGTAATGACGACGCATGCAAGTCGGTGCTTCCTTAGGATGTTCATGATGTCTCCCTTTTGTCTCATGCCCCATGCGGCATTAATCTGATTGTCCATTCCTATCTATCAGGTCCTTGCAAGGCCACTATACGCTTTTTTACTCACCCAATGTTCCTGCTACCAGGCTGATGAGCCACGCCGGCGCCAAGTCCCCTCCGCGGGACCTGCGCGAGGCTGGGCTGGAATCCCTCCCGTTGTTTCCTGGTTCATGGAGGTGCTCAGGATAGGAAAAATCCATGCCTCCCTCGCTGCCATCGGGTAGCAAGAATCGTATCTCGTCGATGAGGTCGCGGTCCATGTGGATCCGGTAGACGATTTCGGCCGCCGACGTCGACAGCCGAACCGTCGCCATTGAATCGTCGCTCTCGTACTCCGTCACAAACGGGATTTTATCTTGTGCCGCGTCCCGCCGCACCGTGTCGATGGTATGCAATCCCTCCCAGGGCCGCATCAATCCATGAAAGAAGGTTCCGCGGCGATAGCGCTTCAGCACCTGCCCCGCCGAGGTCTTCAGTCGAGCCGTCGACCCCGTCTCTTCGATGACGAGCCTGCGCCCGATGTGCAACCTCATCCAGGGGGCGAAGTTCGCCACCTTGGCCTGAACCAGGGGAATCCGGCCGACGCCGGTGATCGTTTCAGTTCCGAGGTTGCCCTCGACCGAGAAGAAGGTCCAGCCCCGGCGGTGGGCCGCGTCACGCCGATCGATAACATCCAGGCGGGAAGGCCAGCGGCCGCTGAAAAAGGACTCATCGATGACATCGTAGTTCGGTATGACCTGCCGGCCCCGCGGCCCCTGATCCATGACGAGTAGACCCCGCGGGTCGCGACGCACAGGGCGCGAGCCGCCGGACCGACCTTCGATCCGGTCGAGAAAGGCCGATAGGGCCGCGCCGTCGGTCGGCAGGCGCATCACCGAGCCATCCCTATGCCAGAGGTGGGCATTGCAGATGAGCACGGTGTCGCCCTGCCGGGCATAGTTGGCGTGGTCGTTCTGTAGCCAGATGGGCAGGCCCGCTTCGCCGGGGCGGTCGGATCGAATCTGCAATTGCACCCCATTGGATGAGCCGGGCGGGTAATAGTACAGGTGCTGAAGATCTCCATCCGCCGTGCCAGTGCTCTGCTGGGCATAGGCCATCGGCGGGTGCGGGTCGGCAGAGTCGTCGGACAGCAAAAGCGCTCCACCCAAGGTCGATGCGGCGGCTACCGTGGCCACCGTAAGCACGGCCACCTTGTTGCCGAGGGCAACGACGAGTCCGGGGAGCAGGCCCGCCTCCACGGTCGCCGTCGAGATGCTGACTTGGACCAGAGAGGCCTCTGAGGTGGCCGTCATCTTGCCGAATATGACCAGGGCGCCCAGCAGGGAACTCTTCCCGTATCCCCCCTTGGCCAGGCGTTTACCCAAGGCCTTTTTCGCCTGGATGAAGAGTGCCCGGGCACGAAACTCACTGGTCCCGACGCGATCGGCGACCTGGGGGAAGGTGAGCTGTTCGTAACAGCGCAGGACCAAGACGGTACGCTGATCCGGCTTGAGTTGCCGCATGGCCAGGAGCACGATCTGTCGCAGTTCGTCGGCAATGGCATCGGCGACCACATCGTGATCCGGCGAAGAGGTCTGTTCCATCCGCGCCTCATCCAGGGATCGGGTCTTGTGTTTCCCATTGTCGCGATAGTGTCGACGCATCCCGTTAAGGGCGATCTTGGAGAGCCAGGGCCAGAATTGGTCGTCGCGCTGGAGGGTGTGCAGTTGTTCGACCATCTTGACCAGGCTGTCCTGCACGATCTCTTGCGTCAGATCTACGTCCAGCGTCAGCCGGTTCACATGCTCCTGCAGCGGGGATCTCATGCCCTCAGCCAGCTTGTTCATGGCCACTTTGTCGCCCTGGCGGGCCTGAGCGACCCATCTTGAAATGGTTTCTTCCTTAGTCATCTACATAGAAGATCCATTGCTGACGACGAAACTGCGTTTTTTCCAAAAAACTTTTTGTGCGCCTGGCAGCACGAAAAGAAAAAGACAGAGGGAACCGGTGCATGTTTATCCCTGGATTCCGCTTCAAGCCTGCCCCGCTTCCGCGCCGCGCGTAAAGTGAACGGAGGCTCCTCCGAGTATACTCAATTCAAGGGTTTGAGACAATTGGCGCACATGGGATCACGGATCACAGATTGCCGATCACAGCACGAAAGAAGCGGCTGAAGGCCATCTCGACCAACTGCGAACTGTGAGCCAAACTGACTGCTGATCACTGATACTGATTACTGATTACTGATTACTTGATTACTGATTACTAGCTTCTAAACGTTCCCCGGCTCGGGATGGACCCACGGTGATCGATAGGTCTTCTTCAGCAATCCATTGGCCTGGTCATCTCCCACGACCCGGCCCGCTACCGGGTCCCAGGTGAGCGTGCGGCCCACCCGTCTGGCGACGTTGGCCAGGATACAAGTGGCGCTGGAGATGTGACCCTCTTCGATGTCGGCCACCGGTTTAGTGCGATTGTCCACGGCCTCCAAAAAGTTGAGCCAGTGGGCCCGCAGGGCCGGGGCGACATGTTTCTCCAGGTCCTTTTCCGTCTTGTCTTCGGGGTACTGTTCCAGTTCGTATGTCACGTCCCGATGGATGGGCCGGCCCCCTCCCCTGGGAATGAAGTCATACTTGTGGACGTCGGCCTTGAGTGTCCCCTTGTCTCCGTAAAAGACCATGGCCCAGGGATACTCCTTGTCGGGCGCCTCACCCCAGGTTCGATGTTGCCACACGACGTTGAGGTCGTCGTAGGCGAAGGTCGCGGTCTGAGTATCGGTGATGTTGGCCTTGCTGTTGGTGTCCACGAAGATCCCGCCCGAGGAACTGATGTGATTAGGCCATCCCAATCCCATCATCCAGCGGACCGCATCCAGCATGTGCACACACATGTCTCCCACGATGCCGTTGCTGTACTCGGTAAAGGAGCGCCAACGGCGGGGGTGCGCCAGGGGATTGTAGGGGCGCAGGGTCGCCGGTCCCGTCCACATGTCCCAGTCCAGATGGGCCGGGGGCGTCGTATCCGGCGGATTACCTCTGGCCCGCATATGATAGTAGCAGCAGATCTCGACCTGAGCGATCTTACCGAGCTTGCCCTGTTCGATGATCTCCCTCTTTGCCTCAATCAGATGGGGCGTGCTACGCCGCTCGGTATTGACCTGGACCACGCGCCCGTACTTGCGGGCCGCCGCCACCATCGCCTGGCCTTCCACGACATCGTGACTCGTAGGCTTCTCCACCCAGACGTCGCGCCCGGCCTGGACGGCGGCGATCATGGCGAGGGCATGCCAGTGATCCGGGGTCGAGACCTGGACGATGTCCAGGTCCTCTTGCTTGAGCATCTCTCGATAGTCCGCATAGGTGCGCGGGGTCTTCCCGGAAGCTTGACGCGAGGCGACCAGCTCGGCGGCCTCGGCCAGCATGTTTCTGTCGACATCGCAGAGACAGACCACCTCTGCCGGCGCCACCTGGAGCAGGCGGAGCAAGGCGCTCTTGCCATACCAGCCGGCTCCAATCAGACCGATCCGGCGGGTCCGCTCCGCGGCAAAGAGTCTCGGGTACCGACCGATGACAGACATCGCCACTCCGGCCGCACTGGCTTTCACAAACTCTCGACGATTCATACGGGGCTCCCTGAATGGGACAATGGGATGGTATCGGGGAATAGTATGGCATGCATTCCTCGATTCAACAAGGACGTTCCCGCATGCAGGGAGAGTCAGGGTCCGCGACCCTTGAAAGCGAGGCCGCGAAGAGGAAGATAGTTCTCGTCCCAGAACAGGCTTTGGGATGGATTCTGGACAGAGCGACCGCGCTTCTG
Source organism: Planctomycetota bacterium (assembly GCA_022563885.1). Taxonomy (GTDB): domain Bacteria; phylum Planctomycetota; class Phycisphaerae; order Sedimentisphaerales; family Anaerobacaceae; genus JAIPFM01. The sequence goes on along the minus strand of JADFMM010000322.1, from coordinate 1,019 downwards.
TAGAGTTCAGAAGCTCGGTTGTGCCGAATCGCGTTTCGTGCACATATAAGTTGAGCTCGCCATCCGTAGCACATAAATAAAGGAGGCTGCCATGAATCGTAATGTATCAATCAACATGTTCCTGTTGCTCACCCTTTTGACAGTGACTTTGACCAGGTGGGTCAGCGGGGCCGAACAGGTGGTTGAACCCCAAGGCAAGACCATGCTGTTCGATGGCGAGAGCTTTGAGGGGTGGTTTCGTTATTCGCGTGGCGGGAAAGGCCCGGTCGATGCGACCTGGCAGATCAAGCCTGGGGGCATTCTAGCCTGCAACGGCAAGCCGGCCGGCTACATCCGCACGACGAATGCCTACAAGAACTACAAATTCCACATGGAGTATCGCTGGCCGGGGCGGACCGGCAACAACGGCATCCTGGTCCACATGCAGGGTGAGGACCGCGTGTGGCCCAAGAGCCTGGAATGCCAGGGCGGATATCGCAACCAGGGCGATTTCTGGGAGATCGGCGGCTTTGCGTTCAATGAGCACAAGAGTGGGGGGCACCGGGTCCGCGGCCGCCGCGTCCTCAAGTATGGCAAACACAACGAAAAGGAAGCGGGCCAGTGGAATGTCTATGAGGTGTGGTGCGTGGGCGGGACGGTGCGCCCCTATGTCAATGGCAAACTCATGAATGAGGCCAGTGACTGCGCGGTGACCGAAGGCAAGATCTGCCTGCAGAGCGAGGGCTCGGCCATCGAATTCCGCAACATCTATGTGGAGCCGGCCAGGAACCCACCCTGGCCGGTAAGCCCCAAACAGAAGACGGTCCTGTTTAACGGAAAGGATCTGGACGGATGGGTTCGTTTCATCCCCAACGACAAGGAGCAGGACAAACAGTGGACCGTCGATAAGGTCTGGTCGGTTGCAGAGGGTGTGATTCGCTGTGAGGGCAAGCCCAATGGCTACATTCGCACCACGGAGAGCTATGCCAACTATAAATTACATTTGGAATGGCGCTGGCCAGGAAAGCCGACCAAAAGCG
>JADFMM010000085.1 GCA_022563885.1 Planctomycetota bacterium | reverse complement strand
CCAGATGGTCTCGACCTGCCCGCAGTGTAAAGGCGCCGGCCGCGTCGTGGGCAGTCCCTGTAAGAGCTGTAAGGGTCGTGGCAAGGTTCCGACCAAGAGAACGGTGAGCATCAAGATTCCTTCCGGGGTCCATGAAGGACAGGGGATCCGTGTGACCGGAGAGGGCGAGCCGGGGCGGCAAGGCGGACCCAATGGCGATCTTTACTGCTATGTCAACATCAAAGAGCATGAGTTTCTGCAGCGGGATGGCAATGATTTGGTGGCGGTGGTGCCGATCAGCTTTACTCAAGCGGCCCTGGGTGCAACCATTGATGTCCCCAGCCTGGAGGGAACCGAACGCTTGAAGGTGCCGCCGGGCACTCAGTATGGCAGTGTCTTTCGCATCAAGGGCAACGGCCTTCCCGACATTCGTACGCGGGGCAAAGGGGATCAACTGATCCAAGTGACCATTGAGACACCTGGAAAGTTAAACGCGACGCAGCAAAGTCTGCTGCGGAAATTCTCGGAATTGGAGAACAAAAGAGTGTCTCCTCAGTCACGCACCTTCTTTGAAAAACTAAAATCTCAGTTCGGGACCAATTGATGAAGCAGCAGCAACAGAAGAAGAAAGAGAAGCCTCGGGAGACCGACGCTCCCCAGGGGGATGAGAAGGAGTTACAGACGCTTCAAGAGAGAGTGGCTGCCTTGGAGGAGGAGAAAGTAGAGCTATTCGAAAAATTGCAGCGGGTCAGCGCCGACTATGCTAATTTTCAGAAGCGAGTGCCGAAACAGTTGGCGGACTCGATCGGCTACGAGAAAGAAAAGATCATTAAGACACTCCTGCCCTCACTGGACAACTTCGAGCGTACCCTGGAGAGTGCCCCGGCAGCGGAGAACGTGGACGTCTTGGTGAAAGGGATTCAGATCATTTACGACCAAATGGTGGATGTGCTCAAGTCGCACGACGTGCAAGAGATCAAGGCGCTTGGGGAGCAGTTCGATCCCATGCTGCACGAGGCGATGCTGCGGAAATCAGAAGCGAACGAGGAGGATAATGTCATTCTGGAGGAATACCAGAAGGGCTATCAGCTGAATGGGCGTGTCTTGCGACCCAGTAAGGTGATCGTCAACAAGATCCAAAAAGACCAGGAGGCAGAGGCGGTGTCGATGCCTGAGCCACTGGATGTTGAGCAAAATGAAGATGTTGAAAAGCAAGACGTTGAGGCGGAGTAACCACCATGCCAACCTATGGCTACAAGTGCGATCATTGCGAACATGAATTCGAACTTTTTCAGAGTATTACCGCGTCATCACGCCGCACGTGCCCCGAGTGTGGCAAACGCAAGCTCCGACGCCTGATTGGGATGGGTGCGGGCATCTTGTTCAAGGGAACTGGATTCTACCAAACCGACTACCGTAGCGAGAGCTACAAGAAGGCCGCGGAGAAAGACAAGAAGAGCACCGAAGATACGACCAAGAAGAAGAGCAGCGACGACAAGAAGAAGGGCGCAAGCTCAGACAAGAAGGAAGCCAACTCCAAAAAGACCGGAGGGGACAGCAGCGCGGAAAAGAAGTCTGCTTAGGAGCCTCGCATCATTAAATGATTCATTTCATGATGCGAGGTTCCTTAGCAGGGTATTAGATTCTTTCGGCGGCCTGATCCGGAATCCAGCCCTCACTCCCATCTGACAGGCGTATTTGAACCCAGGACGTGCGCGCTTCCAGGAGAACGAATTCCGTACCCGCGTGCAAAGGGTCCTTGAAGCTCGCCGGGTAGTTGTCGCCATCCCCTTGGCGGGCGATGACCTCTTCAGCCAGTATCACGCCTTCGGCGGTCTGCTTCTGCTGCGTGACCTCGATGAGGGTCGAGCCCAGGAAGCTCAACAGGAGGATCCCCCCCAACGCGACGATGACGGCTCGCGTGGGAGTGTACCCGCGTAGGACCATGATCGTTCCCATGACACACACCCCCCCAAAGCTGAGACACATCAGGAAGAAGCGAATCGGCAGAGGGACATCATAGTGCCAAAAAAAGAGCGTTTGCAAGACCTTCTTTTCTGTTTGGATCGAGACCTTGTCGACTCTGCGTGTACGGGCAAAGGCCAGGTTCTTCTGAATGTTGGTGTCGGCCCGGTCCAATCGCTGGGCACGCCGATAGTTTAGAATGGCCTTGCCCATCTGGTCGTTGAGCAGGCACGCATTGGCTAGATTGTAATAGAGCTTGGAGTTTTCAATCTGACCCTCTTGGATGACCTTCTCAAAGCGGAGGATGGCCCGGTCATACTGCATGCGCCGCTCCGTAGGTTCCGATTGGGCATTGCCCTTTCGAAAGGCCTCGTTGCCTTCCGAAAAAAGCGAGCCGATTTGCTCGGGTGTCAAGTCGGCGCCGGCGAACTTCGTCCACCCTCCCAGGAGGAGAATGGCAACGGTGGCGACCCTGAGTTGTCTGGAGATGGAGGTCACGACGTCAGTTTCGCGATGCGACGAACGAGGTCTTTCGCCTGCTCCAACTCGGTGGCATCGACCTCTTGCTTAGCGGCGGAATACTGGGAGGCCTCACATTGCTCCAGGATTATCCGGTAGCTCTGGGCCAGTTCGTTCTCTCCGGTTTCTCCCTGAATCAGGTGGTAACACTCCAACGATGTGAGGGACGCGGCCGTCTTGTCGAATCGCTCTCCCACAAAAAACTTCAGGGCCTGTGCCACCTCCTCGTTCAACGCCTGTCCTTTCAGGGACGACGCAGAGCTTAGTCGGGCGATGCTCTTAGACGCGGCCTGACGTCGATGCTTGGCAATGCACCGCTCGGGCGTCGAGTGGGTGGTGAGTTTGAAGGCGCAGCTCGCCAGGAATGCCACCAGAGGCAGGAGCCAGCAACTCAAGTTGATGGGGCTTACGATTGCCCCGATGGGAGAGAATCCCCGGTTGACCAGCGCATCCTCGTTGGCGTAGTTGGCGGCGAGCCCCTTCTTGACCGCTTCCACCTCTCGGTTCACCGGGGCTACGCCGCTGCCCCCCATGTCCATGTTGGTCAGCTTCCGCGCTCGGGTCACGCTCAGCTCAATGGGTTTCGTTTTCGCCGTCACATAGGCGCCTCTCTCGGGATCAAAGTAGGAGAGGGGAATGGGGGGGATCTCCGTGACCCGCTCACTCTTGGCCCGGATCGTCTGGACGAAGGTCTTGAACCCGCCCTCGAAGGTAGGTGACGCCTTTTCGGCGGGGATCTTGAACTTCGCGGCGAGCTCTTGTTGACCTTGGAGCTCAGGCCACTGGACAGGCTTCAAATAGGGGTTTCCGCCGATCTTTAAAGTGAGCGTGATCGGATCTCCCATGGTCACCTCCGTCGGCGTTGCCGTGGCGCTGATGGTGTAGCGACCGACGAGCCCATAGAAGTCCTTGGGTTTGCCCTCCTCAGGTAGAGGACGGACGCTTAGCTGGAGGGCACCTCCTTGAACGAGGAAGCGCTCATACTGGTTCGCCATTGTTCGGAAGAAACTATTGGTTCTATACTGTCCCACCACCATATCGGTGTAGATGCGAATGGGATCAAGGACGATCCGTCCCGCTCGTTTGGGAATGAGGGTTTTTCGAAACGAGACGACAATCGTGTTTTGTCCGGGGACTTCCCTCTGGGTCAACAGGACCGGAACTCCGTGGATGTCGTAGGATTCTTGTCCGGAGGAGAGGGGCTGACCCTCTTCAAAGTAGAATGCGTCGGACTTGAAGAGGGGGACATCGAAAGAGAAGTTGGCGACTCCGGCACGAATGGTCCAATCCACCGTCAAGGTGAGAGGTTGGCCAACGTAGCACTCAGAGGGGGACACGGACCACTCCACATCCAGCTTGTCTGTGCTGCGCGGACGGACTATGCTGATGTTGACCGTGTTGGTTCGATACACCCGTCCCGCCACGGTCACCGGGATTGAAGGTAGTGTCGCGTTGCCCTCCGTCGCCGCGCTCAGTGCGTAGTTCATGACGATCCGCTTCGTGACGGATCTAGAACGGCGCCCGTTGACGATTCTAATGGATGTTTTCGAATGATCCTGTGTCCCGGCGGCCTGAGGGCGGTACTTGGCCAAAGCGGACAAATCCACCTGTCCAGGTGTGCTCTGCCCATCTATGATGATGGAGAGAGTGAACCTATCTCCAACGTAAATCGGCTTGGATTTGTCGACCTGCGCATACACCGCCAGCCCATGAGCCGTGGGACCCATGGCAAGCAGAAGTGCGAATGCGAAGCAGGCTATCAACGTTGCTCGGTGCACGCTACCAATCCCGAATGACCTTGCGATTCTGCATGCGTCGCCGCTGTCGCCGTGCTCTATTTTGACGTTGTTCCTTGTCCAGGATCCGCTGGGCCGTCATGTCCTGTTCCATGTCTCTGGGGTTCTCGGGGTGAGACTGCGGCTCCTGGCTCTGGTTTGGATCTTCCTGTTGCGGCGAGGGTTGGGGCTGATTGGGGTCTTGAGAGGGATCCTGTTCTGCGTCTGACGGCTGTTGGCTCTGGGTCTGGTTTGGGTCCTGAGCGTTTTCGTCCTGCTGCGTGCCCTGTTGTTGAGGATTCGGAGATTGGTTGGGATCCTGGGGTTGATTCGGATCCTGCGGTTCCTGCTGCTTCTTGATCTGATCCATGATGTCCTTGATCATCAGGCGGGCCACCTCGATGTTCTTGCCGGCCTTGCCGTTGCTCTCATTGAGTTCCAGCGTCGCCTGCCACTGAACAATGGCATCCTTCAGTCCCTCGACCGATTTTTGCAGGTCGGAGTCCTGTTGTTTGAGGCCCCCCTGGAACAGCGTGTTTCCCAGATTGTATTTGGCCTTCTCAACCAAGGACATGTCTTTGCTCTCCACCGCCACTTGGCGATAGAGGTTTTTGGCTTGGTCGATGTCCCCCAGGCGCAGATAGCAGTTGGCCTTGTTGAATTTGGCTTGGACCGCCGTGGGATCCTCGGTCAAGGCCTGGTCGTATCGATTGAGTGCCTCGTTGAAGTTGCCTTGAGCATACAGCCCATTACCCTCTCCGACGAATATTCGGGCGGAGGGTGCGGACCAACCCACGCTGCAAGCCAGCATCCAAACGAGCAGAAGACATGGTTCAAACTCTTTTCTGTTCACGAAAGAATATCTCTCCTATCAGTAACATCATGCCCAATGCGATGAAAATCTGAAACCTCTCATCATATTTGGTCATGGTGAGCGATTCAAGTTCTCGTTTCTCGGCGGAGGCGATCAGATCCAGGTAGATCTCACCGAGGTCCAGATCCTCTCCGGGCCGGACCAGCAGATACTGACCCTGGGTCGCCGACACGATCTCACGCAATACATCGCCGTTGAGTTTCACCCAGACCTCTTCGCCTTCGTAGGTCAGAAAACTCCTGCGGCCATCCGGTCCCGTGATGGGAATGCGGGCCCCCTGGTCGTCGTCACCCATGCCGATCGCGATGATGCGAATACCCTCCTCGGCCGCCTTCTCGGCCGCCTGGACGGGAAAACTGTCATGGTCGTCGCCATCGGTGATGAGGAGGATGTCCTTGTACTTGCGACTCTTGTTGTCAAACACCTCCTGGGTGGCCTTGCGAATCGCGTCGCCGATCATGGTCCCACCCCGCGTGGTGCTTTCGGTGGTGAGATCGGACAGGAGCATGCGGACGAAGGCGTAGTCCTGGGTCAATGGGCATTTGACCGTGGCATTGCCGGCGAAGGTGATGATGCCGATCCGGTCGCCCTGCAGTCTTGCCAGCAAGTCCTTGATGGCAATCTTGGAACGTTCCAGACGGTTGGGCCGGATGTCTTCGGCGAGCATCGAGCGGGAGGTGTCCAGCAGGATGACCACATCTCGGCCTTTGCGTCTGATCTGTTGATGCTGCGGATTCCACTTGGGTTCTGTGAGCGCGACGACGATCGCGGTGAAGGCGAGCAGGAGCAGCAGGGCCTTACCGAGTTGTCGCTTTAGACTAACACCCCGGTTGATCTTGCGCAGCATCTCATGGGTGGCCAGGATTTTGAGGGCCCGGGCCTTCCGCACGAAAGACCACGCGTAGAGGGGGACCAAGAGCGTTGGAATGACGAATAGCAACCAGAGTGCGGGGTAGTTTCCGAGCATGGTAGTTTCAATGGGTTGCGATCAAAGGATGCAAGGTCAGGGAATCTTTCTGAATAAGGTGCAACTCGCCATGATTTCGAGTAGCAGGCAGACCAGGGCCGCCAGTGCGAGATGGGCGAACCGTTCACTGTATTGCGTGTACTGCACCATGGTGACTTCGCTTTTTTCCAGGTCGTTTATTCTCTGTACGATGCTGCGCAGCGAGAGTACATCGTCCGCCCGGCTGTAAAAACCGCCCGTCACGTCGGCGATGGACTTGAGCAATCCCTCGTCCAGTTCGTCCCGAACAGGCATTTTCATGCGGCCCAGTATGGTGTCGACGGTTCGGAAAGACTGTGATGAACCTATGCCGATGGTATATATCTTGATCCCCCATTTTTTGGCCAACTCGGCCGCTGCCTGCGGATGGTAATCACCCACATTGTTTCGGCCGTCGGTCAGCAGGATAATCACCTTGCTCTTGATGCGAAAGGCGTCGGGGACGGCTTCGCCTGCCGAATCGTCCTCTGATAGCCCCAACTGCTGCCTGCGTCGCAGTATCTCTTCTTCGGCTTTGCGGAGCCGGGCGGCCGCCAGGGCCAGGGCATCACCGATGGCCGTGCCATCCTCGCTCTGGACCGTCACGAGTTGTGTCTGTTTCATGAACTCCAGCAGCACGTCATGGCTCAGGACCAGCGGGCAAACGGTGTCCGCGTAGCGGGCGAAGGTGACCAGACCGATCAGATCGCCGGCCCGTCCCCTGAGTTTTTTCTTGTCGCCTTTGACGAAATCCCCCAGCACGCGCTTGACCACTTCCAGACGATTGAGTTTCTGGCCCTCAAACGCCATCTCCGCCTGCATGCTGCTCGAACGGTCGATGACTGCCTCAATGGCGATACCCTCCGTTGATATCTCCGACAGCACGGTTCCCAGCCGGGGACGGGCCAGCGCCACGATGAGGCAGGCCAGGCCGAGCTGTCGCAACAGCACCAGTAAGGGGCGAAAACGGAGTCGCCAGGAGGGCGTCGCCTGCCGCATGTTCGCCAGGGAAGAAAAACGCACGGCCGCTGATCCTCTCTTGCGGATCTGGAAAAAGGCGAGCAGGGGCAAGAGCAACAGCAGGAGCAGGACCCATTTGGCTTGGAATTCCATCTACGCGGCCCCCTCCTGTGACGCCTGTCTCTGCACCCGGTCGGTGATGTCGATCATTCTCGATTCCGATTGGGTCTTCTCTACAAAGGCCTTGGCCAAATCGAAGGTGTCCTGAATCTGATGCTGATCGGGGTGGTGCTTGGCAAACTTGACGAGGTCGCAGTGGGCCAGGAAGTGCTCCAGGCTCTCTTTGTCGGCCGGTGCCAATGCTCGCGACTGTTTCAGGTCAGAGAGAAACTCTTCCGTCGTTTGCTCGGGGGCCCGCAGGTCAAAACGGTCCTCGATATAGTGGCGTAGGATGGTGCTGATGTGTTCATAGAACTCTTTCACCCGCTGATTCTCTATCAACTGCCGGTCTACCAGCCGCCGCAGGCGCTCATAGGCAATCTCGTGGGCCGACTTGAAGATGCGGACGGCTTTCGCAGGGCGCGATCTTAACCAAAGCCAATAGGCTGTCACCAGCAACGCGGCGATCAGGACCAAGGCAATGATGAGCCACACCCACCAGGGCCAAGGTGGCCTGGGCATCTCCACCACATCGTCGATATCCGCGATGGTGAGGTTTTCCCGCTCTTCGCCGAGGAGGCTGGTCACTTCGATCTCTATGGGATCGGTCTCCAGCGTATAGGTCCTGTCGGGGTCGTTGACGTCGGCAAAGCGGAAGAGAAAACTCGGTATCTCGTGGGTGCCCGAGAGAAAGGGTTCCAGACGATACTGCGAGGTCTTGACGACGTTGTCCTGGTCGTCGAGACGGTCGCGCAGGTTGTCCCAATCTAGGATCCCAAACTGCCGCAGTACGCCGTCTATCCTGGGCATTTCCAGCGTGTAGCCCGGGCTCAAGGTAGCTTCGAATTGCAGGAGCAACGTCTCGGCGATGCTGATGGAGTTGGCGTCGACGCGCACGTGGACGACCAGGGGACCGCGTTCCTGGGTTTGGTCTATGGCGAAAGATTGAGATTGGGGGTCGGGATTTGCACGCTCTTCTCGGCAGGCCAGTGCGGCCAGGAGGATGAGGCTCAGCAACAATACCTGACCGCGTTTTTTCGATAGCGACGAAAGCATAGCTCGATAGGACGCTCGCCCGGGGATCGTCAATAAGCAAGTTGGACAATTTGGGGTCCAAGTGTGCCCCATATTTGGCCGCGCCCAATTGAGCGAAACCACAGGCGTAGCCGTTCCCCTACGTCGCGGATTTTGCGATTGAGAAGCGGTCAAAGATGGGGTGTAATTGGGCATTCAAAAGTCCAAGTGGTTTCTTGCCGGTCCCTCAGGGTGTTGGTGGCGTCGCGCCGGCAGCGGTCGGTCGAAACTGAGCGGTGTGGATGACGACATTGAACTTGTCCATCATTTCCCGGATGTACTGCTCCTGGACTTCTTGGCGTTTCTGATTGGCAAGCGTGATCCTGACCTGGACGCTCACCTCGTCGAACGAGAGCTGGCGTTCCGGCTGAATGCTGTGGACCTGCACGATCTCCCAGCCCTGTTCCGTCTCATAGGGCCTGTCCAATAGGGCGGGCGGCTGGGCCGCAAAGATGGCCTCGTTGAGTTCCGACACCGAACCCATGCTGGGTACGAAATCGCCCGGCACGACATCGGCCTCGATGCGGCCGCCTGCTTTCTTGCTGGTCTCGTCCAGGGAAAGCTCGGTTGCCAACTGGGCAAATGAGGCGCCCTCCTTGATGCGACTGATTGCCGCCTGGGCGGCAGATTCGGCCGCCACTCGAATGTGGCTGATCTGGGCCATGCGTGGCTCTTGGTACTGCGTCAGGTTCGCGCTGTAGTAAGTCTTCAGATCCCCCTCGGTAATGTTGATCTTCGACGCCAGTTGACGCGTGATCTGTTCCTGGGCCAATATGTCTTGAGTCAGTTCACTGATCTGCTTCTTAACATGCTCGTCGGCCAGCAGGTCTTCTTCCAGGGCCTGCCGGTAGAGGATCTCCTGTACGAGATAGCTGCGCAGAACCTGCTGCTGGGCCTCTTTGTCTTGGAACTGTTCCAACATCCGCTTCTTCTGTTCGGCCAACTGGTCGGGGGGCATGAATGAGGCCATGGGTGCGAGTTGACTTTCGATGCGGCTTTCAATCAAGCCCTTTAGATCGGCCTCCGTGATCTGCTCCGGACCGATCTGGGCCACCACGACGCCGGAGGAGTCGTCGCGTCCCTTATAGCTGGTCCGATCCATGAGTTCGTAGCGCAGGGCCGAGAAGCGACCGAGCTTCTCGAAACAGGTCTTGATGTGGCTGTCGATCAGAGACTCCAGCTCGGGCACCTTGGCCCACATCTCGCTGCGGTAAAAATGCGTGATCGCCCGGTCGTACTGCTCCGCCTTTTCCAGCAGGGTGCCGATCTGGAAGAGGGCGTTGGCCCGTTCGGCGGGGGCCAATGCGGCTTGACCCAGATACTCCTGCCACACGCCGGCGGCTTCGTCGTAGAGATTCCGTTGGGCCAGTTTCGAGGCCAGGGCCTTGGTCTGCTCCGCTTTCAGTCGAGCCGAACCGGAGGGATTCGTCTCTCCTGCGGCGCTCGGGCCTCGGCCGACAAAGTACAGATTGGCGGCCGCCAGGGCGATCAGCACCAACAACAATAGAATAATCAGTTTAGACCCGCCGGATCCTGGGCCTGGGGCGGCAGGTAGAGAAAAGTCTAACGCACTGTCACTAGAAGTCATCCCAACACCCCTTTCGACTGCGATTGGCTGCAAAGCCCGTGGATCTGCGTTGTCGGCGAAAAAGGTTCTCGACGTACTTCAGTACGCCTCCGAGCCTTTTTCACCTCCGCCTTGACCACGGGCTTCTCGCTCAATCTCGTTGCAAAACTGGCATTGGGATGACTTCTGGGCATTGATCAAATCCTTCTCTAGAATCGTCGGTGGCGCATGTGGAAGAACTGCACCAGGTCATGCATATAAGGTTGATCCGTCTGAATGGGTATGCTGTCCACGTTGATCGAACGGAGCAGGGCGGTCAGGTCGTCGAAGTCCGCCTGGCTGCGTCCGCTGTAGCCCCGCTGAAACTGCCCGCTGGCCGTATCGACCAGGAGGACCTCGCCGGTCTCGGCATCCTCCAATTCAATGAGGCCCACGTTGGGCATGGCCATTTCCACCCGGTCTCGTACCGGCACGGCAACCACATCATGACGCTTGTTCAACAGACTGAGCGATTTCTTGTACCCCGTTTCGATGAAGTCCGAGACCACGAAGACCGTGGCACGCTTTCGCAACACCTTGGCGACATAATCGAGACCCAAGGGGATGTCGGTCTTTCGCTTGGGCATCTCGAAGGCCAGCAGTTCTCTGATCAGACGCAGGACGTGGCGGCTGCCCTTCTTGGGGGGGATATAGAGTTCAATCCGGTCGGTGAAGATGAGCAGGCCCACCTTGTCATTGTTCTTGGAGGCGGCAAAGGCGAGGACGGCGCAGAACTCGGCGGCCAATTCATTCTTCATCTTGTTGACGGTGCCAAACTCTCCCGACGCGCTCAGATCGACCGCAAAGAGCAGCGTCATCTCCCGCTCTTCCACAAAGCGTTTGACGTAGGCCTTTCCCGTCCGCGCCGTCACGTTCCAGTCGATGTCGCGAATGTCATCGCCGGGCGTATACTCACGAACCTCGTCGAACTGCATGCCGCGGCCCTTGAAGACGCTCTCATACTGACCTGCGAAACTGGCGTTCACGGCCCGGGAGGAAAATATCTGAATGTACCTGATCTTCTTGATCAGCTCTTCAGGGAGCATGGTCTGCTGTCCCTCCGGTCCCTTAGGGGACTTCAATATTGTCGAAGATCATCTTGACCACATCCTCGCTGTCGATGTCCTCCGCCTCGGCCTCGTAGCTGACGATGACGCGGTGGCGCAGCACATCCATGCCGATGCTCTTGATGTCCTGGGGGGTCACATAGGCACGCTGCCGCAGGAAGGCATGCGCCTTGGCCGCAACGGCCAGGAAGATGGTGGCCCGGGGGGAGGCGCCGAAACTGATGAACTGGGCCAGATCCAATCCATAGGCCTTGGGGTCGCGCGTGGCACAGACGATATTGACAATGTAGTCCTTGATCTTGTCGTCGATGTAGATCTCATCGACCACGCTCCGCACGTCCGTGATGTCTTGAGCACTGACGACCGTTTGCGTTTCGATACGCGGACTGGTCACCGCCATCCTGTCCAGGATCTGCCGTTCCTGCGTGCTGTCCGGGTAATCGATCTTCACCTTGAGCATAAAACGATCGAGCTGGGCCTCCGGCAAGGGATAGGTGCCCTCCTGCTCGATGGGGTTCTGGGTGGCGAGCACCAGAAAGGGACTGGGCAGGGCAAAGGTCTCGTCCCCGATCGTGACCTGTCGCTCCTGCATCGCTTCCAGGAGGGCACTCTGCACCTTGGCCGGTGCCCGGTTGATCTCGTCGGCCAAGACGATGTTCGCAAAGAGCGGACCCTTGCGCGTATAGAACTCGCCATCCGACTGTCGATAGATCTGCGTCCCAATCAGATCCGCCGGTAAGAGATCGGGTGTGAACTGGATGCGACGAAACTTGACGCCGATCGCTTTGGACAGGACCGTGACCGCGAGGGTCTTGGCCAGTCCCGGCACGCCTTCCAGCAGGACGTGCCCATTGGCCAGCAGCCCGATCAGCATGCGTTCTAGCATGTATCGCTGCCCAATGACGGTCTTGTCCAGCTCCGCCATCAGCGTAGCGACGAACGCGCTCTTCTCTTGGACAAGATCACCAATTTGTTTTATATCTGTGGCCATAGGTCCTTTCCTTTTCACGCATGCAAGTCCTTTCCCGCAAGGATGATCTAGCGGCGGGGACAACGACTTGCCTCTTCCCAGGGTTTAAGCGGCATCACTCTACGTAGAACCCCAGTACGCTTCATCAATGAAAAGGTTCTTAGAGCCCCTAACAAAATGACTCTGCATTCAAACGGCTTATTCTGCGTCTGGACGGCGTCAGGCTCCATCGACCGTCCTCGGACGGCCTGCTTCGCCTTCCTTGCCAGACACAGAAACGCTCGTTTTCGGTGCGACGATTCATTTTGATAGGCACTCTTATGCTTCCAGGCCGCGGAGTCGCCCGGTGCTATCGCCGAAGGTGTCCGCATGCACCCCCATGCGATCCATCATCGAGAGGAAGAGGTTGCTCATGGGTGTCTCGAAGTCATAGCGAACATGCCGACCGGTCCGGATGGTTCCTCCGGCCTTGCCTGCGATCACGATGGGCAGATTCTCGTTGTTGTGCCGATTTCCATCGCTGATACCCGCACCGTAAAGGATCATGCAGTTGTCCAGCAGCGATCCGTCGCCCTCGGGAATCGACTTCATCCTTTGGACCACGTAGGCAAACTGTTTGGCGTGAAATTCGTTGATGTTGCTGATCTTGCCGAGTTTGACCGGGTCATTCTGATGGTGCGAGAGGGTGTGATGTCCTTCATTCACGCCGATGAAACGATAGCTCCGGTTACTACCCTCGTTGGCCAGCATGAAGGTGCAGACGCGCGTGACATCTGCCTGAAAGGCCAAGATCATCACGTCGCCCATGAGGCGGATGTGCTCCTCGTAGGAACTCGGCGTTTCCTCGGGCGGCGCTTGGCCCGAGACGACGGTCGAGCGATCGCGCGTCTCGCTCTCTGCCCGCTCGATTCGCCGTTCGATCTCCCGCACGGCGCTGAGATACTCGTCGAGTTTCACCCGGTCTCTGCCACCGACCTTGCCGCTCAAGGCATGCGCATCTTCCAAGACGAAATCCAGAATGCTCTTCTTGAAGAGGCGCCGGCGGGCCTGACGCTCGCTGACCTCGCGGCCCAGGTCGCCCGCGAACAGACGCTCGAAGGCCGCCCGCGGACTGACTTCCTTGGTCATGGGCGTGGCGGCGTCCCGCCAGGAGATGTTGTTCGAGTAGGGGCAGGCATAGCCGGAGTCGCACTTGCCCGATTGGCGACCCTTCTCCGTGCCGATCTCCAGGGAGGGGAAACGCGTCAGATGCCCGATTTGCTTGGCCACCTTTTGGTCGACGGACACGCCGGCCCTGACCTCGGCCCCCTCACTCTTCAAGGGTTGTACCCCCGTCAGAAACACACCCGCGGACCGGGCATGGTCTCCCGGCCCATCGCCATTGCCGCGGCCCTTGTCGTGGGTGAGGCCGCTCAAGACCAAGAGGTCTCGTTTCACCGGCCGCAGGGCCTGAAGGATCTTGGGAAAATCGAAGTTGGGTCCTTCGCGCGCGGGTGTCCAATCCGGCATGTGCATGCCGTTCGGCACGAAGAGAAAGGCCATGCGAATCGGGGTCTGGCCGGCACTCGCGCCGGCGGCGAACACCCGGGTGGGCATCATCGCGTCAAGCAGGGGCAGGGCAACGGCAGTGCCGAGGCCTCGCAGAAACGTTCGACGCGGAATGGGGTTGGCTCTGCTCATGAGTTGTCTTCCTTCAAATTTCGCATTTGAAACGCATCACTCATCACGATTGCCTGTACCAGTACTGTGAAGCGGTATTCGTCGGCCGCCAATTCGGCGTAAATATTGTCCACGGCGCAGCGATCATAGTATTCTAAACCGCGACCCAGGGCAAACGTCAACATTTTCTCTATGAGAGATCGGACAAAGGTCTCCTCGCCCTTGAGGATGGCGATCAATTCCTTGGGCCCATTGAAGCTCCGGCCATCCGGCAGTTGGCCCGACGGATCGATGGGAAATCTGCCGTCCAGGTCCCGCCAGGCCCCAATGGCGTCAAAGTTCTCGAAGGCGAAACCGATGGGATCCATTTTTGCGTGGCAGGTAGCACACTCCGCCTTCTGCCGATGGATCTCCATTCGCTCCCGCAGGGATGCCGCCTCAGTGGCCTCCTTCGACTCCTCCAGCTCGCCGACGTCCGGGGGTGGGCGTGGGGGTGGCGTGCCCAGGATTTGCTCCAGGACCCATTTGCCTCGGATCACCGGGGAGGTCCGCGTAGGGTTCGATGTCAGGGTCAGAAAACTGGCATGCGTCAGGATGCCGCCCCGTACGCTGTCGTGGCCCAAGTTGACTCTCTGAAATTCTTTGCCCGTGATGCCCTCTATCTGGTAGTGCCGGGCCAGACGCTCGTTGACGAAGGTATAGTCTGCGTCGAGGAATTCGGTGATGCTTCGGTCCTCGCGCATGATCGAACCGAAGAAGAGTTCACTCTCTCTGACCATCGCGTCACGCAGCTCGTCGTCGAATTCGGGGAACAGGTCCGGGTCGGGCGTCATGCTGTTCATACCGGCAAACTGCAGCCACTGTCCGGCGAAGTTGAGCACCAAGGCCTCCGCCTTGGGGTCCTGAATCATTCGTTCGACCTGGGCCGCCAAGACCTCGGGCGTGTGTAGCGCACCCGAATCCGAAAGTTCGAAGAGTTCGGCGTCGGGCATGCTGCTCCATAGAAAGTAAGAGAGCCGTGACGCCAGCTCGTAGTCATTCAGCGGTCGCGAGGTCTGGCCGTCGTCGGCACGCGGATCCAACTCCCAACGGTAGAGAAAGTGAGGCGAGGTCAGGATCGCTTGCACGGCGATCGCAATGGATTCCTCGAAGCTCGCCCCCGTCTGGGTGGCGTACCGGGCCAGGTCGACCATTCTCTGAATCTCGTCTTGGGAGACAGGCCGCCGGTAGGCCCTCTTCGCGAACCGCCCCAAGAATGCGCGTGCGGCCTCTGTCTCCTGGCCGCGTTCTGGATGGTAGGGGACGATGCGGGTGTGCGTTTCCGGAGGCGGTGGCCGCTCGGTTCCGAGGGGCCCGACAATGTCGAGATAGTCAACGAACACATTGCGATCGCCATTGAGTTCCGCGATGGGATGGCCCTGCTCATTGTAGTTGTTGAGGTATTCCAGTCGGATCTCGTGATCGCCTGCGGGCAGAGTGAGCTTCAGATCGTACAGGCCCGGCTTGGCCCGATACGCTTCGATATCCAGGACCGCGATGCGCGTCCCATCAATGGATACCGACAGTTGGGCGGGGTCTGGTCCGGCATGTTGTTCATAGGCCCTGAGGCTGAATCGGTATTCTCCCGATCGATCGAACGATTGCGTTTTGAAAGCCGATCCCTCGCGATAGAACCCCAGCACGTTGTTCTCGGCTCGAATATGGTCCTGTACGTCCGGCGGTACCTCGAATCGCTCCAGCTCCAGTCGTACCACCCGGGGCCAGGGGGGGTCCTCAGTCTCAATGGCGGCGTCAACGATCGCTTCGGCGGCTGCCAAATACTTCTCCATCACGATCGGGGAGAGCGACAGCACATCGCCGATGTTGTCGAAACCGTAGCCGACCTCGTCGAGGGGGAAACCTTCCGCCGGTTTGAAGTCGACTCCGATGAGGTCGCGGATGGTGTTGTTGTACTCGGCCCGATTGAGCCGTCGAATGGTCACTCGACCCGGGCTGGCAATCTCGGCACAGTCAAACTTGGCCAGTTCATCGGCAATGAATTCGACCGCAGCAGCGCGTTCTTCTTCGCTGGGCTGGCGTTTCTTGGAAGGGGGCATCTCGCGTTCCGCGAGCATATGCCGAACGTTTTCCCAGAAGTCCCGTTCTCGATACAGGGCTGGCTCATCGCTGAAGGCATCAAAATTGACATCGTTCTTCTGCCTATCGACACCGTGACATTCGGTACAGTACCGCACCAGGAAGGGCCTCAGGGCTTCCCCATAGGCGCCGGCCTGAGGACCTGCCGCTCGAAGCTCGGTCCCCCCTGCAAACCAGGCAACGAGGCTCAGCAGGCCAAGCACCACCCACGCTGCTTTTGCGCGAGGCGACCCCGTCATAGGCTCAAGACGGCTGCGTTCTGATGGATAACTCATTTTGACCACACGTTGTTAGTCTAGGCTCTGTCTGAAACTTCGCCTAACCCTCCAGGGTCCATCCCGGGCGATAGGTGTTGCTGAGCAACTCGTTGGCAGCGCTGTTGTTGGTGACACAGCCGTTCTTGCCGTCGTACTCGAGGGTTTCGCCTACTCGGTAGGCCACCAATCCCAATAGTAATTGCTCGATCATGTTGCCGCTGTATTCGAAATCGCAAGAGGTCTTCAGATCTCCCTTGCAGGCCTTGGTCCATTCCTTGATGAAGTTGCCCAGCGCTGGGATCAGTTTTTCCTTGGGACGCGGCTTGTAGTAAGTCATGTCGCCGTTCTTACCGAGGGGCAGGATGAGACGCGAATTGAAATCGGCCACCAAGAATCCCTCGGTCCCTTTGAACATCGCCCCATGTCCGATCTTGTTCAGATCGATGAAGCGTTTCGGGGGCGTGGGCATGGCCCCACCCTGGTACCAGTAGACGCGGACGGCAGGCCGCCAATCGTTGGCCGGATGTTCAAAAGAGGTCTCCAGCTCGACGGGTGTCACCTCGGGATTGAAGGGATCCCCTTCGCCTTTGGCCGACGTGGGCAACTTGGCATCGATTGCGTTCCAAGCCAGATCCATGGTGTGACTGCCCATGTCGCCGACCTGTCCGCTACCGAAATCCCAATACATGTTCCACTGCAGGCAGTTCATGCCTGGCCCACCGGAGAAGTAACCGGGATTGTAGGGGTGATAGGGGGAGGGCCCCAACCAGAGATCGTAGTTTAGATGCTTGGGTGGCCGGCCCTGGGCCGGCAGATAGCCCGGACGCCGCAGTTGACGATTGCCCCAGGCCCTGACGTTTCTCAATTCGCCGATCACCCCATCCTTGATCAGCTCTCGCACCCGATTGAAGTTCGGGATGGCGTGACGTTGCATGCCGACCTGGGTGGCCAGCTTGTGTTTTTTCTTGAGGTACTTCGCACGGAGCAGGCGAGCCTCGGCCACGCAATTGGCCAGGGGCTTCTCACAGTACACGTGCAGATCGCGGTTCAGGGCCCAACTGGAGATGAAGGCATGAGTGTGATCCGGTGTCGCCACCATGACGGCATCGAGGTCCTGCTGTTCCAGACACTCGCGCCAGTCCACGTACTTCTTGGCGTGGGGGAACTTCTCCGCCGCAGAGGCGAGATGATTCTCATCTACATCGCAGAGGGCGACCACGTTTTCGTCCGCCAGGGAGCCATGGTAGGCGTGCGACCGCCCCCAGGTGCCAATCAGGGCGATGTTCAGCTTGTTACTGGGGGCACCAGCGCCTCGAAGGGTCCCGCTGGGGAGGATAACCAAGCCTGTGCCGGTGACCACCGCTGATTTGAGGAATTGACGTCGTTGCATGGTCGGTGCTCCTTTTACCGTCGTTCAATGATCGCAACTCATTCGGCCCAAAGACAATTCAGGTGATTATACCAACAAACCTGGCTCCATGGGAAGCTTGGAACTTTGGGCAAGGTTCTGCGGTTTTGCCTGAAAACTCCGTCGTCGGCCCGTCTGCCCCGAGCTTGTCGAGGGGAGAGCGAGCGGTTTTTCGCCTGGCAGAGACGGCGAAGCAGGTGATGTTGGTTTCATCGTCGATGCAGCCGGATGCGGTCAGGCGGCGAAAACTGAGCTTGGTTGAGGGGGCCGCGCCTCAGCGGGCCATCTGGCGGACCACCGAAGGGCCGATAACAACATCGAAAACAGCGACTTCGTCCATCATCCCCGCGAAAAAACCGTTATCCGCCGAGAGCCCGGTGCCGATGCGCAGGTCGGCCCCGGGCAGCGTATCAACATCGCCCTCTGTCATGCGGTGAAGCGCCCGGCGCTCGCCGTCGATATAGAGCAGCACATCGCTGATGAGGGGCCGGGCCGGGTCGGCGGGATCGAGGACCACCGCCAGGTGATGCCACTTGTCGTCGCCGATGAGCAGATCGCCGGCCGAGACAAAGCCCGCACCCGTGGATACCCGCAGCCGTTGCTCCTCATCGACCTCCACCCGCCAGTAATTCCCGCTGTCCGCTTGGCCCCAGGCAATAATAGGCAGGGGGATCTGCGCCGCCGGCGCCTTGATCCAGGCCGTCACCGTACGAGCCTGCCGGCGGCCCGGCGCCGGGCAATTCTCAACGGCCACGTAGTCATCCACACCGTCGAATTGCAGACCGCCGGCCACCGTGCCTGGCGCCCACTGGGAACCAGCAAACCCCAGCAGGGCACCATCACAGGCGTTCATAGGATCGGAAGCCACCAGCCCACTTGATTCATCCAAGGGCCAGTGCGCCAGGGGCGTGGGCCGGGCAGTGTCGTTTTGCCATTGCCGTCCCAGGCCGGCCAGATCGCGATTGTCGATGCGGTCGTCGCCGGACGCGTCGATGTCACAGGCAGGATTCCAATCGGGGATGTCCGGTACGCTGAGCCAGGCAGCCGATAAGGCGGCCAGATCTCGATGGTCCACGAGTTGATCACCGGTACAGTCCTGGGCCAGGGATCCATCCTTGGAGAAACGGTACGTGCGAGTGAAGGCGACCCGTTCGCCCGGCGCCAGGGTGATGATGATGAACTGCTCCGGAGACACATTGTAGTCCGTGGACCAGATGCCCACATAGGCCGAACGGAGGGTAGAGTCGATCACCACGCGCTGCCCCGTACGGGTCTGTTCCAGGGCAAAGACATCGGGACCGAGATATGCCTCGGGTTTGGTGACCCAGGTCTTGGGCACACTGGAGATGGTAGCGGTATACTGGATGATATTCTCGATGCGGGTTCGGGATGGATTGTCGTCGACCAGAACGGGACCGCCCCTGCGGCCCGGCGCGGGTTGGAATTCCGGGGGCTTCCATAGCGGGACCTCTGGCTGGGCGTCAAAGTCATAGGGGAAGGTGACCCGGTAATTGGGTCCGACGGGCTGATGTAGAGGTGCCAGGAAGTTGTGTAGATACTGTTCGGTGGTAAACTCCCGCGTGCCGGTATTGATCAGCACATAGTGAAACGCCAGGCTGTCGTTCTTGACGACCAGGTCGAGCTCGAGTCGGCAGGCGTAGCCGTTGGCCGTGCCCTCGAGGGTTTGCACGAAGCGGGCACGATCTGTTCCCCAGGTGGACTCGGTCTTTGCCAATTCGACCACCGGATAAGCGCTGCTGAAGTTGTAGGGTGATGCGTTGCGGCGAAGGATGCCCACCCCGATCTTCAAGAAGGGATCGCCGTTGCGTCCCTCGTTGTAGCCGGGTGGATCGGGTTGGAAGGTCTCCTGACCGATATCGAATTCCATGGGCAGGCCTCCGGCAAAACCCAGCCGTCCCCCATCCACCGGTGCATAACAGAAGGTCTGTCCTCCAAGCCTGACCTGGATCACGTTGGCCACGGGAGAGAAGCGCACACCCGTATTCCAGCGTTGATTGGCGGCATCGGGGTCACCCACCTCCACCACCAGATCACCGCTTTCCAGCAGGCGTGTACCGGGAAAGGTCGGTGTGGCGGCAAAAACCGGCGTGATGAACATGAGGGTCCCGGAGACAAGAAACAGACAACTACAGGCCGGAATCATTGTGAGTGCTCCTTCAGGTTTGTGGCCGTGAAAACACTGGACTTTATAATAACACATTTTTGCAGGGGATTCCTGACGATACTTTGGCCGCTACGAAGGTCTGGGACTTCAAGCGTTGGACTTCGGCTTGTTGGATTGCGTCACTATAGATGGTGGGTCGACCGGGACGTAGAAATTGAGAATTGAGAAGTGCAAAATGGAGAATTGCGGATGGTCCACGGATTTCAAGTTCTCAATTCTCAGTTTTCAATTTCAAATCCCCTTAATCACGATTGAGACCTGCGGCAGTCTCTCTCACCCGGAGACAAGCTTCCTTACGTAGAGCCTTTCTCGGCCGCGTCGGACAGCTTGAACGCGGAGTCTGTGCAGGCTGTCCAGTTTCGAAGTAAAGTGGATTGCAGATCTTGGTTTTGGCGCTGGCGCTTTATCGAAAGGGCCTGAGCCACGGACAAACGCCAAGCTACGGCGCGAGCTCTTCCTTAATCTTCCTGTGCCATTCCAACGTCATCGTGCCAGACAAGCCTGCGATGTCTCGCCATGGACTTAAACAGCAACTCAAACACTCCGCGTAAGACGGAACAAGAAGTGGGAAACACCGATGAAAACGTTCCAGATCAGGCCATCCCGGCCCAGCAGAACATCGACCCACCCCAAGAAAGGGACCCCCTTCCGGTCCCTGGGTGTGTACGCTGACGTTAGGGCCGATTGGGGCGTCATCGGCGGCAGCTCACCTTCTGCACATAGAGGCGTCTGGCCTTGTCGACCGACACTGCCGTCGCGGACAGGCAGTTGCGGTCCTGATAGGGAGAGATGGAAGCGTAGGTTGGCGAAGGACGTGCAAAGTGAAAAGCTTAGGCGCGGCGCCACTCTGGTCCACCACTCGGTTGACCATTTGATTGAAATGGTGGTGTTACGTCAGGTCCGGCGCATGCCCGGCCTCAGAGCCACCTGATACATCATCCGATCATCGTTGAGTAAGTTAGTACTTGCTTGTCCGGTAGCCCCTATGGTTTGCCATGTGCGTGTGTATGTGGCTTGAGGCTGGCTCAAAGCCTAGAGCTCGTCGCTGTAGCTGTTTGTTGGGTTACTAAAGCTCTGGATTGGTGTATCTGAAAACACGAATAATATTCCCATTGCACCTAATAGTACTGATGGTCATTGAAGGTGCGGTTGCGGTAGTCCCATTACCACTGCCTCTCGTGCTTGCCGACGGAGCGACTTCCCAAATAGCTGAGGTGTCACAGTTTTGAACACACGAATCTCCACAGACCATCTATCGCTACTCGGCGTGGTCCACCGATAGGTGGCAGGCTCTGACGTACCTGCCACTCTGGTATGGATTGCGTGGCCATTGCTACCCGCTCCTTTATTGTCTATTTCTTCAGTAAACGAATTCGAACCGTTGTTATCGGTAACTCTTTGGTTTCTATTGACATGCACAAAGGCGACAATAACTGATTATCTGCTACGGGGTGCTGCTCTATGCTGTGGAGCCTTTCCTTGGAAAGTCTGCTGTGGCAACGTACAACTGGATTGTCATCGCGGCAATGGTCGCAAGTAGCATCCGGCTGCGTCGCGTGTGCCGCAGCCGGTACTCCTCACACTCGTTCTTGCAAGAAGTCCACAATCCGATTCTCCGCCCAGTAGGAATCTTCTCCGTTGTGGCTCCAGTGAAAGAACCCGCAATGGCCTCCGTGGCGAGGCGCGACCACACGAATCTTAGGGTGGCGCTGAATTTGCGGCACAGTAAACAGGGAGTAGGGAATGAAGGGATCGTCTTGCGCCGTGATGATGAGGGTGGGGACTGCGATAGAATCGAGTACGTGGCGCGCGCCAGCACGATCGTAATAGTCGGCGCCGTTCCGATAGCCGCCGTCTGGAGCCGTGTAGCGATCGTCGAATTCGCTGATGCGGGCGATGCGATCGAGTTCTGTGAGATCCCACTTGCCAGGGAAGAGTGCGGCTTTTCGGCGCAGCCTGGCCTTCAGTCTCGAGAGAAAATGGCTGTGATAGATCCGGTTGCGCCGCTGCTCCAAGGCCTCGGCGCATTGCGCGGGGTCGATATTCGGACAGACGGCAACGGCGCCCGAGAACGCCGGCTCTGACGTGTGCAGCTCGCCAGCCGCCTTTAGGGCGAGATTCCCGCCCATCGAAAAGCCGATCAGCCAGATCCGACCGAGTCCGTCCCGGTGAGCGAGTTCGCCCACGATGGCGCGGTAGTCCCCACTCAAACCGCTGTTGTAGAGGGTCGGCGTAAGATGCTCGGTTCCCCCACAGGTTCTCTGGTTCATGCGGATGACATTGAGACCCGCGCGATAGAATTTCGCTGCGATCCCGCGCATATAACGCGACTCGCTGCAGCCTTCAAGACCGTGGACTACTATCGCCGTGGGAGACGACGTCCGATTGTCTTGCCAATGACAGAATCCCTGCAACTGCGTGTCTAATCCGACGGTGAAGAGGCGGGACTCCTGCGGGAGTCCTGCCAATGAGGTGTCCCGCGGCCAGTATCGAGACACCAGAGTCATCAGATGGGCATTTCGGAGGGGCAGTGGCGGCTGAAAAGACGATGCAGTCTCAATCATAGACTGATTATAATGCAAAACAAGGTTCAGTGCGTACTACGAATGGGTAGGCATTGCGGATATCTCTCCCCATTCCCGCGGGACCTCACGGCCTTGGCGATAGGCACCGATAACGATTTTTCGGCATGGTTCAAGGTTCCAGGTTCACAGTTGAAGGAAAAACTGATTCAAGGCTTCGAACCGTGAACCAAAAACTCTAATTCGGTATGTGGTATACGACTTCAGAAGCATCGTGAATCCTGATGAACTGTTACCCAAAATTGAACCATGCCGGGTTTTCCATTGAAATCATCCAACCGGCTTTGTATCTTCATCCAGCAAGATTGTGACGTGATCTGACAGAGAATAACTTGCTCATCGCAAGCGTTCCTAGTCAAGTATCTGTAAAAGTATGGAGCCAAAACCGATGGATGTGAGCCGCCGAAGTCTATACCTTCTATTCTGGATAGTCGCCACTTTTTGCTCGACGCACGCGGCTGACTTGCAGATTGTGGCGCACCGGGGTGCAAATCATCTTGCTCCTGAAAACACCATGGCTGCGGCGCAAAAGTGCGTGGAGCTGGGGGTCGACTACGTAGAAATCGATGTGAGGATGAGCAAAGACGGGGTGGTCTACATCCTTCATGATCGAACGCTGGACAGGACCACAGATGGCACTGGGGCGGTCAAGGACAGATCG
>JADFMM010000084.1 GCA_022563885.1 Planctomycetota bacterium | reverse complement strand
ACTCTAACAAAACCCTGCTGGCTCCGGCCTTCTGCGGCGTTGGCCTCCATCGACGATGCTCACATCGCCTGCTTCGGCCGCCTTGCAGATGGCCGCTTCGCTCGGCCTCGGGCCGACACGACGGTTTTGTTAGAGTGTCTAAATCAGGCCAGGGGACGCCCGGCATTGAGTTGTTCGTAGGCGGTAATGTAGCCCGCCACCATGTTTTCCAGGGACCAGTCGGCCCGGGCCTGGCGCATGATTCTCTGGATCTGGCGATGCCATTGGATGGGGTTGTTCCGCAGATAGCGGTGATTGTCGACCGTCTTCTGCAATCCCCACCAGAGCCCCTCCGCGTTGTAGTCGTGAAAGAGGACGCCATTGCCGCCGTCCATCGGCGCACCCCATTCCTTGAGATTCAGAGGCGTGATCTTGTCCCGATACCCGCCCGTGTCCCGGTTGGTGGCGGTGGCACCGTAGAGGTTGCCCATGACATCGATTTGACCGAAGGGTTCATAGAGTGACGCCCCGAAGACATCGGTGGCGGCCGCATAGCCGAGCAAGCTTAAGGCTTCATCAAACCCACGGAAAGCAATTTTGCCGCCGGATCCACAGGCGATGCGGCCCAGAATGTCTGGGTGTGCGGTATCCCCCCCGACCGGATCGCCCAAGATGGCGATTTGGACGTCAGCATGGGCATCCACAAAGGGCTGCGCAATTTCCTCCAATAGTTCGATGCCCTTCTGCACCGGGTCAAGGCGCGAAGGCCAGAAGAGCAGGATGGCATGCGGATCGACTGTCAAGCCCATCTGTTTCTGAAACTTGATCATATTGGCCTGCTTGGCCTCGATGAGCTGGGATTCAGGACAAAACCGCTGGGCCAGACCAGGTCGGTTCGGATCGGGATCTTCGGGTTGGCTTTCAGGATAGAGCGTGGGTGAGATGCCGTTGGGAATGACGAGCGTGGAAAGAGCCCCCACTTTGACCTTGGTCTCCTCCCGTACGCTGGAGGGAATGAAATGACGATCCATAAAGTGATCTTCCACGACCTCCCGGAGAAACCGATAGCCGACATAACTTATTTTCGTGGCGTTCTTGATGGCTGTTGCGTGAGAATCGATGCAGGTCCTGTCTCGGTCTCTGGCGATATAGAGTCGATCCCAGAGTTTATGGAGGTTGACACCGTAAAACATGTCGACCGGAATGTACCCGGTGTGCGTGTTGTGCACCGTGTGTAGCATGGGGATCTCGCGGAGGTTGGCATAGGCGGCCACCACGCCGCCGGCCATCCAATCGTGAGAGTGAATCAAGCCCCGGCCCTCATAGCGGCACTGGATGTCTTTGATGGTCTGGTTGATAATCTGCCTCTGATACTCGGCGGCATTGACCAGGGGATCCCCGTCATAGGGACTGCGATACTCTTCGAAGATGGAAGAGCTGACCAGGTGAACATACTCCGGATCAATCTCCCGCCGCTTCTGGCTCCACTCGCGTTCCGTCAAGCCGGCCTGCTCTCGAAAACGGCGCGCCAGGTTAATGGTGACCAAATGGGCGGGGATACCACGGTCAGTCAGGCCTTGACAGAGCGCCGAGACCACCTCACCCAGTCCGCCACTCTTTCCCGACACGTAGGGCGCGAACTCACCCATGCCATCGGATGTAAGCTGGGCACTCTCGGGCGAAACGATGATGACCGGGGTCTGCGGAGTCCGCTTCAGGATATTGAAACTAATGATCTCGTAACTCAACCGGTCCAGGGCATGCGTCAACACGTAGGTGGCGGCGGCCAACGATCCATAGGGGTTAAAGTAGTCATGGACCAGGCGATCGGGTCCTTTGCCTTCATGCAGGTAGTAGAGATGATCGGAGGTCGTCAGCATGCGGAAACGGCGCAACATGTCGCCCCCAGCGGCCCGCGCCTCGGGCTCCAGGTCCTGCAGGCGTTTGAAGAGCGTATGCTGGGTAGACGATCCCAGCCAGCCCAAGGTGTTCCGCTCCACGTCTGCCCAGGAGGAGGTCGAATAGGCGCCGATGTCGATGATTGGGCAGGTCGCGTCGGAGAAACACTCGGCGACCTCGGTGGGGTTGGCGATCACGGCATTTGGATGCTGATCCAGGGCACCGGCCAATTCATCCCAGAACTCAAAGATACCCTTGTCCGCCCAGATGTGTTCGCCGATGTGCTCGTAGTCATAGCCCAAGAGCAAGGCCTCGCCGTCGACATCGGCCAAGTGTTGGGCATACTGTTGGGGCGTGAGGGCTTCCTTGGGAAAGCGAAACGCCACGTCGTCACTCAGCTCACGGTTGCGTGGCAACACCAGAAGCTGCCGCGCCCGGCCCCGCCTGCCCTTGGCGCGAAAAACGGCATTGGGAGATACGGGCTCCTGCCCTTGGGCCGTGAACATGTCATCGCGTTTTTCACAGAGCATAATCTTGTAGCCCATATCCGCGACCACATTGGCGACATCGTTGTTGTACATCAGCTCGGTATTGCGAAACGCCGTGGGACGCACACCAAACAACTCATACAGTTTCTGCCGATGCAAAAAGACCTGCTCACGAAATTCAACCTTATTGGGATCTTCAAAGAGCGAGGCCAAGGAGTGGTAATGGGTCTCCTCCAAAAACTCCACTTGATTGTGATCTCTGCCCGCTTCGTACAGCCCCTTGAGCGCTTCGATGACATGGGGTTGATAACGCTCGGCCTGATCGAGAAAGGTCCCCGAGAAACTCATGCAGATCTTGAAGCGGGGATGGGACTGAACAATATCGGTAAACAGGAACGTCGCGGGCAGATAGCACTTCTCCGTGACCTTCTGGAAGACCTCCTCGTTCTGCTGCACCCACAGCAAGGGTGTCCCATCAGGGTGGAGTCGCAGGGGTTGATGCAGTTGAAAGTAAAATGTCACCAGTGCCAAAGCAGTAAGTCCCTTCCTTGAGGCTATTCAAAATAAGGTCTGAACGCTTCGATGATGGCCTGCTTGGCATTCTCCAACGGCCCATCCAGGAACGTCCCGGAGGCCATCTGGTGACCTCCGCCACCGAACGCTTGTGCGATCTTGCTCACATCGACGCTTCCCCGGCTGCGCAGAGAACATCGGATCCGTCCGTCCTCCAGTTCCACCAGCAAGACAGATGCCCTGACCGAAGCGATGCGGTGACACTCGTTGATGAGGTTCTCGGTGTCCGCCTGCTCGGTATCCGTCTGTTCAAAATCTGCTCGGCGAATATGTTGATAGGCGAATTGGTCCTCAAAGTGGAGCTCCAATGTGTTTAGCATGGCTTGGGTCAGCATGAATCTGGCGTAGGAAAAGTTTTGATAGAGTGCCGCATAGAGGTTCGCCGGCTGGGCGCCGGCTTCAATCAGGGCCGCGGCCGCGCGATAGACGCGACTATCGGCATTGCCAAACTGGAACCATCCCGTGTCCGTCGCAATCGCGACGAAGAGGGCCTCCGCCATGTGCTCGGTGATCTCCCAACCGGATGCGGTCAGCAATTCGTAGATCAGGACACCTGTGGCCGCCGCGCCGGTGTCCACCAGTTCCAAAGACCCCAGTCCATCCGAGGTGGCATGGTGGTCGACCACGAGTACCGGCTTGTCGGATTGGCTGGCGAACGCTCCGATATCGGGGACTTGGTTGCAACTGTTGGCGTCGAGGATGATGAACAAATCGATGTCCCGCGTGCCCGACTGGAGCAGATCCTTCATGGACAAGTCCCGCCCGATGACTTGCGTCTCAGGGCGTACTAGGAACTCATACCAGTGAGGCACGGCCGAGAGGAACAGAGGAGCGACCTCTTTCCCGAGCGCCCTTAGGGCATCAACCAAGCCGCCCATACTACCCGCCGCGTCGCCATCCGGTTTGACATGGGTCGTCACCAAGATGCGACGGGAGGCAAGGATGAGCTTCCTGGCCTCATTGAGCAGTGTTGGATCGAGCATGGAAATTCCCCAGTTAGGAAGTCTCAAATTGCGTTTCGGCCAAAGGGGGTAGTATTATGCCGATTACCGGCTGCGCTGTCAACGGCGGAGGCCGGATGCTTGTAAAGTAAACAGTCATCAGTAATCAGTCTTGAGACCGGACCGATGACCGGGGACCGGCGACTGATGACGGAGGACTGGGGACCGTCTTCTACCAATTACGGGTCCCTGATTACTGATGACGGCGTGGGCTTCAAAACGTATTGACCGCCTATGCCTTTGCGGTCATAATGCGGTCCCTGTTCTCAGAGAACTTGCGCCGAAAGAGTCCGAGTCGATGGGCGACGCTTGCGTTAAAAGAGTCGCACGCGTGTTATTGGATCAGCCGATGCGTTAACACCCATCGCCATGTAGAGAACGACGAGATGGACGGAACGAATGGGCCGACCCAAGACAGAGCCAACGACCAAAACACGCAGACGAAAAGACAGAGCAAAAGAGATCGCCAATACCTTCGAGTGGCTCATTACGGCCTTCATCCTGGCCTTCGTGTTTCGGGCCTTTGTCATGGAGGCCTTTCGTATCCCCACCGGCAGCATGGCCGATACGCTCAAGGGGGCCCATTGGCGACTGCGCTGTCCTCAATGTGGTTACCGCTATGATCGGGGCTTCTCGCCGAGCTCTGTCAATCTGCCGCCTGACACCATCCCTTCCCAGGATGTCATCCTGCAGACCGTGAGGTGCCCGAGTTGTGGTTTCTATCAGGGGAAGGTACGACGCGCCGTCGCGCAGAGGAACGCACGACTCGCCTATGTGGACAATGGAGACCGTATCCTGGTGCTAAAATGTCTCTACCAGTTCATTGAACCCAAACGGTGGGATGTCATTGTCTTTAAGAATCCCTCCAATCCAGCGGAGAATTACATCAAAAGGCTCATCGCTCTTCCCGACGAGAAAATCGAAATCATCGATGGGGATGTCTATATCAATGATCGGATCGCCCGGAAACCCCGCAAGGTCCAAAACGAACTCTGGATGCCGATTTACGAGAATGACTACCAACCGATCAATCCTGAGGCCCGCGAGTTTAACAGGAGCGCATGGAAGAATCCCCTTTCTGTGAAAGACTCCGCCTGGCGAATCCGGTCCGAGGACCCGACCCGATTGCACCTGGACACCAGCGGGGCAGAGGTGCATCGGGTGCATTACCGGAGTCGATCTGCCAATGACTTTCGGGCGACCTACGCCTATAATCGACCCTCTCGGCAAAACAGCGGACCTGTCTGCAGTGATCTGATGGTCAGATTCTATGTGGAGACCAGGGGTGCTGAAGGCCGGGTCGGAGCGATACTGAGCAAGTATGGCGTTGAGTATCAGGGTTGGGTCGATCTGGAAGGCAGGATGATATTGGCCCGCAAGACCGCAGCCGGCCTTCAGGTGTTGGAGTCGCGAGCGATCTCGGCCGTCCTCCAGCACAGGCCCACACGGCTCCAGTTTGAAAATGTGGATCACCTGCTGACCTTGACTTACGGGCAGGAGAAACTCCAGTTTGACCTGACTGACACCATTGACCCCGCGAACCGCCACCCCGACGCCCCTCCCGAGGTGTACGTCACTGGGGCCGGAAAGTTAACCTTGGGACATTTCTCACTTTACAGAGACATTCACTACACCAATACGAGCAGCGGTGGCAGATCTTCACCTGTCTGCCGCGGCGGAGCGGGCACGCCCTTTCAACTCAAAAACGACGAGTTCTTTGTCATGGGCGACAACAGTCCCAACAGTCTGGATGCCCGTTGGTGGCAAAGTCCAAGGGAATCGAGCCGCGGCCAAGCCCCCCCGCGAGCAGGCATCGTCCCTCGGGACTACCTGGTCGGCAAGGCGATGTTCGTCTATTGGCCTACGGGATTCAAGTTTCCCTGGCCCAAAGGCATTCGAGAGTTTGCGGCACGGGGTGGACACACCAATGGTCTCATCCGCCTGTTCAAGGGAATCATCAACCTAAAATGGATCCCAAACGTTGGCCAAATGAGATACATATATGGCGGCACAGCCGATAACATGGCCCGTCACGCCGCCGCGACTCCGTCCGACGCTTGATCCCTTGATGGACGTCTCCCCGCCGATTTGGCAACTGCCCTATCCTTTCCTATTGTTTAACATGGTTGGTCTCGAAGAGAGTAACGGTGTCATTCACATACAATTTTAGGGTCGGGAGTTTTCCATGAAAGTCAATGTCGTCCTCGCAGTTTGCCTCCTCGGTACGGTCATTCTCCTGTCAGGTTGCCAAGAAACCCAATCGTCAGAGCGTATGTTGCGTCTCGATGCAATAGAACAAACCCAGACCGAAATGGCCGCCACCCTCGATCGGCACAGTGAGTTGGTGGGCGTCAAGCTGGGAAAAGTGCAGAAAGATATCCAACTCCTTGAAGAACATCTCGAACAGAACAAGAAACAGATCGCCCGACTTTCCACCCTGCCCGAAAAACTTGTGGCGAATGCGGATGCCGATCGCATCTATATGAAAACCATTCGCGACAATATGGGTAGCATCAGAACACAGACCGCGAAGATCGTGCGCATTCAAAACCAGCGTATCTCAGAGGAGCGGATGGTCTACGCGCAACTGATGGAGCAGGAAATCGATGTCCTCAGTGTTCACCTGGCGCAGATGCGGCTAACCGCCGAGAGGCTACGCAACGCCAGCCTGGCCGTTGATAAAGAACTGGAACTCGCGACGAGCATCATCTCGGGCGCGTATGAGCCACAGGCAGCCATCGCTAGGGAGCACTAGGCGATAGAACAAACATCGCCTGCTTCGCCGTCTTTACCAGGCAAAAAAAGCTCGCTCTCCCCTCGGCAAGCGCGGGTCAGGCGGGCCGACAATGGAGTTGTCAGACAGAGCCTAGCATGGTCATTCTGAGCTCTACGTTGTTTTCCCTTGCTGCAGTGCCTGCCACCCTCTGTGTTCCATGATCGAGTTTCCCCTCAACTGAACCCCAGGCCAAACCCCTCCCACCACTGCACCGCTAACCTTGCACCAAGTCGCTATTTTTCCTTGCATTACCGCAATAAGCCTCTATATACTCGGCTCTTTTCTCAGTCGCTAGGTCAGGCAACCCGTCTTAGGATGCAGCGTGTTTCAGAGCGCCACTCGCAGGCATGCCGTGTGGCGATCATTTGGAGTCTCAACATGAGTTTAGTGAAATGGTTCCGCAAGAACATGAAGATGCTCATGGCGGTCTTCGTGATTGGTATTCTATTTGCCTTTATCGGAGGCACTCAATTGTTGGAGGCGCTAAGTCGAGAACGCCCCCGGGAAGAAGGATCTTTCGCCGACGGTCGTCAAGCCGACGGTCGTCAAAAGATTTCGAATGTTGATCGAAACGACGCGGGCCTGGAACTGGAGACTCTCCGTAGGATGCAGGCCCCCGCCTTTCTCCAATCCCAAGGCCTGCACGGACTGCTTCTGGGCCAACTACTCTTCTCAGACGGCCGGCCGGATCCTGGCATCATCGGCGGATTAAGCCAGATGATCCGACAGGGAGAACTCCACGTCACCGAGAAGCAACTCTTGGACCTGTTTTCCGAGCAAGAGGCCATCAAGCCCATCTATTGGATCTTGCTCAAACATGAAGCCCGGGCGGCGGGCATGGGAACGAACAGAGCGACGGTTACCGGCCTACTGGGACAACTGGCCCAGCGGTGGTTGCAGCAGTCCTATGAACAGCTCGTGTATCAGATGAGGGCGTCCTACAAGGTCCCGGAGGAGCAAATTGTCAGGGTCTTCGGAGACCTACTGGCGGTATTGCAGTTTTCTCAACTCGCCACCCATACCACCGATGTCACACTATCGCAGATCCAACATCAGAGCAGTTGGGACAATGAGACCGTCGAGGCTCAATTCGTCAAGCTCGAGGCCAAGACTTTTTTGGACGCAGTCGATCCCAACGCATCCCCGGACTTGGTGGCTCATTTCAACACCTACCGTTCGTTCAGCGCCGGCCAGACCTCTCCCGAAAATGAGCATGGTTTTGGCTACCGCTTGCCCGATCGCATCAGGCTCGACTACCTCGTTGTGAAGCTGGAAGACGTCAAGGACACCGTCGCGGAGCCCACCCAAGACGAGAAGGAAGCGTATTACGCTCGTCACGCCCCAACACTCTTCACACGTCAGGAATCACCGGACCCCAACGATCCTAACTTACCGATGGTCGAGGTCACCGACCCCTACGCCAAGGTCGTGATAAATATTCATGAGAGGTTGATCACCGAAAAGGTCCTGGCCAAGGCCATGATGATTCTCCAGGAGGCGCGGTCTGACAGTCGGCTTCAGGTCTCAGAGGAGGAAGCTCGGAATCTCAGCCCTGAGAAGGTTCAGGCACATGCCGATGACTATTCCCGCTTGGAGCAAGAGCTGAGCGAAAAATATAATGTCCCTCTGCGCGCCGGCCGGACAGGACGCCTCAGCCGTGCGGATGCGAGTTCAGATACGACACTCAATCGCTGGAATCTGGAGGGGCCCAGCGGTGAACGGATTTCGGTGGCCACGGTGCTCTTTAACGTTTCCCCCTTAGAGGCCGATGACCTACAACTGCTGAGTCTCCCGAAGCCCTTCCTCTTTGAGAACCTGGGTCCCCTGCGAGACGCCTACACGCGTCCCGGCGGAGATGTCAGCGGTCAGACCATGGCGATCGTCCGTGTCGTGGAGGTCGCACCTGCCGCGATGCCCGACTCTCTCGAAATGACCTACGAGAGTACGGGGGTCACGCTCGACTCGAGCGGTAGCGCAAAGACCATCTCCATCAAGGACCAGGTGGCTAAAGATGTCCGCCAATTGCAGGCCTATGCGGCCGCTGAAGCACAGGCGCAAGAATTCATCACCACGGTCAAACAGATGGGATGGGACTCGGCAGTGACACAGTTGAACAAGAGCATCAAGGAGAAAACTCGGCAAGACCCAAATTCTCTAGATCCCATCACGGTCCGGACACAGATACTCCATCGGATGCCCGTGAGCCGACAGGACCTGTACACCTCCCTGCTTAAACGGAGCCCGGGGAGCGCTGCCTTTCTGCAACAGGCCCTGGGAGAGAGCCAAGTCGCAGACGCCCTTTACGGGAGAATTCCGTCTAACCAAGACCAGGCGTTGGATGTCCCCTTCGTGATGAAATCACCCTCCGAGCAGGCTGTCTACTGCATCAACGATGTGTCTGTGAAACGCTTCAGTGTGCAGGAGTTCCACAGGACCCGAGGCGCTCAAATCCAGCGGGAAGAACGTATCGCGGCGCAGAGCCTGGCACCCATTCATTTCAACCCTCAAAACCTCATTGCACGCATGAATTATCACCCGGTCGGAGAAGCGTCAGACACCCGCCCCGACGACACGGGCAAATGACGAGGTTCCACTCAATGGCCCAACATCACAACGAGAAGGTTGTTCTGTTCACGGTGATCGTGGGCTTGGCCGCCTGGTGTGTCCCCGGGGCCGGTTACTACCTGCTGAAAGAGCCGAAACGAGGCGCCCTCGTGTGCGTGACCGTTGTGTTGACCTTCTTGATCGGCCTGTCGGTTGGATCGATCGGCGTGATCGATAAGATCGGTGCGAAACCCTGGTACGTTGCCCAGGTCATGAACTCACCCGCCGTCATGCTCATCGGCAACCATGTGGCTCAAACAAGGGACAGGACGAGTCCCTACAAGGTGTTTGGTCGTCAGGCGGAGATCGGACAGATCTATACCAGTATCTCGGGACTGCTCAACCTGCTTTGTGTTGTGAACGCCGTCTACATCGCGCATACGCGCCATCCACCACACCCCGGAGACTAGCGCGTTCATGGAAACGGCCTTTCTGCTCGCAACTTTCTTGTACCCGGAAAAAATCGGAACGACCCCGCTCGCCATGTTGTGGGTCCTACCGCTGGTCGCCTCCATCGCGATCGTCTATAAGGCCACCAAGGTTGACACCATTGAACTGAGGCCTTTCGCCAAAGAGACCTTCGTCCTGTTCGGGTCCATTGTGGTCTTTTTGGGTGTCGCGGCGATTGTGCTGTGTTTGATCGCCTGGTTTGTCAATGACCGCTTGCCTGCGATGCTGGGCTAGCCCGCAGACCCTCCTGCTCTTTGATCACACCCAACTCGATGAGGGCGTTATAGGCTGCCTTCTGTTCCGCTTCCTTCTTCGTGACTCCCCAGCTACTCGGAAATTGCTGCTCCTGAAAGATGGCCGCCGACTCGAAGCACTTGTTGTGATCGGGGCCCTTCTCGTCCAAGAGGGTGTAGAGCGGTGTGACCCCGTGGTGCTCTTGCGAATACTGTTGCAATAGCGACTTGTAGTTGCCGTGTGGACCCTTTACCTCCACCTTTTCCATCAAGCCGCCAAAGGCGTTGAGAATGAAGGCCCTGGCCTTTTCGAAACCCCCATCCACGTAGATGGCGCCGATCACGGCCTCCAACAGGCCCGCCACAATCGAGCGAGGCAGACTCTTGATGAAAGACATGCCCTTGCCGACCCGTAGAAAACCCACCAGTTCAAGTTGATCGGTAATCTCCGCACAGCAGTTGCGAGAGACGAGGGAACTCTTGATCTTGGTAAGATCCCCCTCCAAGTGATCTTGATAGGCCTCAAAAAGGGCCTGGCAGATGACGATGCCCAACACCGAATCACCCAGGAACTCCAGCCGTTCGTTACTTTGGAGCCGATCGTCTGCCGCGGAGGAGTGAGTGAACGCCTCCACCAGGAGATCGAGGTTGCGAAAGGAGTATTGGACTGCCTGCTCAATCTGCTTGATCGTTTCGGGACGTGTCAAATCAACCATTCGGTCAGACCCCATGCTCAGACTGCGATCGGGCCGGAGTCTTCCCCATGAGGTGCAGCGAGCAGAGTACGAATCGTCCCCCGGGGTACAAATCGTAGTCGGCTCCTCGGAACACGGATGGTCAAGATCCGACTGGAAGAGTCGCAAAAACAAAAAAACGGTTTTCTAAGCGAAATTAACGTTGCATCCAGTCTAACCGACCATTTGTAGACTTGCAAGGGCCACAAACTTGTCGGCAGCGACCTCAAAGATCCCATCCAGACCCGTCACGGTAAATACACCCTTCGTGGCCGCAGCGACACTGCAGAAAACCAGGCGATGTCCGCAGTCACCCAACATTTTCCGAAGCTTCAAGAGCTTTGACAGGCTGGAGGAGGTGATGATGTCGACGGTGGAAAAATCGATGACCACGTCGCAGTCGCCTCTGTCACGTACTGTCGTGATGACAGTCTTCAATTCCTCGCCCATCTCGGGTTCCTGCGGTAGGTCAACCAGTACAATCTCTTCGGACCAGTTTTGAATGCCCATACGGATCTCCTTAGAAGCAAAAGGACAACAACATTTAGTTTCCGTTTTATCGGCGTCCACCGCACTCAAGTTAAGCAAAAATCTCCACGGAGGGTGTTTTTTGAGGAACCAACGCGGCAAACTCGTGCGTTTAGGCGAGCGTCTCGCGGAAATCCTCTCTGCACGCCCCGTCGCGGCCCTGGCCCGTGGCCTGAGTACCTAGTTGTCGGGTCGGCCCCAATGTTCTCTGCGATCTAAGTTCCTCTGGCAATCACGGAAAGCGAGAAGGACCGATAACCTAGGAAGCGGCGTGGTTGCAATCCACTCTCCTGAGGTCACGCCGGGACCCCGATCTCATCGGAGGCCTGATCGAGTCTTCAGTCAGACAGCGGCTAACTCTTCCGCACCGAGAGCTTGGCAAATTTCCGCTTTCCAACCTTCACGACGGCACCGTCCCTGGGGCTCACCATCGCCTTGGGATCGGTTAGCTTCTGGCCATCGATGCTGGCTCCGCCTTGCCGGATCATCCGTTTGCCCTCACCGCCGGAGGCCACCAGCTTGCACTCCATCAGCAATTTGCTGGCCATCAGGGCTTCATCACCGATCACCACGACGGCAATCTCTGCAGGGACTTCTTTCTGTCTGAAGACCTTATCGAAGTGATCGGCGGCCGCGCAGGCGGCCGCATCATGGTGGAATTGGGCGACAATGGCCTTGCCCAGCAAGACCTTAGCCGCCTTGGGGTGGGTTTGAGTCGGATCGACGAGAACTTTGATCTGCTCGACGGGTGTCTCGGTTAAAAGGGTGAAGTAGTCCTCCATCATCTCGTCAGAGATGCTCATCACCTTGCCAAACATGTCATCAGGCCTGTCCGTCACGCCAATGGTGTTATTCTTGGACTTGCTCATCTTTTCCACACCATCGAGACCCGCCAGGATCGGCATGGTCATCACGACCTGCTGCCCCTGCCCATAGGCCTTTTGCACATCGCGCCCCACTAAGTTGTTAAAGGTCTGGTCCGTACCGCCCAACTCCACGTCGGCTTTGATGGCATAGGAATCGTAACCCTGCAGGAGGGGATAGAGGAACTCATGAACATAAACGTCCACGTTGGCCTGCAGACGGTTCTTGAAGCTATCGCGCTTAAGCATTTGAGCCACGGTCTTCTTGGCGGCCAGTTGAATCATTTCCAGGAGTGTCATGTCGGCCAGCCACTCGCTATTGTATCGGACTTCGAAACGCTCCTCCGACCTGTCCAGAACTTTTCCCGCCTGCTCACAGTAGCTTTCCGCGTTGGCCCGAATCTCCTCGGCGTTCAACATGGGACGCGTTTTGTTCTGTCCGGTCGGATCCCCAATTTGAGCGGTATAGTCACCGATGATGAGGACCGCCTTATGGCCCAGGTCTTGAAACTGGCGCAACTTGTGGAGCACCACCGTGTGACCCAGATGGATGTCGGGACTGGTAGGGTCCAGTCCGAGCTTAATCCTGAGCTGCCTGCCCTCCTTGGCCGCCGCACGGAGTTTTTGTGCCAACTCATCCAGGTTGAAGATTTCAACCGCACCTCGTTTCAGGCGTTCTAGCTGTTCGG
Organism: Planctomycetota bacterium; assembly: GCA_022563885.1. Lineage (GTDB taxonomy): Bacteria > Planctomycetota > Phycisphaerae > Sedimentisphaerales > Anaerobacaceae > JAIPFM01. The sequence goes on along the minus strand of JADFMM010000084.1, from coordinate 10,028 downwards.
AAATGGTCATGAATTAGGATTCTTCCGTCATTCCTGTCCAGACCTAAACGATCTTTGAGCCAGGTAGTTCTGAACGTAGTCCCGGACAGAGTCTTCCAGTCGCTGGGTTGCCTTCGCGTACCCGGCGTGTCGAAGCCTCTCCATATTGGCCTGGGTGTAATACTGATATTGGCCGGCAATGGCAGCGGGCATCTCCACGTACTCGATCTCAGGCGCGCTGTCCAGGGCGGCAAAGATGGCCCGGACGTAGTCATTCCAGGTCCGGGCCTGCCCTGTCCCAACGTTGTATATGCCGGCAACGCCGGGGTTGTCCATGAAGAACAGCGTCATCTCGACGGCATCTTTGACATAGATGAAATCGCGTACATACTCGCCGTGGTCATAACGAGAATCCCCCGACTTGAAGAGTTTGACCTTGCCCGTAGCCTTGATCTGATCAAACCCCTTCAATGCATAGCTGCGCATGTCCCCTTTGTGATATTCATTCGGGCCGAAGACATTGAAGTACTTCAGACCCACGATCTCCTTGAGCAGCCCCGTCTCACGTGCCCACAGATCAAACAGTTGCTTTGAGTACCCGTACGGATTCAAGGGCCGCAATCGGTGCAGGGCCTCTTGATCGTCGTCAAAGCCCTGTGCCCCATCGCCGTAGGTGGCGGCGCTGGAGGCGTAGACAAAGCGAATCTTGGACTCCACCGCCCAGAGCGCCAGCCACTTGGTGAATTCAAAGTTGTTCTTCACCAAGTAGGAAAGATCCTGTTCGGTCGTGCTGGAGCAGGCCCCCAAGTGAAAAATGGTTTCGACCTCTTCCGGAACCTGATTCTCCACGACCAGATCCAAGAAGTCTTGCTTTTCCATATAGTCGGAAAACTGCAGCGCGGGCAGATTCTTCCACTTGTCCGACGTGCAAAGCTCATCCACGATCAAGATATCGGTGATCTCCCGCCGATTCAAAGCCGCCACCAGGGCGGACCCGATAAAACCTGCACCACCTGTCACTATGATCATATCTGCCTCACCGCGAGCGGACCGAAAAAGGCCGAGGGTACCCGGGGAGTTGGTGTGTGTCAATTGGGGGCGTTGGGCAGTAATCAGTAATCCGTAATCCGTGATCGGTTCGGACTAAGGACTGATTATTTGATGACTGATTACTGCCTTGCGGATATCCGTGGAAAGAGGCGGGTCTTGAAAGGGGCGCATAAAAAAACCGCCTCCTTGGCGGCATGCATGCACCAACCTGGCCGAATGCCATCCACTAGATTGTCTAACGAATAAGAGTTTGCACCGGATCGCGCAGCGTCCGCCTGCAACTCATAAGAGCGCCAGGTAGCTGGCAATGGCGAGTACGAGGATCCGACGCTTGTTGAATGTAAATGGAACCCAGATCTCGTGGTAAAATCGTCTCATCCCACACCCCAATCTCACGGACAACATTCGGTGAATACCCCCGAAGATGGGTGCATTATAGCGAAATCGGGCACCGAGATGCAAGAAAATGAGGCTCGATTATTACTAAGTCATTTTAAATTCAACACTTATGGTCAAAGCTTTTTGCCCCTACTAGAGACTCCCCTGGTTGTGCGTTAACGACCGAGTCCAGAATGGGACTTGCGTATCTCGCAGCGGGGACTGGGCCATAGGTCCGAAAATGTACGGCGCGGCCGCTTGACTCAGAGGATGCCCCCGTGAGGCTCGACCCCGGAAGATTTGATAACGGTTGACTCTACGTAGAGGCAAGACTATAATTTTTTATTTAGGTCTTTAGGCTGATCCATCCGCTAACCTGCCGTGGTAGAGCGCCTGTCAGGAACGCTCAAATGTGTGGTCCTTGCGGCTGCTCGCTGGATGGAAGGCTCGCAGAACAAGGAGATAGTCAATGTTTGATAGTATTGGCACCTTAGGTTTCTGGACCCCTGGACCACTTGAGCTAGGCGTCATTCTGATTATTGCTGTTCTCGTTTGGGGAAGAAAACTACCGGAGATCGCACGGGGCATGGGCAAGAGCGTGTCCGAGTTCAAGAAAGGCATTCAGGAGGCCAAAGACACTCAGGACGAGGTGATTGACGAAGTCACTAGGGTCGGAAAGGACGTGGCCGACGAAGCCAAGAAGGCGTCTGGACTGGACGATCCTGATGACGACACGAATTAAACCACCGGTCTGCCGTTGGCCATAGGCGTTCACACCCATGACGGGAGCTCGTCCGAATCCGATCGACTGAAGAGTCCGTGGAGAGGTCATCCCAAGAGCACCGTGGTTCGCCCCCGTCCAGCACGGTTCTGCCCGAGGCGCCGTCAACTCCACCCTTAAGAGGACGAAGGGCGTGGTTGCCTTCACCACCCAAGGGGTAGTGTGTCAACGGTCGGGTGAAAACTTGAGACCTTGCCGGCACCCACGCTTTTCTGTCTCGGTTCCATTCTGTAGAATTGTTTCAAAGTATGCGCGACATTCAAGCTAGAAATCAAAACCCGGAAGCCACGATGAGTTTGGGGGACCATCTTGAGGAACTCCGCTTCCGTTTGGTTCGCGCCCTACTGGCCATTGGCATTGGTCTTGGTATCTGTCTCTGCTTCGGTGGCACCATCATTGGCTTCATTGAGCGACCCTATCGTCTGGTCATGCAGGCTCAGGCTGAGGAGAAAAAGGCCGCGGAGCAGGCTGAGGTTCAGGTAGCTCCTGAGGTTCAGGTAGCTCCCTTTCACGTCATCGGGGTTCTTGGCAATCTCAGCCCATCGGATGTCAACCACGTCGGGACAGCAAAGAGCATCCAATATCAGGGCATGTCTCTGCCCGTCTTTACGCTGGAGGAGTTTTCCCGATTTGATGCCTCCGATCCTAATGCTGTGCTGTCGGTCGCTATCGTCCACGTCGGCGACCGAGCATTCGGACTGCTTTCCTCCTTGCCAGCGGCCGCAGGCATACGGACCGACATCGATGCGAACAACAAACCAAGAGTTCCAGCAGCCTCAGCCAGGGACGCCAACCCTATTCCGCAACTCCAAACCCTGGGACCGACCCATGGTATCATGAGTTACATCAAAATCTCCCTGCTGTCAGGACTCATCCTGTCCTCGCCCTTGGTCTTCTACCAGATCTGGATGTTCATCGCGGCGGGCCTCTATAAGAACGAGAAACGGTTTGTCTACTGGGCGGCCCCTTTTTCCGCGGTCCTCTTCGTCTCGGGCGCATTGTTCTTCCTCCTGGTGGTGGCGCCGCTCACACTGGGTTTCTTGGTCAGCTTTAACACACGATTCCTTCATGTTCGATCCGACTTCACCTTTACCGACTACGTCTCCTTTGTCACCATGCTCACCTTTGTGTTCGGAGTCGCGTTTCAAACGCCCATCGCCATATTCTTCCTGACAAGCACGGGTCTCGTTTCGGTCTCAAGACTAAGATCTTCCCGCGGTTATGTCTTGTTGGGTATCGTCGTCGTTGCGGCCATGGCGACCCCTCCCGATGTGATATCCCAGGTCACGCTGGCACTGCCGCTCTATCTGCTGTTCGAATTGGGCATCCTGATCAGCCATCTCTCGCAAAAGAAGGCAGCCAAGGCCGCGGCGAAAAGAAAGTCACAGTAGCCGGCATTGACCCATGCAACAGCTTAGACTGGGAAAGTTGACGTTGGACGTCCCCTTCTTTCAGGCCGCCCTAAGCGGCTACAGCGACTGGGCCATGCGCAAGCTGGCCAAGGAATTCCATTGTCCCTTTGCACTGACGGGCGAGATGCTGGCCAAGAGCGTGGTGATTCCCAAGATTCTCAGGAAAGATGAGTTTCGCCCTTTCGAAGACGAACATCCGGTGGGCGCCCAGCTCTTGGGAAAGACGCCCGAGACGATGGCGCTTGCGGCCCGGAACCTGGTGGCCGCCGGATACGACCTGATTGATCTCAACTATGCCTGCCCGGCGCCCAAGGTCCTGCGCCGCGGACGGGGGGGTGCCCTGCTCCTGAATCCCGATCTGGCCATCGACATTCTCCGCGCCGTTCGGGAAGCGGTTGACTGCCCGGTCATGATCAAGCTGCGGGTCGGCAACGATCACGACTCCCAGCGGCAGGCCTGTTTCTGGGAGATCGTGGAACGAACCCTGAACGAGGGTGTCGATGCCCTAGTCATTCACGGACGGACCGTTCACGAGAAATACCGTGGTTGCGCGGATTGGTCTCTGCTCAAACGGGTCAAACAGACCTTTCCCAGGGCAACTATCGTGGGCAGCGGTGATTGCTTCGATGCCAAAGAGACAGTCACGAGGCTGCAGGAAACCGGCTTGGATGGATTCATTGCCGCCCGGGGAGCGATCGGCAATCCTTGGTTCTTCCAGGAACTCCGGGCGCTCTTCGCAGGGCGTCCCCTGCCGGCGCCTCCGGATCTCTCCGAACAGAAAGAGGTGATGCTGCACCACCTCGGCATGGTCTTAGAATTGTACCCGGCCGCCAAGGGAATCGGTTACTTCAGGAAATACGCCATCGGTTACGCCCGACGTCACCCGCAGCGCAAGAAGACGCAGATGGCCCTCATGAAGGCCAAAACAGCAGAGGAACTGCGCCAAGCCATCGGCGCGTGCTATCCATGAGCCAGATGGGTGGCTTGGTCCATTTCCGGGCCACATTCCCGATCGTTGTCGTGGTCAAAAATCGTAATCGAAACAGTGAATTTGGGGCACTTAGGGGTATCGATTACGACAACGACAACCGCTGCGCTGATCACGACAACGAGCCAAGCGTGTGCGGGCATCACCACGCCAATGACTATTTCTTTTTCAGGACAAAGAGCGGATAGGTGCCCAGAAATCCCGCCTTTTTCACATCGAATACCTTGCCCGCGTGGGCCACGAAGTGCTCGGTCGTGTAATCTCTCGCCTCACTGGCAGCCATCGCCGTCGGTTTGAGACCCCGAGGCAAACGGTCCAGCTCAAACCGTCCCGAGACAATGACCTGTTCGCCGGCCAATTCTGCCAAGCGTGACAAGATGGCCTCGTGACTGCGAAAGCAGTGAGAACTCTTGCTGCTGCCCCAAAACAGGTAGTGGTAGGTGCCCAGCACGAGAACGGTCTGGAAGGGTCCTCCATTGGCCTCGGGCCGATCCGCCAGATGGTCGAGGGTCTCCTTGAAAAAACGCGTATTCACCAGTCCCAGGTGATCGCTCACCTGCTGCGAAGCAGCAATGAAACCGTCATCCACATCAATGCCCACGGAGAGTCGACAGCTCGGTTTGAGGGCGGCTGATAGCGCGTAGAAGCCCTTGCAGCAGCCGACGTCCAACATGCTCTCCAAGTTGTCCGGCCACAGGCGTGTCACCTTTCGCAGCCGTTCGTAGAGCTGAAAACCGGGTACCAAGCGCTGTCCCTGCACACGATAGCGATGGTTGCTCGGGTAGCCGCCCAGGACGGCGTTGAGCGTCTGCTCCGCCTCCGTGCTAGCGCGGACGCCGAGGAAGGATCTCGGGTGGCGGCCCACCAGGACGCCGTAACCTACCAGGGTCTGCAGCAGGGTCCCCGCCCGGTAGGCAGCAGAGGCCTTCGTCGGGATAAGACTCATGGTTGCTCCTCTTTGGAAAAGGCCGGCTGCCTGACATCTTGCTGTTCGCTGGGCTCCGATTGCAATTTTTCGGTGGGTCTCGGCGATGCCGCTGCCCCTCTCTTGGCGTACACGAAATAGAGATTCCTCAGGTAAATGAGAATGCCGGTCGTCTGCCCCACGATAAGGACGATGTCTTTGCGGTGAATCACATAGATCAGCAGCATCACCCCACCGGTCAGACTCAACCACCAGAAACCCACAGGAATAGTCGATTCCCGCCGTCTCTCGCTGACGATCCACTGCCAGAGAAATCGACCGAAGAACATGCCTTGGGCGAGAAATCCGAAGGCCAGCCAGAAACTCTCGGTGTCAATCCACTCCTGGGCGGCAAAGGGTTCAGCCGTCATCTCTTCCAGCGGTCTTCCCTCACCCGCACAACCGAGTAGATAGAGGTTCGTCGCCTTATCCTGCTTACCGGGCAGTGGCACCGACAGATCTCGAAACCGGGGATGGTGCAGGACGACATCCTTGGCCACCTGCCGAGCTTCCTCTAGATAATCGGCCACGACCAACACGAATCCCGCGGGATTCTCGGCGGCAAACGCCTTTAGCTGGTCGGGCCCACTCAGTGGCCTCACGGGGCGTTTCAGGTAGTAGACAAAGGTGTCGTCACGCCCCCGATAGAATGCGATTGAGGCGTCACCGATGACGGCACGGGCCCGTGTGGCGAAGCCTTCCGGAGAGGTCTGGGTGAGACGGGGAATGAAATAGCCGAACAGCACGTGCCCAAAAAGCGCCAAGCCGAGGCACATGGCGGCGAAGGCATGCCATCCCCGACCCCGCACCACCTGGACAAGTGTCACGACCCCCGTGGTGACCAACCCCACACCACAGGCCGTGACGGCCACCAGCCGTTCTGGATTTCGATCGAGGAGAAAGTAACAGAGCATGGCCAGACCTACGACAATCAGAAGGCCGGGTTGAATGTAGGCCACCGGGCTGCGCCGGTTCCGGTAGCGAGCCTCCGTCGCGGGTGAAAGCTCCTGAATGACGACCCGCCAGGCGCAGGCCATTAAGATGGCCATGGCCGGCAGGGCCGGCAAGAGATAGTCCACCTTTTTCTTGCTCACGAAGGAGAGCATGACGAAGGGGACCACGACCGCAGAGAAGAGCCAGAGCAGTCTGGGCCGCGCGTCTCGTAGGCGCGGCAAGAAGGGAACGATAAAGATGACCGGAGTCAATGCGCACCACGGGAAAGTTAAGAGAAAGAGCTGCGGTATATAGTAGAAGACCCCATGGTTGGCCCGGTGCAGGGGCGACGTGATGTTTTCCTGAACCTCCGCCTGCCAGGCCAGCTTAACGGTTTGCCAACCCAGTTGATCCACGACGAGACCCAACCACGCCATCACGATCGCCGCGAAAGCAGCGACACCGACGAGATGCCAGACCCAACGTCCGCGGCGTTGCCCAAAGGCATAGAGGCCATAGCCCAACGCGGGCAAGACAAACAGGAAGATATTGACCCACTTCGATAGGAAGCCAAAGGCCATGGCCAGCCAGAAGACCAACCAAAGCCAGTCACGTCGCTGTTTCCCGAAAAAGATGATGGCCAGGATAAACAACGCCGCCGTCACCCAAAAGGTCAGATAGATATCGACGCGTGCTAATCTAGACTCAATCACATATTTGACGCAAAGCGATTGAATCAGGGCCGACAGCAGGGCAACCTCCAGCCCAAAGAGATGGGTGGCAATGCCGAAAGCCAGCAGGATGCCAGCCACACCCATGAGTGCCGAGGGGAGTCGAAACAGCCCTTCCTCCAAGGGACCCAGCAGCTTGGTCATCGCGGCGATGGTCCAGTAAGGCAAAGGCGGCTTCTGCAGGCGGACGGCTCCATTGAACCAGGGCACGATCCAGTCACCGGTCTCAGCCATGTTTTGACCCGTCACGACCACCCGCGTTTCATGGGGGCTGCCCAGACGGGGTTGTCCAAGGTTGATCAGCGGCAAGAGGAGGGCAATGCACAACGCGACCAAGAGCGGGATGAGCGGCAGATCCGGACTTGTGCTATCCTCCCCCAAGAGCGAACGGTCCTTCATGGCGATGGTAACCCCTTCACGGCTCGGTCTGCTTCCCAGCGCACGACCTGGCCTGTGAAAAGTCTCGGTTCAAAGTACGGGCAGCGGATCAGGCACCTCTTCCAACACATGTTTTTCCTTGAGCAGCGCCGCCAACTCCGCCATATGCCCGTTCACAAAGGGCAGCAGCTTGGGGTTCTTTTCCGGGCGCCACCCATAGTGGGCCAGTTCCTGTAGGACACGGTCGTTCGGATCGCCCTTCACCAAAAGACGGTAGCAGGCCAGCACTCCACCGGTTCGCTGGGCACCTGCGGTACAGTGCACCAATACGGGCCTCTGGGCCTCCTTGGCCTCAACGATGGCCGCAATTGCATTCGCATAGTGGTGAATGTCGCCTGTGCCATCACCCCCAAGCGGAAAGCGTTTCAAGTCAATGCCCAAGGTGCGGCAGGCCTCTCGCTCAGCCAGGCAATCTGCATCCTGAGGCTTCTCGCCGTTCAAAGTGACAACCACTTCAATGTGGTGATTCTTCAGCGTGCGCTCGACGAGGGCGGCCGAGAGCTGTCCGCTCCGGTAGATCAGCCCCGGTTCGACGCAGCCCCAGTTCTTGGGAATGAGCCGGTCTTCCAGGACCTCTTCCCACGACCAGATTGCGACGCCCAAGAGAAGCAGAGCCAGGGCAATCAGTTGGGTTCGTCGTCTTGAATTCACGGCAGTCCAAAGGAAAGCATTTGGACCGCGTCTGATACTCACTCAGACGCAGCTCGGGTCCGCGGATCATACTCGCTTGGTGAGGTCGGGTCAATGTAGCCCGGCGTATGCGGCGCTGCCCGAACGGCGGACCCTCTCTGCGACCGGAAGAGTCCCTTGGGACTGAGCACCAACCAGAGAATGAGCAACGCCGCCACCGTATCGAGCTTGTAAGAATGGAGAACCAACGACAGCTCCCTGCCCAGCAGCTCGCGCTGCGGACCCAAGATGAGCAGGGCAATCAGGCAGATCGCCACGGTGCGGCGGCGCAGACCGCCCCCGCCAAGGTGTGCCAGTAGAACCACGAAGAGTGCCGGAACGAGCAATACCATGTGTTGACCCCAGCAGAGAGGCGAGAGGATTGCACACAGGCCCATGACAGCGGTCCACTCCGCCGCGAAATGGGTGTCCCCCGAATCCAAGTGCCAAGGCCGGCGGTAACGAATGGCCAATACCAGGCCCAGTACCAAGAGCACTGCCGTGATAACTTGACCGGCACTGCGGGGGGAAAGATCGAGAAACTGCCAGAACAGAGGATGAGGGCGCGCCCCTGCCCGCGCCACCCCACCCGTCGTTGCGTCATCGGGATGCGCGATGAAGAGCGGATGGCCCGGCTCAAAGCGCATGAGAAAGCGGGCCAGGGCGAAGGTCAGGTTTCGGTTCTGATGCTTGGCAGGTTCGACGCCGTTGATCGTGGGATCCTTCCCTGCATCAGTGATGATCTGCCGGGCCTTGTTCCCATAGACCTTGCTGGCCTCCACCATGCCGGATACACCGAGGAACATCACAGGGGCCGCCACGTTTAGCAGCAGGATGGTAGCCCCCATGACCGCGGCCGCTCCCCACTTTCGTTTGTAGAGCAGCAGGGGCAAGAAGAGCAGCGGCGTGGCCTTGTAGGTCGCAGCCAGTCCCAACACGCCGCCGGCCGACCAATCCTTACCGCGACTGAGCCACCAGGCAGCGGCACTCAGGGCCCACACCAGTAGGAGCTGCTGTCCACAATCAGCCAGGTCACGCACCAACCAGCGCAACGTGATGAACAGCGCCAGTGTCGCCGCGGCGTAAGCGACGGCTCCTTGTGTTGTTTGATTGGGTCGCGACAGACGCAACCACCACCGCAGGGAGATGACCAGCCCAACCAGGGCCAGGGCCCAATTCAAGGCGCGACTCAGGCGATAAGGAGGCAAGGCAAAGAGCGCATCCAACACGAGTCGGCCCGGCGGATAGTGGGCACAGAAAGGATCGTGGTTGTCCTCTGTCAGGAGGTAGGGACTGCCTTCGAGGAGACCTTGGCCCAGGCGGTAATGGTTCTGAAAGTCTCCATTCTTCTTGATCACCCCCGTATAGAAGGTGCCCACCAGGACGATCCCGGCAACGACCTTGACAGCCAGGGAGTAGTGAGGAAGCTTATACCACGCAGGCTTTCCCGGGTCGTCGCCCACCTTGCAGGATTTTCCAGCGCTCACAGGGTCGGCAGTGGATTCGGAATGCTCGATATCACGCCTTCTGCCAAGAGCAGTTCTGTCAGTCGGTTCATGTTGGCGTTGATAAAGAGTAGGAGTTTCTTGTCCTTCTCGGCCCTCCATCCATAGTCCTTCAGATGCCGCCGGATCTCATCGGGAGACTCCCCCTTGACCAATAGTTTGTAGCAGGCCAGCACGCCGCCGCAGCACAGGACGCCCGC
>JADFMM010000083.1 GCA_022563885.1 Planctomycetota bacterium | reverse complement strand
GACTACGATGGCTTTTTGGGGTGTATGGGGGATCCTTTCCATCGAAAAACTCCCGGCCACCAGCGTGCGGTCTATTTTCTCCCGGGAGAGTTGCGTCAGCAGTTCATGGGCTTCGAGCACAACGTCGAAATCCTCGTCGCGCAACAGCATCTCGAGCACATTGATCACGGGCTCGACGGGCACCGCCGTGCCCATCGCCTTGATCGCTTCCCTGCGCCGAGTCGAACTCGGATCCATGGCAATGGTGGTGAGCACCTGCAACCCTCTCTCACTGCCCAGATTGGTCATACAGCGAGCCGCGGACAGTCGCACCGCCTCATCGGACGACTGCAACAGAGCGGCCGTTTTCTTCAGGCAGGCCGGCCCGATGGCCTCCAGGGCGATCTCCGGCTTGTTCCGGTCTTCCGAGGAGGCCAGTTCGCCAATCAGCCGCATCGTTCGATTGTTCAGGACCTCCGGCGCTTGATTGAGATACATGGCCTCGACCATGGCGAAGAAACGCCAGCGCTGGCGTCGATAGCGCACGGGCACCTTCAAGACGATGCGACCCGCCGATACCGCCACGGCCGTGTCCCGACCGAAACGTCGGATGATCAGATTTCGCATCCAGCTGGTCATCTGATAGTCCTCAGCCTCGAGAATCAGCTTGATCGCCGGATCGGCTGTGACCCTGCCCCCACCCAGGATGTGCCCCACCTTCTGCGGCTGTGCCTCCGGATCGGAGCCCTCGTGCACGAAAACCGGCCCCTTAACCGTAGCGACCATCGGGCTCGAAACGTCGTCGCCAAGCAGCCGCAAATCGCTCTCGTAGAGCCACCCCCCATTCAAGACCGTTGCCGCAAGCCCGGAGAGGCTGAGCACCTTGACGTCGAATTCATCGGCCTTGATGGCCGCCACGGGGACGACCGCCTCCAGGTAGACCACCATCGTGAATTCGCTGGCTATCAGCTCATCAATGTTGATGTCACTGTTAGCCTTGCCCCGCACCATGCGTTTGAGATAGGCCCGAATGTGATCCGGGCAGTCTCGCGATCCTCCCTGAGCCAGGCCGCCGACCAGACCGTAGCCCGAGACCGTGACGGACCTCGGCACCTCGAGCCGCGCAAAATCCCGGATGGTATCACTTCGCCCAAAACGCGTGTGGTCCAGGGGCCGCTGCGCCGCCTCGGGCGACGGATCACCACAGCCACATTGCAGGCACAAGAGTCCAATGAGTAAAAAACGCCCGATCATATGCCCTGCATCCTTCACGATGGGTCACCCACAAATCTCCGTGTTTGCCTGATCACTTCAACGAGGTCTCGTCATCGGAATGATCATGACAGCACCGGGACATGCTATGCCTAGGCTTAGTAGGAGTCAAGGTGGTTTGAGGAGACGAGGAATCCTGCCCCGCCCGCAAACCGCCCTATTCCCCCATCACCTGACACACCACGGTCCGATCCCGGGGCCGGGTGTCAAACTCGATCAGGACGATCTGCTGCCAGGTCCCCAGGGTCATCTGTCCGCGGACGATGGGCACGGTCAGCGAGGGACCCAGGAAGGAGGCGCGCACATGCGAGTGACCGTTGTCGTCATGCCAGGTCTCTTCGTGCTCGTAGCGAGCCGACTGGGGGGCAAGGCGTTCGAATCCCGCCTTGAGGTCATGATTGACGAGACCGGGCTCGAATTCCGTCGTGGTAACCCCCGCCGTCGAGCCCACGTTGAAGATCGTGACAATGCCGTTGTCGATGTCGGACTCTGATATCACGTGGGCCACCTGGTCGGTGATGTTGATGACTTCACAGTCTTTTTGAGTGCGAATGCTTAGCTCTTTGGTCTTGATCATTGTTGAACCTTTGTCAGTAGTCCGTGGGTCCGTGGGTCGGTCACGCGCTTGCTGTGATCTGTGATCTGTGGTCTGCGATCCGTTATTCCTTCACTATCGAAGAATGCGCCGCCTCAAACATGCGCACTCCACCATGATCCAACTGCAGTATTAGACCGTGCTGGGGATCGACGCCGATGCAGTTGCCCGTGAATCGCTCTCCATTGAAGCAGAGGGTCACGCGGTGGGCCAACTGGAGACTCGCCTGCTGCCATTGCTGCACGACAGCGGCTTCGTCGCTGGCAGCCCTCTCCATCCACAGATCGAGTGCCGCCAAGAGACGCTTGGCCAGGACCACGCGATCGACCCTCAGGCCAGTTTCTATGTCTAGGCTGGTGGCGGAGTCACGCAACGACTCGGGAAAATCGTCTCTGCCCTGATGGCAGTTGATGCCGATGCCCAAGCAGTGAATCCGGTGCGTGTCGCAGACGGAGGCATCCAGGAGGATGCCACTGACCTTCTTGCCGTTCAGCAGGATGTCGTTGGGCCACTTGATCCGAGCCCCCCCACCGATCGCCTCTGCCAGTGCCACGGCGGCCGTCAGGGAGAGCAACTCGGAACGTAGGGGCGAGTCGATCAAGACAATGGAGCACAGGATGCCGGCGCCGGGGGGGCTGAGCCAGCGGTGGCCCGCTCGACCGCGCCCGGCCTCCTGCTGTTCGGCGAAGATGGCCAAGCCATGGTTGTCGGGGTTGCGTCCATACTGCGCGGCCAGATCGTTGGTGCTGGACGTCGAGTCGAAGACCACCACCTGCGATCCGATGTGGCGGGTTTGCAAGCCTTCTCTGATCTTGTCGGGATTGAGTGACTCGGTGCGAATCACGGGTCGGCCCAATCCATGCCAATGTCGACAGCAACCGCCGCATGGGTGATAGCGCCCACGGCGATCCGATCGACCCCCGTCCGGGCCACGGACGCTATTCTTTCCAGCGTGATCGCGCCGGAGGCCTCCAGCAAGGGGGGCGGTCCACTCCCTTGTGCCTCGTCCCGCAGCGACACGGCCGCTGTAAGCTGTTCCTCATCCATGTTGTCCAGGAGGATGATGTCTATCCCCGAGATGCCCAGGACCGCCTTGAACTGATCCAAATCGTCGACTTCCACCTCCACAAATTGGACGGAAGCCCGTGTGGCGGCTTCGACCACCAGGGCCTCGAGCTTGGGGATCCACTGATCACCCCATTGCGCCAGATGGTTGTCCTTCACCAGGACGGCATCATAGAGTCCCATGCGGTGGTTGTTGCCACCCCCGCAACGGACCGCGTACTTTTCCAACAAACGCCAACCCGGCGTGGTCTTGCGGGTATCGAAGACCTTGGCCTGGGTCCCCTGGATCTGCTCGACATAACGCTGGGTAAGCGTTGCGATGCCGCTGAGACGTTGCAGGAAATTCAACACCACCCGCTCGGCAGCCAGCATCGGCACCAGCGGCCCCTCCACCAGCCCTAGGGATTGGCCTGCCGCGGCTTGACCGCCATCGGCGATGTGGATTGTCAGCGCCAGTTGCGGATGGTACTGGGCCAAGACCTCCCGGGCCACCTCCCATCCACAGAGGACCAGCGGCTCGCGGGCCACCAGGGCCGCACGGGCGCTGCTCTCTTCCCCATGCAACAGCGCGCTCGTGACGTCACCGGGTCCCTGATCTTCGTCAACCGCCATCCTGACGAGAGGCCGGATTCGATCGACAGGGAGCCCCTTCATGAACCTGTCCAAGCATTGCGTGAGGAGTTATTTCTTGCCGGTCCCTTAGCCATAGCGTGCGGAATGCTACAGAAAGGCAGGCCCTTCGTCAAAAGAAATACGCCGCCACGCCAATTCGCCGGTGCTCATGCTTTCCGTCGACCGCTGCTCGCGCGGTCTCTGATCTTTTTCTTCTTGGCTTTTACGAAGGTCGATTTCTTCTTCCGGGAACCGGTGATGACCAGTTTGGGGAGATCTTTTAGGTCCTTGAGTTGATCCCGCAGGGCGGCCGCGCGTTCAAAATCGAGGTCTTCCGCCGCCTTGAGCATCTCACGTTCGATCTCGGCGGCCATTTCCACCTTGTCATACTCTCTATCCTCCAGGTGTAGGGCCGCGCGGGCGGTCTTCCGCGCCTTGATCTGGTCGCTGAGCCCCCTGCGAATCTCCTTGTGGATCGATTCGGGCGTAATGCCATGCTCTTCGTTGTACGCCGCCTGAAGGGTACGACGGCGCTGCGTTTCGTCGATGGCCCTTTGCATCGATGGCGTGACGCGGTCCCCATAGAGATAGACCTGTGCGCGCACGTGGCGGGCCGCACGGCCGATGGTCTGAATCAGCGCGGTCTCACTGCGGAGGAAGCCCTCCTTGTCGGCGTCCAAGACGGCCACCATGGAGACCTCGGGTAGATCCAATCCCTCCCGCAGGAGATTGACCCCCACCAGTACGTCGAATTCACCTTGACGCAAGTCGCGCAGGATCTCGATCCGTTCCAGCGTATCGATTTCGCTGTGCAGATACTTGCAACGAAATCCCTTGTTTTGGATGTAGGTAGAGAGGACCTCCGACATCTTCTTCGTCAAGGTGGTCACCAACACTCGTTCCCGACGCGCCACCCGGCGTTCGATTTCGCCCAACAGGTGAGGCACCTGATCCGTCGCGGGAAACACGAAGATCTCGGGATCCAAGAGCCCGGTCGGACGGATCACCTGCTCGACCACCTCCCCCTCACACAGCTCCAGTTCCAAGGGACCCGGCGTGGCCGAGACAAAGAGCACCTGCGACCAGGACTCCCGGAACTCCTCGAAGCGTAGAGGGCGATTGTCCATCGCGCTGGGCAGCCGGAAGCCATGCTCCACCAGCACACTCTTACGGCTGTGGTCCCCGGCCCACATGGCCTTGACCTGGGGAATGGTCACGTGAGACTCGTCGATGAACAGAAGATAGTCTTCGGGGAAATAGTCCATCAAGGTATAGGGTTTGGCCCCCGCCTTGAGGCCGGCCAGATGGCGGGCATAGTTTTCGATCCCACTACAGTAGCCCACCTCCTGCAGCATTTCCACGTCGTAGAGCGTGCGTGCCTGCAGACGTTGCGCCTCGAGCAGCTTGGCCTCGCCCCGCAGAGTCAGCAAACGCTGCTCCAACTCCTCGCGAATGGCGGCCACCGCGCCCTCCACACGATCCGCCTGCATGATGTAGTGCTGAGCCGGGTAGATGAACACCTGCGTCTCGCGCGCCAGGACCTCACCCGAGACGGGATTGATGTACGCGATCTGTTCGATCTCGTCGCCGAAAAACTCGATGCGAACCGCGAAAGATTCATAGGAGGGATAGAGTTCGACCACGTCCCCACGCACACGAAAGGTCCCCCGCTGAAAGTCGATGTCATTGCGCGTGTACTGAATGTCGGCAAAGCGCCCCAGCAGCGTGTTGCGTTCGCATTCGTCTCCCACGCGAACAGCCACCATGGAGGCCTGATAGTCTTGGGGTGATCCCAGGCCGAAGATGCAGGAGACAGAGGAAACCACCACGCAATCCCGACGTGTCGAGAGGCTGGTGGTCGTCGAGAGTCGCAACCGGTCTAGATCCGCGTTGCGCGAGGCATCCTTCTCGATATAGATGTCCCGCTGCGGGATATAGGCTTCCGGTTGATAATAGTCATAGTAGCTGACGAAGTACTCGACCGCATTCTCCGGAAAGAGCGCCTTGAATTCCTCATAGAGTTGGGCCGCCAGGGTCTTGTTGTGGGAGATGACCAGCACCGGCATGTCGTGGTGGGCTATCAGGTTCGCCATCGTGAAGGTCTTGCCACTGCCGGTGACGCCCATCAGCGTCTGGAACGCCGTCCCCTGCTTGATGCCGGCGGACAGCTTGTCGATGGCCTGAGGTTGATCGCCCGACGGCTGATACGGACTATTCAATTTGTATATGCCCATGCCGAGCATCTCCCGCGCATTCAAATTCGTTAATGATAGGGCCAAAGGGGAGAAAACTCAAGGCGTTGAAGTAGGTCAGTAGGTCAGTAGGTCAGTAGGTCAGTGGGTCAGTGGGTCAGTGGGTCAGTAGTCGATGCCTACTGTTTGCTAGCCACCAGCCACTAGCCCGAACCGGGCTTAGACCTGAGACTGCTGCTACGGGGCTTCTGGATCTCGGTGATGATGGCCCCGCCGCGAAAGATGGTCACGGTGCCGGTCGATTGACTCACGGTGACGGCAATGGTGTCCGTGACGGCGGTAATGGCCGCGGCGGCCTGATGACGGGCCCCCAGGCCGCGGGGCAATTCAAACTCTTCTTGGCTCGCGGTCTTCAAATAGGTCCCACAGGACTCCACGACACCATCGCCACGGACAATGAAGGCCCCGTCCAAGGTAGCCAGCTCTTTGAGGGTCTCTTCAAACGAATGGTCCAGGATGTTTCGCTGCGTGTCGGGATACCCCTTAAAGGGATTCAGAATGAGCTGTCGCGTCAAGGGCAACACGCGTTTACTGTCCCCTACCACGAAGATTGTCCCCACGTGCTTACCTTCGCGTCCCTCCTTGCCGATCTCCGAAGCCAAATCCACCACCCGCTCAATAACGGCAGGCTTGATATTAACGGGGATGGGACTGCTGTCTTCCAGCGTAGAGAGCAATTCGAACTCGCGCCCCACCTCGGTGACAATGATCGTATCGAGGTTGCCACTCCCCTCCACGCCCGTGACGAAACAGACGCGATCCCCCCGCGCGACCAACCCCTTCGACAGCGCCAGGAAGGCGGTTATCTTGACCTGACCGATCCGCGTCATGGGCACGTTGGGGACACGCAAGAACTGAACCATGGACTCATTTTCCACCTTCTCCGGAGAGACCTCCTTGGTCACATAGTAGACACGGGCATCGGGCACCGCCAAAAAAGAGACGGGCTCCCCCTGCAGCGCATCGGCATAGACGAAGACGGCCGTCGCGCCGCAGGACTTGGCCACCCCACCGACATGTTCCAACATGCTCTGAGTGATCCCGTGGACCGCCTTGTCGGACGCCTCGATCTTGCTCTTTGGTTTTGTGGGTTTGCTATCCATCTCTCCCAGGAGGTCGTCACGATCAACACGCCGCTAAAGCAAAAACGGTGCCCCATAATCCTTGGCCATGCGCAGCAGATTCGGTTAAAGTGACCCGTTTTCGGCGCTCCGAAGGCGATCAATCACGGAAAAACTCAGGCATGACAGACGAGGCCAAGGAATATCGGATCTTCATCAGTGCAGCCGAGCAGAGCGGCGACACACACTGCGCCCACCTGATCGCAGCGATCCAGGAGCGGAACATTTCCGTCGAGTTCGTCGGTACCGGTGGTCCTAAAATGGAAGCTGCCGGCTGCCGGCTGCTCGCATCCACTGCGGACCAAGCTGCCATGACCTACAACGCCTTTGCCGAGGTGGCCACCTATTGGAAGTTGGTCAGACGCATTCGTGACTACTTTCAAAAAAACCGGGTGGACCTCGTCGTCCTCTGCGACTCTCACGCCTACAACATCCACGTCGCCAAGGCCGCCCGCAAGGCCGGCATTCCCACCCTCTTCTACGTGGCCCCCCAATACTGGGCCTGGGCCGAGTGGCGCATCCGCAAGCTGCGTCGTTGCTGCGACCGGCTCTGCTGTATCCTCCCCTTTGAAGAACAGTGGTTTACCGAAAGGGGTATCCACGCCACGTTCGTCTCCAATCCTCTCCTGGACGATGTGTCGACCGACCTCAGCCCCTGTGTCAAGGACTATGCCGACTTCGATCCGAGACGGGTCAAAGTGGCCCTCATCCCCGGATCACGCAAAGCCGAGATCGAGACCCTTTGGCAACCCATGCAGCAGATCGCCCTGGCCCTCAAGAGACGATACCCCGAGGCGGAGTTGACGGTCGTGGCCGCCAGTCAAAAACGCGAGGAGGCGCTACGCAAGGCCCAACTCCCCGGCCTCGCGTGCCGCTACACCGTGGACTCGGTCCGCGACACCGCACTCCAATCCGACTTCGCCCTGGTCACCAGCGGCAGCGCCACCCTGGAAGTCGCGTCGGCCGGCTGTCCCCTGATCGTCATGTACCAGATGAGTCGCATCCTCTGGCACGGGGTGGGACGCTGGCTGGTCAAATCGAAACTGCTCTCCCTCGTCAACCTGCTGGCCGGCCGACACCTGGTCCCGGAATTCATGCCCTACTTTTCCTCCGTGGACCCCATCATCGCCAAGGCCATCGAGATGATCGATGCCCCCCAGGCCTTGGCCCGGCTCAGTCAAGAACTGATCGGCATCACCCAGCCCTTGGCAGCCAAACGAACCCGCGACGAAGTGGCCTCCATCGCCTTAGAGATGCTGAGGAGCCGCGCATAATTAAATGAGTCCTAACAAGCAGGACACTGCGAAACAGAGGCGTGTGGGCACGCTGGCCTGCCTGACCACGCTGATGCTGTGGTCCCTGGGGCCCAACTTCATCAAGTACCTGAGCGACTACCTCGACAGTTGGACCCAGAACTGTTTGCGTTACTCGGTGGCCTTCCTCGTCTGCACGCCGCTGTTCTATCAATCGGTCAAGCGGGGCGCCCTCACCCGCGACGTCTGTAAGAGGGCCCTCTTGCCCGCCGCCGCCAACGTCACCATGCAGAGTCTCTGGGCGGCCATGTTTTATCATCTCAATCCCGCCTTGGGCGTGCTGCTCACCAAGACCAACGTCCTCTGGGTGGCGGCCTTCTCCATGCTGCTGATCCCGGCCGAACGCGTCCTCCTGCGTAGCCCCCGCTTCTGGCTCGGCTTCGGCCTCTCCGTGACCGGCCTCATCGGCGTGGTGAGTCTCAAGGAGACCTTCACCGCCTCCGCCTCCGGACGGGGTATCGCCATGGCAATCGGCGCCGCCTTCTTCTGGTCCGTGTACACCCTCGCGGTCAAGATCAGACTGCATCATGTGGACTCCAAGACCTCATTCTCCATCATCAGCCTCTTCACGGCCCTGGGCCTCTGGATCGTGGCCGCCTGCTTCGGTGACATCGGCGACTGCCTCAGCCTGCGGCCCAAGACCTGGCTCATTCTGGTCCTCTCGGGCATCCTCCCCATCGCGCTCGGTCACATCTGCTACTACGCCGCCATCAAGCGTATCGGCCCCACCCTGCCCGCTCTCATCATCCTCATCCAGCCGGGCCTCGTACTCTGCATTTCTCACCACTTCTTCGGTGAACGCATGGTGCCCCGGCAAGCGATCTTCGGAGTGATCCTGCTGACCGGCGCCTGCCTCGCCATCTGGGCGCAGAAGGATCTGAGGGAGTGATGGTAGATCACAGTTCTTAGTTCTTAGTTCTTAGTTCTTAGTTCGAAGATCGAACCAAGGGGGGCCATTGGGCAGTAGCGGCAGCAAACTACCAACTAAGAACAAAGAACTAAAAACTACAATTTCATGTATGAACCCTCCGCTCGCTCGCTCTATATACAGTAAAGGCCCCAATGGAATTAACGTTGGATAAAAAGTTTGACGAAAGGGAACTCGCACTCGTCTGTGCCGCTCGGACGGGTGATCGCGAGGCAATTGAACAGTTGCTGCTGCACAACTGGGATTGGCTCAAGGCACTGGTCATAGGGATCGTGCGCAGGACAGCAGAGGTGGACGATGTGCTGCAGGAAATCTGTATCCGGGTCATCAACAAGATCGACCAACTCAGGGAACCGCACAGCTACCGGGCCTGGCTGGCCTGTCTGGCCCGCCGAGAGGCGATCAAGTGGTGCCGGCAGCGGACCCGACAGGGGCAGGACGTGCCCCCCGCGGACCGTCACCATCCGGCCGAGCAACAGGACGGCGCCAAAGAGGCGGAACTCTCCGATGAATATGAACAGGTGCTCCGCGCCGCCCAGGCATTACCCGACAAATATCGAGAGGTGCTCTTCCTACAGCACAGCCGGAACCTCTCTTACAACCATATCGCCGCGATCCTGGACGTACCGCTCACGACCGTTCAGATTCGCCTGGTACGGGCGCGGCGTATGATCCTGGACCGCATGACAGAGAAGAGAGTACCCCAGAGGACTTAAGCCATGACTATCGATCACGACACGCTGGAGATACTCATCAGCAGACGACTGGACGACGAGATCACCCCGATCGAGGACCAGTTGCTCGAGGAAACGCTCGCCGCCGATCCCGCCGCCATGACCCTCTTCGAGCAACTCGGCCGGCTCCACCGCGCGGGACGCCGCGGCATGGAGCAACAGCTCAGGCAGGGGCAACCGGCCCAAACCATCGTGCGGGCAGCTCTGCGAAGCCGGTCGGGCGCAAGCACCCTGGCGACCCTGCGGTCATGGTGCTGCTCTCGGTTCACCACAGGTCTGGCCGCGGGTGTCTTGATCACGGTTACGCTGCAGATGGCGTTGAGTAGACAGCCGGTCGACACGACTGAACCCTTCGCTTCAACGGGTGTGGAGACGCACGCCGCCCCCCAGACCCTGCCCGTCACGCGGGTCAATGGCAACAGCCGGGTCCAACGTAATATCGATTGGTATCGATTCACGGATGAAGAGGGAAATCTATGGGTCGTCGAGGGCCTTCGCGAAGACAAGGTGAGGCCGGCGGTTTACGATGAGGATCTTTGAAAGCAGCGACCAGTAATCAGTAATCAGTAATCAGTAATCGGTGTGCCCTTGTCGTGCACAAACGATTTGGAAATAATGAAAGGAACTTACAATGAAAACCCAAAACCGTTTTATCGTCGCGGCACTGGCAGTCACTCTGTTCGCGTTGCCGCTCTATGCCCAGGCCCGTGGCCAGTCCTACATCGGCGTGTTGCTCGACTCGGAGCCTCTGTCGCCGCTGCTGAGCAAACATCTGCGCCTGGAACCGGACCAGGGGCTTCGCATCCGCAACCTGCACCGGGGAGGACCGGCGGATCAGGCCGGCTTAGAGCGTGATGACATCATCACCATGCTCAACGGCCGTCCGGTCGTGGACTTTCCAGAGTTCGCGGAGACGATATCGCAGACCGGGGCGGGCCAGGCCGTCACGGTCGAAATCATTCGTCTCGGCCGGCGTCAGGACATCGCCATCACCCTGGCGGAAAAATCAGAAAGATTTGACCCGAAATACCCGAGGGAACCCGATGTGGTCCATACCTGGCAACCCGGCAAAGTCTTCCATTTCGATCCCGCCCAGGATCATTGGATCGATTTGAACATAGAACCGCTCCTGTCGCGTCGCCTCCACAGGTCTCTCTCCGAGCAGTATGAGTTCCGCTACTCCGATGGCGATCATCCCGTCAGCGTCTCCATCAGCGGTGATCCCCACGACAGCGACTCGAGCCTGGTATGCAAGCGCAGGGGTAAGACATTCAGGACCACCATCGGCAAGATCCGTACGCTTCCGACGGAGGTCAGAGATACCGCGGAGCGGGCCGTCAGAGCGGCGCGGAGGGATTCCCGCCAAAAGAGCCGTACCAGGGTCATCAAGAACCACACCCAGACCCTGTGGGACCTCATTGAAGATCATCCCGTCGAAGAGTGGCAAGTGTACACCGAGAGCCTGCTCGAACACCTGAAGGACTTCATAGACAAACACGAATTGCCCAAACACTTTCAAAACCTAAAGGAGAGCCAGGGCGATCGCCTCAAGAGCATCGAAGAAAAACTCGACCGGCTCTTCGAACGCTTCGAGCGTTTGGAAGAGAAGAAGGATCGCGGCACAGAATCGACGGAGCCCGACTCGGACCACGGCAAAGACCACCAGGAGGAAGAACATAAAGAGCGGACAGAGATCAAGGTGCTGCGTCTGAAAAAGTCGGTATCTGATGATTCAGTATAGCGTCTGACGTGCGGCACAAAACCGGATCATGCCTATTGCGAGCAAGAGTTCGATGAGAGCAAACGCTTTTATTTGCAGAGCTTCAGGCCGCGTATACAGCGACCCTGGCCGGAAAGAAACTCCGTATTCCTTGATCTGAGCCCCTCATGTGCTAGGCTCTTGCTCAAGACTCGATCGTCACCCTGCGAGTGAGCGTTCTTTCGCGCGGTTTCGAGTGCGATTGAAGCCAAATTTGCCAAACTAAAGAGCTAACCATTGAGGATCAGTCCTGAGTTTCACTCACGGATGAGAGCACCGGAATGACAGACAAAGAACTTGAAACACTCCTCGGTGGCAATGAAAAGCGGGTCGCAAAAGATCTGCCCTATGATCTACAACCTCTGTCATCAGCTTCGATGGATGACCTCGATACCGTCATTTTCGAGCGCGTTTATTTACCTTCAGCCATTGCTCCGGACGTCATTGAGGCCAATGACCGGACCCTTGGCCAGCAATTGGCGTCACTTAGATTCATCCAATCTCTGGAGCCGGGCATACCCACGGTCGTAGGGATGCTGGCTACCGGCAAGGAACCCGTTTCATTCGTTCCGGGCGCCTATGTCCAGTTCCTTAGGATTGATGGCGGGGTTCTAAGCGACCCCATTGCCGACCAAAAGGATCTTTCCGGCCCGCTCCCAGAACTGTTGCGTAGGCTGGACGATGTCATCCAGGCCAATATCCGCATTCCCACCGACATACGCTCCGGTTCTACAGAAAAACGTTATCCGGATTACCCCTTGGACGCGTTTCAGCAATTGCTTCGCAACGCCATCATGCATCGTGACTATGCGACATCTAATGCGCCGGTTCGGGTGACATGGTTTAGAGACCGGGTGGAGATTCAGAATCCCGGCGGTCCCTTTGGACAGGTGTCCGTCGACAATTTTGGGCGGCCCGGCATCACGGACTACAGGAACCCCAATGTTGCGGAAGTCATGCGGAATCTGGGATTCGTCCAGCGTTTTGGGGTCGGAATCCAAATTGCCCGCAAGGCCCTCCAGGACAACGGCAATCCGGCCCCCGAGTTCCACGTGGAGGTTAATCACATCCAGGTCACGCTCAGGAAACGCTCGTAATCAGGCCCTCGATCGTTTTTTCTCAACGACGCTTCCAAAAGCCGATTACGAGTACGAGGGGCCACCTCTCCAATGCGTTCGTGCTCGACGCTATGCGGGGCCGATTGAGATGACCAGCAGGGATTCTGGTCCCGGCGACAGCCAATCGTACTCGTGCTCAGCGAAGCGGTAATCGTAATCGGTTTTTCTGATCCTCAAGCTGTGGAAACTGATCGCTTACCCGCGCAGGTTCTTGAACCAAAGTTTCCAAAAGCCGATTACGAGTACGAGGGGCCACATTACCCCCGTCAGTCGTCCTTGTCGTCCTCGCGTTCGTATTCATACACCACTCGATCCCAACTGACACCATACTCCATCTCGTGTTCACGGACGCCTTCACCGCTTCGATTGATCAGGCCAGTCAACATAGTAACGATCCGTTGCAGAGATCCCTTGGCGTTCTCGCCCTCCTCGGTCTGAATGGCCTTCGTGCGCATAAGGACATCCATGAGCGCTGCGCACTCAAGCGCAGAGCCCCGGGCTATCTCGAAAAAGTGACCGCGGTCCCGCAGAGAACGTTTGCCGTTCCCTTCGGCGATATTGAGAGGGATCGATTGCGAGGCTCGAAGTAGTTGATCTCGGGCGAAGCGCATCGGGCCCTTCAACTTCTCGGCCAAGCTGAAGGACCAGGCGACAAAATCCAGACTGACCCCATACACGTCGAGTTTCTCGTGATCAAAGATCGTGGGAGTTTCGTTGCCCATAGGTCTCTTGCCAACCGACTAGATCACTCGCGTCCTGCCCGTGGTCGAAACAAACCGGATGAGCCGACGATGAATTCATGCTGGTACGCGAACCACGCCGACAATCGGACCACAAGACTCATGTCCGCATTCCTATGCGTGTTCATCTGGCGTCCGCACAGATGCCTGACCCGCCCGCGGCTCTTCGCTGTCCGCGTGGTTTTCAGACGTTATAATACCAGTCCCTTGGACAGAAGTCCATTCGGCTGGTAGGAAGCTTTGCCGCGGTTCAGGCGTGGTGAATCCTGTCTCCTTTACAGCAGGCTAGCCCTCTGATAAGATGCTTGGCTCAAGCTTTGCTGTGGGCGAGCCTCTCTAGGGCCGACAAAGGAGCGAACAGGCAACGAGCAAACGACGATTCCTATTGGATTCTCGTACTCGTAATCGTACTCAGCGCAGCGGTACTCGTAATCGTACTCGGCTTTTGAAAACCGAGCCTTGAGTACGATTACGAGTACGAAAACAAATAGCGACCTTATAAAACAGAAACGCGAGCAACAGAAACGTCATGGCGGCAGAATTACCCAAAGTCTATGACCCGAAACGCGTGGAAGAGGAAGTCCGGCAACTCTGGACCTCCGGGGACTACTTTCACGCCGAGCCCCCCGGCGAGGCGGGCATGCCGACCTACACCATCGTCATTCCACCGCCCAATGTGACGGCGGCCTTGCACTTGGGCCATGCCCTGAACAACACCTTACAGGATATCCTGATCCGCTTTCGCCGCATGCAACAGGTGGAGACCCTGTGGATGCCGGGGACGGATCATGCCGGGATTGCCACGCAGACGGTGGTGGAGAAGCGCATCCTGGCGGAGGAGAATAAACGTCGCACCGATTTTACGCGTGAGGCATTCATCGCCCGCGTTCAGGCCTGGAAGGATGACTATGAGACGCGGATCATCGGACAACTCAAGGCCATGGGCTGTTCCTGTGATTGGCAACGGACCCGCTTCACCATGGATGAGGTCTGTGCCCGTGCCGTGCGCGCCAACTTCTTCAAACTGTTTAAGGACGGTCTGATCTATCGCGGCAAGCGCTTGGTCAACTGGGATCCCGCCACGCAAACCGTGCTGGCCGACGATGAGGTCGAACACGAAACGATCCAGGGATTCTTCTGGTATCTGCGTTACCCTTTGGTCGAGCCCGTGGAACTGGACGGGCGAATCGTAGAGACCGTGACCGTCGCGACGACGCGTCCCGAGACCATGCTGGGGGACACGGCGGTCGCCATGCATCCATCCGATCCCCGTGCCCAGGCGCTGGTGGGAAAGCAGGTGCGTCTGCCCATCGTGGGACGCTTGATTCCGATTATTGCCGATGAGCACGTGGTCTTGCCCGATCCCGAGAGTGAGGATGATAAGGCGAAATACTCGACGGGTTTTCTGAAGGTCACGCCCGCCCATGATCCCGATGACTGGCAGATCGGCCAACGTCACGATCTGCCGGTGATCAATGTGATGGCGCCGGATGGCTCGATCAGTGACCGATATGGCTGGGATGACGCCAACGAGCCGGAGGCCCAGGCCCTGCTGGACATGGACCGATTCGAGGCCCGGGCCGCCATCATCGAATGGTTTCGCCAGGAAAAGCTGCTCGAAGACGTTCGTGACTACACGCACGAGGTGGGCCACAGCTACCGCAGCCACGTGCCGATCGAACCCTATCTGTCGGATCAGTGGTATGTGGCGGTGAAAAAACCGATTTCGGACATTGGAGTGCGGATTTCGGATTGGGTTGCCGAGCATCCGGATCTGGTGGAGTCTGGGGGGGAACTGACCGTGCTGAAGGGAACGGACGTTCCGATCGATTCCCTGGCCGGGCTTGCCCTGGCCCCCCTGCTGGACGGGCGTCTCCGCTTCGTGCCCGAGCGTTATGCCAAGACCTATCAGACCTGGCTGGAGAATCTGCGGGACTGGCCCATCAGTCGGCAGCTCTGGTGGGGACACCGCATTCCGGTTTGGTCCAAGGCCGGTACGCACAGCGCGGGGAACCACGAGAAGCATCAAGTACACGTTGTGGTAGGCGAAACCGATGAGGGCCCGGTAACCTATCTCTCCATCGCGGACGACTGCGAATCGCTGGAGGTCGAGTTGGAGGCTCAAGGCTGGCAACGGGACGAAGACGTGCTGGACACCTGGTTCAGTTCGGCCCTGTGGCCCTTTAGTACGCTGGGTTGGCCGGTCGAGAGCGATCAGCTCCAGGCCTTCTACCCGGGCAGTGTGCTCTGCACGGCCCGCGAGATTATCACGCTCTGGGTCTCCCGCATGGTCATGATGGGACAATACTGCCTGGGTGATATTCCTTTCCGAGATGTCTACATCCACGCCATGATCCAGGATGGCCAGGGACGCAAGATGTCCAAGAGTCTGGGCAATGGTATAGACCCCCTGGTGGCAATCGACAGCCACGGGGCGGATGCCATGCGCTTTACCCTGGCCAGCATGACGACCGACACCCAGGATATTCGCATGCCGGTCACGGCGATCACCCTGCCCGACGGCCGGACCGTGAATAGCTCGGCCAAATTCGACAGCGGACGAAACTTCTGCAACAAGCTCTGGAACGCCTCCCGCTTCGCGCTGACCCATCTTGAGGGCACGGACCCCGATGCCTTCGATGCCGCCGCCATGGACGCCCCGGATCGTTGGATCTTGTCCCGCCTCAACCGGACCATCAGCGAGGTGTCCGATTTGCTGGAAGGCTTTAAGTTCAGCGATCCCCTGAACCAGCTCTATCGCTTCTTCTGGAACGACCTCTGCGATTGGTATCTGGAATGGGCCAAGCCCAAGATGCGAGATCCGCAACGCAAGGCGACCACACAGAACGTGCTGGCCTTCGTCTTGGATCAGACGCTGCGGCTGCTCCATCCCTTCCTGCCCTTTATCACCGAGGGGATATTCAAGAACCTGAACGACATCGTCCCCACCCGTAGACTGACAGGCTTGGTCGAGTCACCTCCCTCGACGGCCCTCGTGGTGGCGGATTGGCCTCGGACGACCCACTCGCTGATCGATTGCGCGGTGGAGGCCGACATCGAACTGGTGCAGACGACAATCCGCACCCTCCGCGAGGTCCGCAGCGCCCGCAATATCTCGCCCGGGCTGAAACTAGTGGTGTCGGCCAAGACCACGGATGCAATCTCCCAGGTCTTGTCGACCAACCGGACGCTGATCGAACAACTGGCCAACCTGGAGTCCTTCGACGTCGCAGTCAACCTGGAAAAACCGGACAACGCGGCGGTGGCGGTGGCCGGCGCCATCGAGGTGTACGTGCATGACGTCGTGGATCCGGCCGCGGAGCGAGCCCGCCTGGAGAAGCAGAAGCAGTTGGTCGAAAAAGGACTCCGAGGCGTCGAGGGAAAGCTCAACAATGAGCAGTTCTTACAGCGGGCCAAACCCGAAGTCGTGCAGCAGTCCCAGCAGAAGCACGCCGAACTGCAGGAGCAGTTGGCGACCGTTGAGAAACATTTGGCGGAGCTGGGCTAGGCCACCGGCCGCCCGGCGGAGACCCGATCGTGGACATAGAAGTCGAACTATCACGGATCATCATCAACGAAGAGTCCGATCAGCAGTTGATCGTTCTCAAGGAAATACACGGAAATCGCTCGATTCCCATCGTGATCGGCATGGTGGAGGTCTTCGCCATCGATCGCTGGCTCAAGGGCACGGAACCGGAACGTCCCATGACCCACGATCTACTCAACACCGTCATCGAAGAACTGGGGGCGACCATCGACCGTGCCGTCATCAACGACCTGAGAGAACACACCTTCTATGCCCGCCTCTACCTGCATCAAGACGACGACGAAATTGAGATCGACTGTCGCCCCTCCGATGCGGTAGCCCTGAGCACGGCCCAGGATGCGCCGATTTTTGTTGCGGAACATGTTTTGGACCAAGCGTCGCAGTGAAAGCCAGTGAACAGTGAACAGTGGCTACCGCCCGCCGACCACTGACTAGCGATTACTGATTACTGCCTTCCTTAGGCGCCCGCATCGCGGAGATCAAAAACAATCCCACGGCAATGCAGAGCGCGCTGTCTGCTACGTTGAAGGTCGGCCAGTGATGGCTGCCGATATAGGCATCGATGAAATCGCGTACCTGGCCTCCGTTGAAGGCTCGGTCATAGAGGTTGCCCGTGATCCCGCCGACTAAGAGCCCCAATGAGACAGTCATCAGTTTGGAGTGGCCCCTGCCAAAGATGAACCAGCCCAGGACCCCCACCAGGGCCACGGCAGAGATGGCCACCAGCTGGGCCGTTTTCCCGCGGGCGATACTGAAGGCGGCGCCGTCGTTGAGCGCCAGGGCAAAACGCAGGCAGCCGGGAATCAGGTCCATTACAGCATCGGGGTGCAGATGCCTGAAAATCGCGTACTTACTCCAGAGGTCGAGCGCGCACACGGACACCGCCAATGACCAGAAGACCGCATGGCTCTTCGTCGATGACCAAGGCTGCGTGACATCGTGGCCGAGGGCAACTGAGCTATCGTCACTCTGGAGGACTTGATCTGTCACAGGGGACTCCTTGCTGTTAATCGTACTCGAATACTGTTATACCTAAAACCGAGTACGGGTACGAGACACGCACTTCATTTGCCCAACATTCTATGCGGTAGAACGATTTCAGCGGGTGTTATTATATCGCCTTCTGTGCAACCGTCAAAAGCGACTTACCGAAAGTCACCGCAGCCCATCATGTGAGGCTCACGCAGGCACCGCGGTCACGGCAGCCCCCTTCATCAGGGCGTGATCGCCAGGGCCGCGGCACTCGGTCACTGTCCACCTGCTTGCGCTGAAAGAGGCACAACAGATTGAGAGGGAGGCCTGGACAAGATACGATCTACCTAAACCCAACAAATATCGACTTTGATCGGGAAATCTTCTTGATAGGGGGTGCCGGCCACTCCTATACTAGTTCGTTTTATAGACTATTATCCTGCGTCCAATTAGGTGGTCTCACCATGCCCCACACATACAACGCCGTCATCGCTCAATCGGGCGGACCCACGACCGTGATCAACGCGAGTGCGGCCGGGGCGATCCAGGCGGCGCTGCGTGCGAGGGAAATCGGCACCATCTTCGGCGCCACGAATGGCGTTCTCGGCATTCTGCAAGAAGAGCTCTTCGACCTCGGCCGGGAGACACCCGAGACCATCGAGGCCATGAAACGGACCCCGGCAGCCGCCATCGGCTCCTGCCGCTACAAATTGAAGAACCTGGCCGAGTCCCGTATCGACTACGAGCGCATTCTCGACGTCTTCAAGGCCCATGACATTCGCGCCTTCTTCTATGCCGGCGGCAACGATTCCATGGACACGGCCGACAAGATCAACAAGTTGGCGGCGGATTCCAAGTATGAACTCAGCTGCATGGGCATACCGAAGAGCATTGACAATGACCTGGCCTACACCGATCACTGTCCGGGCTACGGCAGCGTGGCCAAGTATGTGGCCACCGCGGCCATGAATGCGGGCCGGGACACCGAGGCCCTCTACACGAGCGACACCTGTTCGATCTTGGAGGTCATGGGCCGCAATGCGGGCTGGATCGCGGCAGCGACGGGCCTGGCACGACGCGAACCTCAGGACGCCCCCCACCTGATCTACATGCCCGAGGCGGCCTTCTCGTTCGAGAAGTTGGTGACCGACGTCAAGGCGGTCCACGCAGAATTCGGGCGGGTGTTCATCGTGGCCGGTGAAGGTCTCAAGGATGACAAGGGCCAGTATGTCACGGCCGAGACCTCGGGTATCGGCATAGACAGTTTTGGCCATGCCCAACTGGGAGGCGTCGCCGAGATGCTGAAGGCCGTGATTGAAAGAGAGGTCGGCATCAAGACCCGCTTCAACAAACTGGGCACCAATCAACGCAGCGCCATGCACTATGCCTCCTTGACAGACGTGAACGAGGCCACCCTCTGTGGCAAGACGGCAGTGGAAAAGGCGCTCAGCGGCGAAAACGGCAAGATGGTGACACTCGTCCGGGCCCCAGGTAAACGCTATCAGTGTAGCACGGCCCTGGCGGCCCTCAGTGACGTCGCCAACGGAGAGAAGTGTCTTCCACCGCAGTATATCACACCGGAGGGCAATGGTGTCACCCAGGCCATGTTGGACTACGTCCGTCCCCTGGTGCAGGGAGAGGCCCCGGTCGCAGTCGGCCCGGACGGATTGCCGCAGTATATGCGCTTCGGGCGCAAGCATGTGACAAAGAAGTGTTCGGAATTCAATCCCAATTAAGGACAGATGATGGAATCGGATTTTAGTGTCAAAGACATCAACGTTGTGATCACCGGGGGTGGCGGCGTGCTCTGCGGCGCCATGGCCACCGCCCTGGCCAAGGCGGGCGCCCGTATCAGTATTCTCGACTTCAACGTCGAGGCGGCCGAAACCGTTTGCAAGGCAATCAGGGCAGCGGGCGGCCACGCCGTGGCCGTGCACACCAACGTGCTGGACCGCGATAGCGTTCAGCAGGCCTGCGAAAAGTCCCTGGCGGAATTCGGCAAGATCGATGCCCTGATCAACGGGGCCGGCGGCAACAAGAAAGAGGCCACCGCCAGCGACGAACTCTCCTTTTTCGACTTGCCCTCGGATGCCATTCGCTGGGTCTTCGACCTGAACTTCCAGGGGACGCTCCTGCCCAGCCAGATCTTCGGCAAACAGATGGCCGATCAGGGCGAAGGGAATATTCTCAATATCTCCAGTATGAATGCCTTCCGTCCGCTGACGCGGATCCCCGCCTACTCCGCGGCCAAGGCGGCGGTGAGTAACTTTACCCAATGGCTCGCCGTCCACCTCTGCCAAAACTACTCCACCAAGATCCGCGTCAATGCCATCGCCCCCGGATTCTTCTTGACGGAACAGAATCGCTTCCTCTTGACCGACGACAAGGGAGATCTGACCGCGCGAGGCAACACCGTCATCGGTCACACGCCCATGGACCGCTTTGGCACACCGGAGGATCTGACCGGCGCCGTTCAGTGGCTACTCAGTGACGCTTCCGCTTTTGTCACGGGCGTGGTGATTCCCATCGACGGCGGCTTCAGCGCCTTCAGCGGCGTATAGCAACAAGGAATGACACCATGCCGGATCTAGCAGAACCGTTGAAGACGCTGCAAGCGACCAAATCCTTTTTTGTCGGGATCGATTCGGATGGCTGTGTCTTCGACACCATGGGCATCAAGCATCGTGAATGCTTCTGCCCGCTCTTGGTGGGCTATTTCCATCTGCAGCCCGTGGCCCAGGCGGCGCGTGAGTGCAAGGACTTCGCCGATCTCTTCAGCAAGACGCGCGGGGCCAATCGACACATCACGGCGGCGAGGATCCTCAGTGAACTGTTGCCCAGCCACCCCCTCGTCAAAGAGCGAAAATTCCAAGTACCCGCCTTCGAGCACTATCTTCGTTGGGTTCGCGATCCCAAGAGCCTCTTGAGCGACGCAGGGTTGGAAAAGGCCGTCGCCGAGGCCGGCGGCGAGGAGGCGCGGCAAGAGTTGTCACACGTACTGACCTGGAGCCGGCGCGTCAACGAACTGATTGCAGAGATCGTCAAGGGAATCCCGCCCTTCCCCTATGTGCGTGAGAGCCTGGCGCAGATCCAGCCCAAGGCCGACATGATCGTCTGCTCGCAGACCCCGACCGAGGCCCTGGAGCGGGAATGGGCGGAACATCAGATTGACGCCTATCCCCACGTCATTGCCGGTCAGGAGTTGGGCACCAAGGCCGAGCATCTGAAATACGCAACGGAGGGCAAGTTTGCCGCCGATCACGTGCTGATGATCGGCGATGCGCCGGGTGACCTCAAGGCCGCCCGCGCCAATGACGCCCTGTTCTATCCCATCAATCCGGGTCAGGAGTCTCAATCCTGGCAACGCTTCCACGAAGAAGCCTTTGACAAATTCCTCAATCTACAGTATGCCGGTGACTATCAGCAGGGCCTCATCGAGGAATTCGAAGCGTATCTGCCTGAGAACCCTCCATGGCATACCTAGGGAGCCAAGATGCTTTTCTTCGAACGCGGTGACAAGACGGACACCATCGATGCGGAGGGCCTGCGTGACGCCTTACGCCAGACATTGGAGGCTCTGGGTCCCCGTAAGAAGGTCCTGGCCATCCCACCGGACATCACCCGCTTCTATTCACAGGCCGGACGACTCACGGAAATGGCCTGGGATTACTATGGCGCTGCGCTCACCGACGTCTTGCCCGCCCTGGGCACGCACGCCGCCATGACGGAAGCAGAGATCAAACGCATGTTTGGCAGCCTGCCGCCTGCCATGATCCGCGTGCACGATTGGCGCAACGATTTGGTCACCTTGGGCGAAGTCCCGGGCGACGTGGTTCGCGAACTGAGCGAAGGGAAAGTCGACTATAGCTGGCCTGCCCAGGTCAATCGGCTGCTGGTCGAGGGCGGCGGCATCCTCGCCGCCTCGATGCTCCGCGCCGGACTGGTCGACCGCATCTCCTGGTTCCGGGCGCCGAGGGCCATCGGCGGCGACGGCTTGCCGTTCGTCGTCTTTGCACTCAAGCCCGAACCCGGTCGGCCGGAACATCCCGCTGTCCGATTCGATGGCGGCGACGTGATTGGCCAATTCGTCGGCGTGTACTTCCGCGTATTTCGTACCGCCGCGCAGGCCGTTTTCTTCATTGGTCCACAACACCACACGAATGGTCCGCTTGGGTCGCATGTTCAGCTTGCGGAGCACGTTGATGGCCTCCATGCTCGCCACGCACCCGCCGCCGTCGTCGTGGGCCCCTTGGCCAGTGTCCCATGAATCGATGTGCCCGCCCATGACCACTATTTCGTCAGGCCAAGTCGAGCCGCGCAGCTCGCCGATGACGTTGGCGGACTCGGCGTCCGGCAGGGTCTTCGCTTCCATCTTCAATGTCAGTTTCACCACCACGCCGCGGGCACACAGCCGCGTAATCATGTCGGCGTCCTCGGTGCTCATCGCCGCCGCCGGGATCTTGACCTTGGCATCACCGTAACGCATAGCGCCGGTGTGCGGCGTGCGCATGCTGTCCGAAGCTGCCGATCGAATCACGCAAGCTACGGCGCCTTTCTCGGAGGCCAGCCGAGCGCCGATCGAGCGATAGCGCACCGCCGTCCCATAGTTCCATTTCTCACCGGGGTGCGTGACCCGCATGTCGTTATTGAACAGCACGATCTTGCCGCGAGCGCTCTCGCCGAGTCTCTCAAGATCCGCTTCGTCGCGCACGGCGAGCACTTCGGCGGTGATGCCTTCGGGCGGCGTGCCGACCGACCCGCCCAAACCGAGAATGGGAATCTCGTAAGGCCGCGGCGCGATCATGGTTAGCGATTCCTTGCCACGCACCCAGTGCGGCACCATCACCGGCTCGAGGCGTACGTTCTCTTGGCCGGCCTTTTTCATTGCCTCGGCCGCCCA